>JBCCQM010000066.1:0-37728 GCA_039024335.1 Myxococcota bacterium
AGTCTTCAGCGGCGTGCGGCCTCCGCTCGCAGCTACTGCTCCAAGCAGTAGATGGCGTGGTCGGGGCCGCAGTCGGAGTCTTGCCCGCCGAAGCCCACGGGTCCGGCCGTGTCCGAGCGCCCGACCAAGACTTCGCCCTCGCTCGTCGTCCAGTCCTCGCAGATTTCTGCCGCGGGCAGGGCTCCTGGGCTGGATGCACCGGCCATAACGATCTCTGCAGACCTGGCTCCGTTGGCGTCGAAGCTGACGGGCGCGAGCATGTCCTCATGAGAAAGATCGCTCGCATGCTCCCAAACGGCGATGCCGTCTGCGCGCACCCAGGTCGGGCCGGTGAGGTCGAAGCGGTCCGCCGCGGCTGACGTGGCGGTCGGCAGGAGGGCGAGGTAGGTCCCGGGCAAGCCGGCATGGTCGGCATCTTGCTGGCAGCGCTGGTCCGCGCTGGCGCGTCCGCCCTCGTCGAGGGGGAACTTGTTGGCCACGAACACGCGCCGGAACTCGGTGGGCGTATCCACTTCGAGGGCGACGGTCCGATCCGTACTGAAGCAATACAGCGGTGCGGACCCGGAGCAGGTACCCAGAGGGCCCACGATCCACTGGCCGATGCCTGCGAACGGGGTGCCCCGCATCGTCCGCGCCGTCTGAGACGTCCAGTCGTCGCAGGTGTCTTCGTGGCGAAGGCCCGTGAATCGCGTGCCGGTCCACGGCCGGACGTCCGCGTCGACGAACTCGCCGTATTCGTTGAGGGCCGGGGGGTAGAAGTTATCGAAGACGACGTCGTCAGCCTGGTCTGCGAACGGTCGGCCATCGGTTCGCACCCAGCCTCTGGCGCCCTGAAGTCGCGACAGCGCATCGGTGGTCGACGTCGACAGCCACGCGACGAACGTTCCTTCGAGCCCGGCGTCGCGGGCATGCTGCCTGCAGATCTCGTCGGCCTGCTCGAGTCCTCCGAAGTCGGCGGGAATGGAGGACGAGGTGACGAACACGACGTTGTATTCGGTGGGGGTCGGCGGCTGCGGCGGGTCCAGATCGGCGGTGGACGCCTCACCGTTTGTCGTTTCGCTCGTGGACGGAAGGTCGTCATCGCCCGTGCTCCCGTCCGTCGGATCGCGGTCTCCGGCCGGCGGGTCACAAGCCATGAGCACCATCGCGGTGAGCATCATCGGCGAGCGAGCTGCACGCGAGAGCGACGGGCGTTGGATGGACATCGATTCGATAGTGCGCCGAACGGCGCCAACGATCACCTTCGGAGGATGGAAAGCCGCCCTTGCGGAGCCTGCCCAGCGGCCGCGTATCGCTCCCGTATTCTGACCCGGGGGCCGTCGGTTACGCTCCGCGCGTGTCGCAACGCGCGTTGATCACTGGGAGCCGCGGAACCGTCGGGCAGGCGCTTCGCAAGCATCTGCAGGCTGATGGCTGGAGCGTGACGGGCTGGAACCGAGATGCGGTTTCGATTCATGACTACGGCGCGATGGAGGCGTACGTCTCGACCCTGAAGCCGGACGCCATCTTCCATCTCGCGGTCGCGTCCCAGCCGACCCAGGTACCGATGCCCGCGGCCGACGCGTGGGCCGTGAACTACGAATGGACGAGCGAACTCGCGTGGATCGCCCGGCAGCTCGACGTGCCGTTCGTGTTCACGAGCACCGTGATGGTGTTCACCGAGGCGGTCCCCGGTCCGTACACCATCGCGATGCGCCCGGACGCCGCCCACGACTACGGGCGCGACAAGAAGGAGACCGAGCGCCGCGTCTTCGAGCAGAACCCCCACGCGCGGGTGGCCCGGCTCGGGTGGCAGATCGGCGACGACCTCCTCGGCAATCAGATGGCTGCGTGGCTGCACGAGCGCGGCGGTGTGGAGGCAAGCATTCGGTGGTTGCCTGCGTGCTCGATGCTCGACGACACCGCGGCCGCGCTTGCGAGCCTGCCCGCGCGTCGCGGCGGCCTGTATCACGTCGACGCGAACGAAGGCTGGAGCTTCTACGACCTGGCGATGGCCCTTCGCGCGCGCCATGACGCCGACTGGACCATCACGCCGTCGTTCGGGCGTGCGTATGACCAGCGCTTGATCGACCCGCGCCTCGAGCTGCCCCCGCTCGCCGACCGACTGCCGCAGCTGACGCGATGAGCGTGTGCCGGCCGGGCGGACTACATGTGGGGGCACCGAGCCCCGTTTGAGTGCGAGACGCGACCACACTCGCAGAACCCAGGGTCAAACGCCCCCGGACACCGTCGTCCGTGCCCGAGTCGAATCGGGAACGCATTCGCGCGGCGCCCTTCGTTACGATGGTGATCCGTGGGGTTTCGCGCCGAAGAGACGCTGGAGTGGGCCCGGGGACGCGTGGCGGACCTGCTGGCGGACCTCGACGACGAAGAGCTGCACGGCTTGCTCCGCGATGGGGCCACGTCCCCCCAGTCGGAGGCCTGCCGTGGCCCGCATCCTGGGGGCCATCCCGAGCCTTCGGCAGCCCCGGACCCGGCCCCGAAGCCGAAGCTGAAGCTGCCGCGACGCCGCGAGGTTCGCTACGCCCTGCGGCACCCGGTCGAGATTCGGACCGGGAGCTGGACCGACTTCATCGAGCTGGTGACGCAGGACATCAGCCGCGGCGGGATGTTCGTGCAGAGCGACGTGCTGCCCGAGGTGCGAAGCCAGGTGATCGTTCGCGTCCGGCTTCCGGACGGGGCAGGCAAGCTTCGCCTCGATGCCGAGGTCGTGCACGTGATGACGGCCGACGCCGCAGCGGACGGCGCGGTGGCTGGCTTCGGTCTGCAGTTCGGCGAGATGACTGCGGAGCGTCGCTTCATGCTGGACCAGCTGGTCAAGCACGCCCACTCGCTCGAAGACTCCGCGGACCCCATTGCGGAGCGCGTGGTCGAAGAGCTCGGGCTTCAGCATGCGTCCGCGTCAGGCGTGGGCCTGAGGCTGACGCTGAGCGAAGCGGAGCTGCGGCAGATCAAGAAGGTGCGGGCGGAGCTGGCCGCGATGCGCGAGCGATCGGACGCCGAGCTGCTTGGGGTCTCGGAGGAAGCCGTGCCCGCTCAGGTGCGGGACGCGTTCGAGCGGGTCCAGGCCAAGTGGGGATCGCTGACCGAGGGGGCCCGCGTGCCCACCGAGCTGCGAGCCGCCGCCGAGGAAATCCGTTCGCACCTCGAGGACGCACGCGAGCGGCTGCTGCTCGTTGCGCAGAGCGTGCCCGCTCCTGCTCCCCCTCCCGCGCCGCCCGTTCAGGCAACGCCGGTGCCGCGCCAGGGATCGACGCCCAAGCCTCGCCGCGGACCGCCGCCGCCACGTTCGGCGCCCGCCGTCCCGGTGCCGCTCATGCCGGACCCGACGCCGGTTCCCGTCTCGACGACTCCGGCGCCCGCACCCGAACCCGGTGCCCCCGTGCAGCGCTTGTGGGACCCGACACCCATTCCCGACGACCCCATGGCGAGACGAGGGCCAGGGCAGGCGACCGTGAAGAACGCCCGCCGCTTCTTGGATCGGCTCGCACCGAAAAAGAACCCGCCCAAGCCGAGCCGATTTCTCAAGCCATCGCAGCCGCGGGGCAACCAGCTGTTGGGCAAAGCCTACGAGTTCCTCTCGAACCGGCAGTACGACGCGGCCGAGGAGGTGCTTTGCAAGGCGCTGCAGCTGGACGTGCAGAACCACAAGGCCCAGCTGCTGCTGCACTTCGTGCGGGCTCGCAAGGCGGTGGCCAAGCGGGACTTTGCGACCGCCAAGCGGCTGTACGAGGCGCTTTTGCGCAGCGATCCGGACAACGAGTCCGCGAAAAAAGAGCTGCTGATGATCAGCGCGCTGGCCTGAGTCCCCGTTCAGCGCGTTCGGGCGCAGCTTTCGGGGGTTCTTGGCGAGAACGCGCCCCGGATCGGTAGGATTCGCCCTCCGTGGCCGACGCCCGACGAGAGCTGATCGAAGACCTGCACGGCTGCTACGACGCCGGCAGCCTGCGCATTCTCGTGGGGGCGGGCGTCTCGATGGCGTCGGGGCTTCCCGGCTGGGACGCGCTGAACCTCGGCCTGCTGCGCGCGGTGATCGAGACCGATCTGCGCGGGCGGTGTGAAAACGCCGAGGGCGCCGCGTACGTACGGTCACTGGTCGGCCCGGATGCGATCGCGAACCTCACCGACGAGGTCTACAAGCGCATCGGCCGAGACGCCGCGGCCGACTTCGCGTGGCGCCGTTTGGGAGACACCGACTTCAAGCGGCACCTCGCCCGCCATCTCTATCCGCGACCGATCGAACAGCTTCCTCTCCGCAGCACCCAGCGACAGCTGGCGGCGATGGCCCACCAGGTTTCGGATCGCGACCTGCTGTTCACGACCAACTACGATCCGATCCTCGAGCGTGCGATCGCCGAGCTTCGTGGCGCACCCGGCGAGTGGTCGAAGCATCGCTTCCCGCTCAGCGCCCGCAGCCGCAGCAACGCGCGACCGCGGGTGCACCACCTCCACGGCTGGCTCGACGAGCGCGGCACGGTGGGAGGCACGCTCGTGCTGACAGAGACCAGCTACCTCGGGCTGTTCGCCGACAAGCGTGCCAAGCCGAACACCGACCTCAACAAGCTGCTGATGGGCAATGCCCCCGTGCTGGTCCTCGGCATGAGCCTGGCCGATCCCAACCTGCGCCGACTGCTCGACCGCCGGCGCATGACGCCGCTGCGCGAGGGCGACAACGCGATCTATGCGGTGATGGTGGGCGGCAACGAAGCCGCGGACGACCAGATCAACCAGTACTGGACGGGCACGTGGAACGTGAACCCACTGTGGCTGCCGAACTTCGGCTACATCCCCCACCTGCTGCGCCAGATCCAGTGGGGATGGACGGGCGACTCGCTGCCCTGGTTCGACACGAGCCGCGCGTGGGTCGACCAACACTTGGGCGCGCTGCGGTTCACGGATGCGTGGCAGCGTCGCGCGAATCGGTCGCTCAAGACGCTCGTCGAGCACGTGCGCACGTACTTCGGGCTCGCGCCGGGTGAGGTGATCACGACCAGCCTGTTCTTGCCGGAGCTGGACGAAGGCCGGCAGGCGCTGCAGCTCGTCGCGACGTCACGGCACGTGCGGACGGGCGACGAAGCACGGGCCCACGCAAAGCGCAGGGCGCTGAAGCTGGCGCCCGAGCGGACGGTGCAAGGGGTTGCGGGGATCTCGTTTCACTATGGGAACAGCAACGACGCCTGCGATAACCACCCCAGCATCAACTACAACTTCTCCTCGAAGCAGGTCCGCGAGTGGGATCGGCTCTACAACATGCGGGACTGGCGTTCGATTCTCGCCGTGCCCGCCATCGACAGCGAAGCGTGGCTGCCCTACGCCACGATCACGTTGACCTCCAACCTGGCCAAGCCGTTCTGGCGCCGCTTCGGCAACGAGCGCAACGACCTTCCCGTGCTCAAGACGCTCATGCGACGCGTCTGCAAAGAGCTCGTCGTCCACCACGGACTGACCCCCTGACTTGCGGGGGCAGGGCGCGACTCCTATTCTCACCACGATCGCCGATGACTGCATCGTCCAAGTCCAAGCGCCGCGCCGCGCCGTCCAAGCCGGTGCGCAAGGCATCCGCGAAGCGTAAGCGGAGGGCGCCGGCGGGCCAGACGATCCGGTTCGACTTCGATCGACACGGTGCGCAGGCGGCGTTCGTCGACGTACAGGACGAGTCCACCCGAGCTGCCTCCGATTTGATCGCCGCGGCCATCCAGCAGAGCTGGGACGCGCTCGACGACGAGTAGCGCGGCCGAAACGCCCTGCGTGAGAAAAAGTGAGAGTCTGGGAACCCTTTCCCCACCTCGACGCACGTCTCCTTTGTGGCGGGATTCGGGGACATGGTGAAGCGTTCGGGTGTGTTTGGCCTTTCGCTCGGGGTTTTCCTGGGCGTTGTGGCGTGTGACGCGGGCGCCGAGCGGCGGCCGAGCGGCTGGGCCCCCACGCCGACGCAAGCCGACGACGAACCGACCGTCCAGTACATCGAGAACGGCGACTACGGTCCCGTGGCCGAGTTCCTCGCGTCCAACCTTCACTACGCCGAGCCTGCCGCGGAGCCCGAGAGTGAGCCCGCGCCCGAGGACGAGCCGGAGCCGGCACCCAAAGACGAGCCCGAGGACGAGCCCGCGCCCGAAGACGAGCCCGAGCCTCAGCCGGAGACGTGCGACGGGTTCGCCTGCGCCGACGGAGACTGCATCAGCGCGAGCTGGGAGTGCGACGGCGAGGCTGACTGTGGGTCGGGCGAGGACGAAGCCAACTGCGACGACGGCGAGTCGTGCAGCGGGTTCACCTGCGACGACGGCACGTGTCTGCCCGCCGACTGGGCGTGCGACGGCTGGGACGACTGCGACGGCGCCGAGGACGAAGCCGCGTGCGGCGTGGGCTCGGCCCAGCCGTTCGATCTCAACATGGCGCCCGACGTGCAGGCGCTCGACACCGCGTGCGTGATGCGGTGGACCACCACGAGTGCGGTTCGTGGCGCGCTGCTGGCAGAAGCGGCGACCAAGGGGTGCCAAGTCGGCGGGGTCGCCGTGGGCGTGTTCACCTCGGGCGGAGGCTTCGCGGTCGCAGGCGTCTGCGGTGCGGCCGACTACTCGTTTGCGGATACTGTTGCCGGCGGCGTCGTCGGCGGACTGTCGGGTCTCTTTTCAGGCGTCGTGATGTGCGAAGGCGGCCTCGCCGAGAGGGCCACCGACGCGTTCGAAGCCTGGATGGGGTCGGGGCGTGCCGTTCCCACCTACCAAGTCCGCGACAACGACGACGCGCAGACCGACGCCGAGACCGACGCGCTCGTGGATTCACTGCTCGACCGCACCTGCAGCGCGAACTCCAGTGAAGCTGCAGCGAGCGACTGCCGCTTCTTCTTTCACTACACCGACGCGGCCGGGTTCGCCTCGATCCAGGGCTCGAACTACACGCTTCGCGCTGGCGCGAGCAACCGCGTCTACATGACCTGGTTCCCGTACTCGCCCGAAGAGGTTCGCACTCGCCTGGTGTTCCAGGGCGACAACGCGGGCAAGGGCGACTACGTCATCGCGTTCCAGCTCGACGGCGACGTCCCACTCTCGCCCGGCCACGCGCCGAACGAGATCATCCACTACGGAACGCTCCGCGTGCCCGAGAACGGCAACGTGGTCTACGCGGGACCCAACGTGTTCCCCGAGCTCTAGGCTGCTAGGCCATCGGGCCGTAGGCGAGCGGCTGAGGGGGGCTGGGGGCTGGCACGAGCTGGGGCAGCATTCGCTTCACGCGGTCGTTGAGCTCCCCCTTCGACTCGATGAGCGCCGGTACGACCATGGCGAGTGGAAGCTCTGCGCTCGCGTTGCCGCCCGCCTCGACCGTGGCGTATGCAGCGTCGAGCTGGTTGAACAGCGGGCCGAGGCTGGCCTGATGCTGCGGCGCGACGAGGCGGTAGACCTGGTGAAGGACGCGGCGGTTGTGCATCGCGACCGCCGCCGAAGGCTCGGTGCCTCCGATGAACGCGGTCTCGAGCGCATCCCAAGCATCGCCGACCCGCGCGGTTGCGATCGCCTGCTCCGCGGCGCCGAGGGCTCGGTGCGCGTCGGCCTCGGACACGTCGTCGGCGTTGCGGTGCTTCCACCAGCTCGCACCGACGATGAAGAGCGACAGGCCAAAGCCGAGAATCCACCCCACCGTGCCGAGGCGTTCGGCCAGCTGAGCACCGAGCGCGAGCCCGGCGAACGCGTGGGTGGGCAGCCAGAACAGGCGGCCACGGAAGCCGAACCACTCACTTGCGCCCGTGATGGCGAACATGATGAGCCAAAGGACGAGGTTGTCCCCGTTGGTGTCCAGCAGCCGCGCGCTTTCGGAGTACTCGATGCCAGGCGCAATGAGCGCGACTCCGTAGTACACGCCCCATCCAAGGAGGAACTCCGCCAGCGCAATCAAGTTGAAGACCACCACGGTCTTCCAGACGTGCCCGCCGTCTCCCCGTTGCGGCACACAGGGCTTAATTCCCGCGGGAACGTGAGCGATCGCAAGACCGCCGGCCCGGACCGTTGCCTTATCCTCCGCGGTCTATGGGCTTCCTGAGCCGGTTCAAGGATGCGCTCGACCCCGACAACGTCCTGATGGAGGTCATGAATGGCTTCATCGAGGGCGTCGCCATGAAGCGCGCGCTGGGTGTGGACCAG
Source organism: Myxococcota bacterium (assembly GCA_039024335.1). GTDB lineage: Bacteria > Myxococcota_A > Polyangia > Nannocystales > Nannocystaceae > CAJXVA01. Next base: position 8,136 of record JBCCQM010000066.1, read on the forward strand.
GAGAACTGGGAGCCCGGCAAGCCGCTGAAGCTGTGCTTGGCTGGATACGTCGGCACGCGCAACACCGGCGCCGACGTTCGCGTCGAGGAGATGATCCGCCAGTTCCGCCACGTCGTCGGTGACGACGACCTCGAGCTGACGATCATGTCGGTGAACAAGGCGCGCACGGCCGGCTACTTCCGGACCGTCCGCCAGGTCGAGCTGCCGGTGGTGTTCCCCAAGTTCCTCTATGAGGAGTGCCCAAAGCACCACGGCGTCATCGCGTGCGAGGGCTCGATGTTCAAATCGAAGTTCGCCAACGCGCTGTCGACGATGATGGCCGGCGCACTCGGCATCGCGGGCGTGGAAGACAAGCTCGCGGTTGGCTACGGCGCCGAAGCGGGCGCGATGACCCCCGCGCTGCGGGACTTCGTCAAGAAGCACTGCAAGCCCGCGCTGGTGCAGTGCCGCAACAACCCCTCGCGTGAGGTGCTCGGTCGGCTCGGCGTTCGCACGACGGGCGGCACCGACACCGCGTGGACCTTCGACCCCGCCCCCCGCGAGCGCGGCGAAGAGCTGCTGCGCGCCCAGGGCTGGGACGGCAAGCAGAAGATCATCGTCATTTGCCCGATCAACCCCTTCTGGTGGCCGGTCAAGCCCGACATCGGCAAGGCGGTCGCGCAGGGCCTGGTCGGCCAGTACAAGCGCGAGCACTACCGGTCGTTCTACTACCACCACAGCTCCGAAGACGCGGACCTCAAGTACGACACGTACCTTCAGGGCATCGCCGACGGCCGTCAGCGCTTCTTGGCCGAAGAGGACGCGTTCACGATTCTCGTCGGCATGGAGCGCGTCGACCGGCAGTCGGCCGAGGCGCTGGCGGAGCGGCTCGACGTGAAGCCGCCGATGTTCATCAGCGACGACTACGACATGTTCGACATGGTGTCGGTGCTGCGATGCTGCTCGGCGATGATCAGCTCGCGCTTCCACGCCGTGGTGACCTCGATGCCTGGCCTGGTGCCCTCGGGCGGCATCACGATGGACGAGCGCATCCGCAACCTGATGAACGACCGCGGTCACCCGGAGCTGTTCGTCGAGGTGGACGAGGAGCAGCTCGACGAGAAGGTCTACGCGATGCTGCGTCGCCTCTGGGACGACGGCGAACAAATCTCCGAGGACATCGCGCGCGTCATCCCGCAGCAGTTCAAGTTGATGGGGCAGATGGGCATCGACTTCATGGACGAAGTGCAGCGCGTGTATCCCGAGTTTCCGCGCAAGGACCTCGGCAACGACCCGCTCGCCCACCTGCCGCCGCTCTCGCCATACCTCCAGGGCATCTTGGAAACGTACGGCTGAGCCGTAGTCTCGCTACGGCGCCTGCGTCTGACCGCTGAGCGCCGTGGACGCGATCGCGTGCGCCTCGAAGGCCGCACGCACGGCGGGCAGCTGCGAGTTCTGATCGATCTCGCCGCTGAGGTCGTCGACGTCGAGCGCGTAGATCGTGAACTGATAGATGTTGCTGGCCGAGCCGGGGCCGCCGTAGCCGAACTGACCGAACCAGTTGCGAGGCTGCACGGCGCCGGGGACCTCGGCGGGCATCGCCGTGGTCGAGAGCCCTTCGGGCAGCTGCTCGACGTCGGCCGGCACGTTCCAGATCGCGGAGTGCTCGAAGTTGATGCTCACGTCGTGGAAGAACACGCCAAAGCTCTGCGTGCCCGCGGGGGCGCCGACCCAATCGAGCTGCGGGTGCGTGTTGCCGCCTTGGGAGTGCATCGACACCGGGAAGAGCCCGTCTTGCTCGAAGGCCGGGCTGGTGAGCGCGAACTCGACCGGCTCGCCCGAGGTGCTCGAGGAGTCGCCGTCGCCGCCGGAGCTGGAGTCGGAGCCGGTGGCCGTGGGATCGTCACCCGTGGTCGTGCTCTCGCTGCCGCTTTGGGTCTCACCCGTGGTGACGTCGCCGCCGGTCGGGGACGCGGTGGTCGACGTGGTGCCTGAGGGGTCCCCGGTGGGATCGGTGGTGCTCGAGCTCGAGGACGCGGCGGCGTCGGTGTCACTACCGCCGGAGTTGTCGTCACAGCCGGCGGCGAGTGAGATCAGAAGGACAGGGAAAACGAAGGTGCGTGGAGCCATGGTCAAACCGACGGTGTGCCACCGGGGGCAGGCAGGCCGTCCCGGACCGTCCATGGACGCCGGGCCCGCCGTCCTTCACAAAAAGCGCATGAACCACGACTTTGCGCCACCGTGTCCCGCTCGGAACGTGCGCACTTGTGGGCAACGATGCCCGCGGGAGCGCGGAACGAAACGTTCTCGGTTGGCGTCCGTTTCGTCTCTCGTGCTGCGAATGCGGACGTGGGCGGGGCTGCTGTTGGCTGTGGCGGGATGTTCACCCACGTCGGACGACGCGCTCCGGGTGGGGTTTTTCGTCACGAGCCAGGGCTCGGGCAACGGCGGCGACCTGGGAGGCCTCGAAGGGGCCGACGCGCGGTGTGCCGCCCTCGCGGAGCAGGCCGGTTTACCAGCGCGAACGTGGCGCGCGTTCCTCAGCGCGACTGGACCCATTCACGCTCGGGACCGCATCGGCGAAGGTCCGTGGCTGAACGTCGAGGGGGTCGAAGTGGCGCCCGACGTGGACACGCTCATCGAGCGCGGCATTGCGAGCGTGGACATGCTCGACGAGTACGGCGAGCCCGCCAGCAAGACGCCCGCCCCGGGGCTCGAGCACGACATCCTCACCGGGTCCGACGAGCTGGGCATGCTGTGGCGGACCGAAGCTACGTGTGCCGACTGGACCTCGAACGATCCGAGTGACCGCGTTCGCGTGGGCCATCACGACTGGGGCGAGCTGCCCAACGGCGAGTGGATTCAGAGCTGGACGTCGGTCCATTCGTCGGGCTGCGACGTCGAGACCATGGCGCGCCAGCTGGGCACCGCGCGGACCTACTGCTTCGCGGCCGACTGAGGGAGTCCCTGGCCCGACGCGACGCGCCGCGCCCGTGTGCGTGGGTACGGCCCCAACGCGCGGCGAAGGTCGAGACAAACGGCCCGTCGGTTTGCGAGGCATTCAGGGTATGAGGGCGGGGCGATGAACAGCGCCACTGGCCTCAAGGGAGACTCGATTCGACGCGTCGGCGTGGTGTTTGCGGGCGGCCCAGCCCCCGCAGCCAACGCCGTCATCTCGGCCGCTGCCACGTCCTTCTTGGAGGACGGCCGCGAAGTGATCGGCTTCTTCCACGGCTACTCCAACCTTCAGGACTACGACCCGGACACCAACCGGCTGCTGCCCGACGAGCACTACCGGATCTTCGAAGAGCGCGATCTTCGAGGGCTCCGCAACGAGCGGGGGATCATCATCGGCACCGCCCGCGCCAACCCGGGCCGCGGCGTGGAGACGTCGGCCGACCTCGACGACCCCGAAAAAACCGCGAAGCTGCACGCCGTCTATCGAGCGATCATCGACCTACAGATCGACGCGCTGATCTCGATCGGCGGCGACGACACGCTCAAGACCGCGAACCTGCTTCACGAGTACCAGCAGCGGCTGCCTGCGGATGCGCCGCGCTTCCGCATCGTCCACCTGCCCAAGACGATCGACAACGACTACCGCGGCATCGACTTCACGTTCGGCTACTTCACCGCGGTCGACGTGATGGCCAAGGAGGTCCAGAACCTGCGCGCCGACGCGATGGCGACCAGCTCGTACTTCATCGTGGAGACGATGGGGCGCAAGGCGGGCTGGCTCAGCTATGGCGTCGCGATCGCGGGCGAGGCTCACCTCGTGGTCGGCGTCGAGGACATTCGCGGCGCGCTCGCGGTCGAGGAGAACGGCCAGCAGTGCCTGCACATCGACGGGCTCGCGAATCACATCGTCGACCTCATGCTCACCCGCGAGAAGCGGAAGAAGCACTACGGCACGGTGGTGCTGGCCGAGGGGCTCGCCGAGATGTTTCCGCAGAGCTACATCGAGTCGCTGCCGCGCGACGAGCACGGCCACATCTCGCTGGGCAACCTCGACATCGGCCGGCTCATCGCCAAAGCCGTCGCCACGCAGTACGAGGCCCGAACCGGCCGCAAGAAGAAGGTCGGCAGCGTGCAGCTCGGCTACGAGTCGCGCTGCGCGGCGCCTCACGCCTTCGACGTCATGCTCGGCAGCCAGCTCGGCATTGGGGCGTATCGTGGCCTGGTCGAGGAGGGCCTCGACGGGCACATGGTCAGCGTGAGCGGCCAGCTCGACCTTTGCTACGTGAAGTTCTCCGAGCTCGTCGACCCCGCCACCATGCGGACCCAGGTTCGGTTCATCGAGCAGCGCAGCGACTTCCATCGGCTTGCGCGGTTCCTCGAAACGCGGGTCGACCGTGACGCGGCGTGGGGCCCGGGCCCGCGCAACGAGCCCTGACATTCACGGGGTGAATCCAGCCATGAGCGGGACGCAATGGACGGCCCGCAGGCTGCGGTGAAGACTCGTTCTCCAGTGAGCGAGTCCACCGGCCGAACGCGAACGAAGGTGAGGACCGACCTCGCCTTGTTCGCGCTGTTCGTCATCCTCTGCGCACCGCAGGCGACGGGGCTGCCGCTGCACGAGTGGCTGACGCTGGCCTTCGTGCCCGTGTTTGCCCTGCACCTCGCACTCAACTGGAATTGGATCGTTCAGGTCGCGCGCCGGTTCACGCGGCGACTTGGTGCGGCGACCCGGATCAACGCCGTGTGGGATGCGCTGCTGTACCCGTGGATGGTGTTCGTCGTCGTCTCGGGCTTCATGGCGTCGGTGTCGTTCCTGCCGTTCACGCTGGGCGGCTGGACCCCGGACCCGTTCTGGACCGTGCTGCACCACCGGACCTCGAACCTGCTGCTGCCCGTCGTGGGGATTCACCTCGCCCTGCACGCGCGGTGGATCGCCTCCGCCGTCCGCCGCTGGAGGTCCGCATGAGCGTCATCGTCCGCCGAACCGTGTGGGTCACTCTGCTCTCCGGCGCGGTCGGTCTCGCGATGCTGCCGATGGCCCAGACGCAGTGGGCGGAGGACACCCGCGCGTCGGCGTCGCGCGGGCACGGCGAGGGGGCAGGGGAGGGCGAGGCTCCGCCGCGCGCGATGATGCTGGTGCTTCCCTTCGTGAAGGTCGGCGTGCTCATGGGCGTGCCCGCGCTGGTGGTGCTCGGGGCGGGGGCTGCGGTGCGTCGGCTGCGACGCTGAGAGGTGCGTCAGGAACGGCTCGCTTCAGCGCGAGCGCATCCACGCCTTGAGCTCTTCGAGGCGAGGTTTGCCGCTCGCACCCGCACGCTTCAGCGCGGCCTCGGCTTGGGGGACGAGGGCGTCTGCCGCATCGCGCTGTCCTGACTCCCACAGCAGCTCGGCCAGGTCGAGCTCCGCGGTGGCGACCAGCATGGGGTCGCCTTCGACGCGCCGATACATGGCAATGGCCTCCTCGAGAAGTGAGCGCGCCTGCGTTGGCCGGTTCTGTCGCGCGTGGACTTTCGCCATCGCTCCAATCGTCTGCGCGATGTAAACGTGGTCGTCGCCCAAGACGTGGCGGTCGACCTCGAGCGACCGCTCCATGGCTTCAAGTGCTTTCTCTGGCTGGTCGGTGTCGATGTAGACGGAGCCGAGGTTGAACCACTGTCCACTGAGGTCGGCATGCCGTGGCCCTCCCTCGCCCTGGATCAGCTCGATGGCGCGGAGTAGATGCATCTCGGCTTCGTCGAAGCTCTTGCGGCGCATCAAGCAAACCGCAAGGTTGCCCATCGGACGGGCGAGGTCGATGTCGATGTGCTCTCCGGACTCGTATGCCGCGATCGAGCGCCGGTAGTACGCCTCTGCTTCGTCATCGCGGCGGATGCTGGACAGTGCGGTCCCGAGGTTGTTCGTGGACATCGCCACGCGCACGTCGTCAGGGCCAAATACGGCCACTTCCGCTTCATAGACCCGCTGGAAATACGTTGCTGCGCTTGCGTGGTCACCTTGCATCTGTGCGAGGCTTCCGAGGTTGTTCAGCACCGTGATCAGCCGACTGTTGTAGGGGCCAACGACGCCCTCGGTGAGTGCGCGCGCCCGTGTGAGGTCGCGTTCCGCCTCTTCGAGGCGTCCGAGGTTGAGATTGGCGATACCGAGGTTGCTTTGTGCTTCGGCATAGCGAAGCGTGCCGTGATCTCCGATTGCCTCGAACGCTGCGAGCGCATCGATGAAGTGATCACGGGCGACCGAGAAATTCGACGCCCGAAGCTCGATGAGGCCTTCGGTCCGGACCTGCTCGGGCCCTCGCCAGTCTGCGCTGTCTCCAAGCCGCTCCACGGCCGCTCGTGCGAGCCCGCTCCAGCGCGCCGCCGGCTTTGGTTGATCGAGGTCGTAGCCGTACGCAACTTGCAGTCCGAGCGCGATCTCGGCGGCAAGCAAGTCCCGATCAACTTCGTTTGCCGCGTGAAACGCCTGCTCCCACAGCTCGACCGCATCCGACACCAAGCCGCGGCCGTCGAGCACGTCGCCACGGCGCGAAAGCGCGTCAGCAAGCAAGGAAGGATCGCCAAGTTGTCGTGCTTCGTGGAGCACCTTCTTGGTGAGTTCGTCAGCGCGTTCGTAGCGATGTAGGCCGAGCAGAACGGGGACGCGCTCGAGCGACCGGGCGAGCGAGCGACTGCGGGGCGACGAGGCGGTGGATGGTGGCACGCCAGACTGCGCCTCGCTGCACGTCACCGGGTCTCGAAGAGACGAGACCACCTCGGAGCCATTGCGCAAGACCTCGGCTTCGGCCGTGCCGAGCTCTTCGACCAGCACGACGAACTGGGTCTTGGCATCGCGCAAGCAGTCCAGCGTGGCGCTGCTTTGAGCGGGGGTCCGTTTCGTGGTCGTGCACGCGTCGTACCGAGTCTGGACCCAGTCGGAGACGAACGTGCTCAGAGACTCGTCGAGTCCGGTCGCCTGCGCCTCGGCGGCGGGGAGCGAGGACGCGACGAAGGCGTCGTGGATGCGGTCGCGTCGCTGCGGGGACCAAGCGTCGTCGAGAGCGGCCCGGGTGGATGCGCACGGGTCCGGCGTCGCGGACAGGCCGAGCGCACCGAAGCCCAGCCCGAGACCGCAGGAGATCGCGAGTGCAATCGTGCGCCGGCGGCTGGCCCTCGCCCGCTCGAGGGCCTCGAGCAGGGCGTTCATCGATGGCCATCGCTCCGACGGAGCGCGACGCAACCCTCGGCGGATCACTGCATGCACGCGGCCGGGAACCGCGGTACCGCGAGGTGCCGGGCGGATGATCCCGGCGCGAGCCTGTCGAAGTCGCTGACGATGGTCGCGCCCCGCGAAGGGATGCTGCCCGTACAGCGCCTCGTACATCGTCACGCAAAAACTAAACTGGTCCGAGGGCGGTTCGAGAGGCCGGCCGGCGGCCTGCTCAGGGGAGACGTAGCGCGGCGTGCCTACGACCATACGTAGGCGCGGGGAGGCGGCGTCCTCGGCGTTGGTCGAGACGAGCGTACGGCTGAGCAAGGTTCGCTGCGCAATTCCGAAGTCGACCACGCGCACGCGGCCGTCGTCCCCGACCAGCACGTTGCCTGGCTTGAAGTCGCAGTGGACGAGGTCCATCGCGTGTGCGCCTGCGAGCCCTCGGCCCGCTTGCATCAACACGTCTACAACCTCTGGCCACGTCCGGGTCGCTGCGCCAAGCCACTGGAGCAGGGTTTTTCCCCGAACCAGCTCCATCGCCATGTAGACGTCGCCGTCGTGTGAGCGACCCACGTCGAACACCGGGACGATGTTGGGGTGAGCGAGTCCCGCAAGCGTACGGGCTTCCGCGAAGAGCCGAGCCTCATCGAGAGGCTGGTCCTCGTTGCGTCGCAAGACCTTGAGCGCGACGTCCCGGTCGAGTTGTCGATCATGCGCGGCATAGACCACGCTCATTCCTCCACGCCCAACCCCCTGCAGGATGCGGTATCGGTCGAGCCGGGGAGGGGCAGACACGTCAGGTACCGGCGCGGTCACACCGGTACCCACGGTCACGGTCGGTGCGTCGGTGCGGTCTCCGCCCGAGCTCGCGTTCGCGTCTTCCACCCCTGACAGAGAGGATACCGAGGATGGCGGCTGCGCGTGGCACCGCATGGCGCCACAAGACCGCGCTTACCAGCTGAAGACGCCGGCGGGACCGGACGCGCGCGCGCCGATCGAGAGCACGCCTTCGGGCAGCGCGCTGACGACGTCGTCGCGGCTCTTCGGTACGCGGACGCAGGTGGCCTGGTCGTCGAGGCGGCAGGCGATGAAGGTCTCTGCGGCGCCGTCTCCGGAGGCGCGCGAGAGGCCCAGCACGTATTTGCGTGCGGTCCCGTCACCGAGCTGGCGGCCGTAGAGGCGCTGCTTGCCGAGCTTGGCTTTGCGGGGCACCTCGAGCAGTGGGGCGCTGAGGTACCACCCGTCGCCGCCGTGGACGGCGAGGCGGGGGCTGCCCTCTTTCTTTCCGCGGACCATCTTCACGTCTGTCCAGCCTTCGGGCAGGCGGTCTTCGGCAAGCTGTGGGGTCTTGATGCCGCGCGCGAGCTTCTTGGCGCACCCGCCGATGCGCTTGCACAGCGACTTGAGCTTGCCGGGTCCTTCGAGCGGAAGCGCCAGCGCCTCGGGCAGGGGCTGGGCGTCACCGCATCGGGCCGCGGCGCTGGAGTCTTCGGCGCACGCGGAGGTGCAGGCCTGCATGGCGGCGTCGGTGACGTCGTCGCGGGTCGCGGTGTCGCAGGCCAGGTTGCATCGCGTGGCGCAGGACTGCGCGGCGGCGATGGGGTCGCGGGGATACTCGCCCTCGCGCACGCCCTGGAGGAAGCCGCTCAAGCCCGTGTCGCGCCACCGGGCGCCGCGCTGGCGGTACACGCCGAAGAGAGAGTCGTCCTGCGCCGCGAAGGAGAACTGCAGCACGCCGTGGGCCCCGGCGCCGCTCTGCATCGAGAACTCCGCTTCGAAGAAGCCGGCGCGCGGGCCCTGCGTGGGCTCCAGGACCGCGGTGGCGGTTTGGACGCGCTTGTCGGTGAACTTGCGCGCGGTGTAGCCGGTCTTGGTCACGGTCGCGGTGGCGACACAGTCCTCGATGGCGACGTCGAGCTCGTAAAATCCGTTGAGGCCGGACGATTGCACGACGCGGGTGCCGGTCACCTCGGTGATGAACGACCAGTGGCCTTCGAGGGCCGTCAGCGTTTCACACGACGCCGGCTCGGTCGCAGGAGGCGTGGGCTCGGCGGGCGCGTCGTCGGGCTCGTCCGTCGCCACGGTCGGCGGCGATGCCACCTCGTCGTCCGTCATCGTTATCGCGACGTAGGCTCCTCCGCCGAGCAGCGCCGCGCCGGCGACCAGGCCGAGCCAAAGCCCGGTGCGGCTGCGCTTGGGCTCGCTGAAGTCCGGATCGGTGAGCTCTTCGGCCGTGGTCCAGTCCGGCCCCGGCGGGACGGTTTCCACAGCGGTGGTCGAGCTCGAGGCCATCACCTCCGAGATCGGTTCGTCCGCCGCTGGAATCGGCGCACCACACTCGTGGCAGACGGTCTCGCCGTCGCGGAGCTTGGCTCCGCACATGTCACAACGACCTGCCAAGGGGTCTACGGTAGAGGACGATCGGTGCCGCCTCCAAGCGTCAGTTGAGCCCGATGCCCTCGGCCCCCGCGCAGTCGCTCGCCCGGTGTTCAGGGCGCGCCCGTCGCGTGGGGCGATCTGCTACGCGGTCAGAATACGTAGACGGTGACTTGTACGCTGGCTGACCACGGGCGGGGAAAGGTGCGACGGCGTGCGCGCGCGACCGCTGCTTCCTCGGTGTCGACGATGTCGACCGTGTTCACGCAGTCTTGCTGGCCGTCTTGCTCGACGCACTGGCTCCCGCCGAAGGGGAGGACGACGTCCACGCGTGGACCCACCGCGACCCGAGGCGCGACGTAGACGTCGAGGCCACCGCTGGGCGTGACGCCGCCGCGCGTGTACAGCAGGTCGAAGTTGCGCTGGTCGGATCGGAAGCGCTGCTCCACGCGCGAGAAGCCGAGGCTCACCCCGACGAAGGGGTCCACCCGGCCGAGGTCCATCGGGTGCAGCGCCATGCCGGCCCCCGCGTAGAAGAAGGACAAACCGCCGCGGATCCCGGTGACGAGTCCGTCCTCGTCTTCGAACTCGGGGATGTCGAGCAGGCCGCCGCCGCCGTCGACGGTGAGCCAGATGCTGATGAGTCCGATTCGGTAGCCCGCGTCGAGGCGCGCCATACCCCCCATGGGGATGCCGTTGCAGACCTCCTGCGCGCAGTGCATCAAGCCCGTGCTCGCGCGAAGCATGAGGCCGCGCCGACGCCAGCCCGGCCACGGCGCGGGAGGTGGCGGTGGCGGTGGCGTGTTGGCTCGAGGCTCCGGCTGCCCTTCGTCCCAGCACGCCGGCGTCCGCTCGCGACAGCGGACGTCGTACGGCGCGCAGGCACACGGGTCCTCGGACTCGGCAGCGGCTTCGGGCTCGGCCAGGCTTGCGAGCGCGGCGACGATGGGCGCCAGCACGGCGGCAACCCTATCAGGCGAGACCTCGCTCGGCGCACGATCGTGGGACCGCTGGCCGCGGGGCGGGGACTCTCGCGACGACGTGCGTGCGGACACGACGCGGATTCGGACTCGGAAAACCGCCGTGAAACTGCACGCTTATCGTGGGTGCGCAAGGCCGTTCGCGACACATTTTCAGCGGATGCGGCGCACGGTTGAACGACGGCATTCGGTGGGTATCCTGCCCGCCTCTGCTTGCCCGAGGAGCGCACGCGATGAGCTTTCTGACCACGATCTTCGACAATCTGCGAACGAAGCCGGAGCGCACCAAGCTCATCGAAGTCCACGCCACCACCCTGCGTGGCACCGACGGCACGGGCATGCTCGACCTCATCGCGCGCGCCCGCGGTGCGCTGAACGAGACCGCCCTGAGGCCGGGCGACCGGGTCGCCATCTTGGCGCCCAACTCGGTGCGCTGGGTCTGCGCCGACCTCGCCGCGATCTCGGCTGGCGGCATCATCGTGCCCCTGTACGACCGTCAAGAGCCGCGCGAGCTGGCCGTGATGCTGCGAAGCGCCCGGCCGACGGTGCTCATGGCGGGCACGAAGGAGCTCAAGGCGTCCATCGAAGAGGCGTGGACCGACCGCGGCGACTGCCAGGTTCTCACCTTCGACGAGCTGTTCGAGCACGACCCGGTCGAGGTCGAGCTGCACGAACTGGCACCCGAAGACACGGTCGCGATCATCTACACCTCGGGCACCAGCGGTGAGCCCAAGGGCGTGATGCTCAACCGGGCCAACATCGACTTCATGCTGCCCAAGACCGCCGACCGCATCGGTGGCGTGGCCAAGCCCAAGGACGGGCCCGACCGGGTCTTCCACTTCCTGCCGTTCTGCTTTGCGGCGAGCCGGATGATGCTGTGGACGCAGCTCTCGCGGCCCAACCCGCTGATGATCTCCACCGACCTGGCCAAGCTGGCGATCGAGATCGGAACGGCCAAGCCGAACTACTTCCTCAACGTGCCGGCGGTGCTGGAGAAGATCCGCAACGGCGTCGGGGCCAAGATCAAGGAGCGCGGCGGCATCGGCCTCGAGCTCTACACCCGCGGGATCGAGGGCTACAAAGCCACGGTCGAGGGCAAGGCGAACTTCCTGCAGAAGGCCGCGCTCGCCGTCGCCGAGAAGGCCGTCTTCCCGAAGATCCGCGAGCAGATCGGCCCCAACCTGGAATTCCTCATCAGCGGATCGGCACCGCTCTCCGAGGACACGCAGCGCTGGTTCCAGATGCTCGGCATCCCGGTCTACCAGGCCTACGGCCTGACCGAGACCACCGGCATCGTCTCGCTCGACGAGCCCCACCGCACCGTGCCTGGCCGCGTCGGCATCCCGATCGACGGCGTGCAGACCAAGCTCAGCGAAGAGGGCGAGCTCCTCGTCAAAGGCCCCAACATCTTCGCGGGCTACTGGGAGAAAGACGCCGAGACCAAGCGCGCCATCTCCGACGGCTGGTTCCACACCGGCGATCAGGTCGACATCGAGGACGAGAACCTCAAGATCATCGGCCGCATCAAGAACCTGCTGGTGCCCGAGTCCGGCCACAACATCGCGCCAGAGCCCATCGAAGAGAAGTTCATGGAGCACTGCGATGGCGCGGAGCAGGCGGTCGTGGTCGGCCACGCGCGGCCGTTCCTGTCGATCATCGTCACCGGCAAGCCCACGCAGGCGGCCATCGACCACGCGCTGGGGACCATCAACGACGACCAGCCGTTCTACAAGCGCATCAAGAACTCGATCGTCGTCGACGAGGTCTTCACGCCCGAGAACGGCCTGCTCACCGCCAATCAGAAGCTGCGCCGCGCGGTCATCGAAAAGCACTTCTCCAATGAGATCGACGCGGTCTACGAAGCCTTCCGCGCTGAGAAGGAAGAGAAGGCCCGGATGGAGGCGGCGCGCTAGATGGTCCGCTGGACGCTACGCGACGGCGTGTACGAGCTCGAGCTCGGGCGCGACCCGTGCAACGAGATCGGCACCACGATGCTCGCCGAACTCGAGCGCTTTCTCGACGTCATCGACACCGAGAACGCCTCGGCGCTGATCATTCACAGCTCGGTGCGCGGTGGTTTCTCGGCGGGTGCCGACCTGCGCGAACTCTACAACGGCCTGATGGACGTGCCCGAGAAGGAGCAAGAGCCCCGGCTTCGCGACTTCATCGATCGCATTCACTCGGTCATGGACCGGCTCGACATGCTGCCGCTGACCACCATCGGGGTGATCCACGGCATCTGCTTCGGCGGCGGGTTCGAGCTCGCGCTCACCTGCGACATCCTCATCGCCGAGAAGAGCGCCCGCTTTGCGTTCCCCGAGCTGCGGCTGGGCATCGTGCCGGGCTTTGGCGGCATTCCTCGTCTGCGTCGCGACGTGTCCAACGCCGTCGTGCGGGACCTGCTGCTGACGGGCCGCTCGATCAACGCCAAGAAGGCCGTCGCGTGCGGCATGGTCAGCCAGATGGTGCCCGTGGGCGCCGGCCTTCGTGCCGCCCGCAAGAGCGCCGAGCAGGCCAACAAGTTCGACCCCGAGGCACGCCGCACCTGCAAGGCGTTCATGAAGCCTCTGCCCCGCGAGCAGCTCGACGAAGAGAAAGAGATCTTCGTCCGCCTCGCCTCCCGTCCCGTGCTGCAGGCGGCGCTCAAGAAGTTCGTCGAGAGCGACGACCCGCGCCCCTACCTTCCATAATCCCGCTTGAGAACGCGGCTACATCAACGCGAGTTCATCACCCATGTCCGCCAGTTTCGACCGCCTCACCCAGCTCTGCGCCAAGCGCTACTCCGTCGACGCCTCGATCATCAAGGCCGAGGGCGACATCTTCGAGACGCTGGGCATCGATAGCTTTCAGGCCGCCGAGCTCATGAGCGAGCTCGAGATGGAGTTCGACGTCGAGATCCCCGACTACGAGCTCCAGGACATCAAGACCTTCGGCGCCCTTTCGGCCGCCATCGACGCTCGCATCTGAGCCGTCCGCCATGCTGACCCTCAATCGAATCCCGTGCGTCGGCGAAGCCGTCCGCGACGCCCTCGTCACGTTCAAAACCAATACTGCGCTCATCGAAGCCGATCGGCATCGTGAGAACGGTCGCTGGACCTACCGCGAGCTCAAGCAGGAGGCCGAGCGCTTCGCCGCGCTGCTGCAGAGCCACGGCTTCGAGGCGGGCGATCGCTGCGCGATCGTCATGCAGAACCAGTCCAAGTGGATCTTCTCCGGCTTGGGCGGGTTTTGGGCCGGCGGCGTTCTGGTGCCCATCGACTACAAGCTGACCGTGCCCGAGCAGCTCGCCATCGCGGCGCACTGCAAGCCGAAGGTGCTGGTCACCGAGTACAGCACGTGGGCCAAGATGCAGCGCGAGGACAGCTCGGCGCTCGAGCAGACGATCGTGTTCGTGACCGAAGCGCCCGAGGGCGCAGACTTGGGCAAGGGCCTTCGCTTCGAGGACGCACCGAGCGGCGCGTTCACGCTCAAGCACCGCACGCGCGACGACGTGGCGTGCGTCGTCTACAGCTCGGGCACCAGCGGCACCCCCAAGGGCTGCCTGCTCACCCACGACAACTACCTCGAGCAGGCGCAGGTGCTGGGTCGGCTGTACCCGATCGCCGAAGACGAGCGGTTCTTTTCGATCTTGCCCACCAACCACGCGATCGACTTCATGGTCGGCTTCATCATGCCGCTCATGATGGGCGCGGCGATCGTGCACCAGCGCTCGCTGCGTCCGCAGTTCATCCGCGCGTCGCTCAAGCAGTACGAGATCACCCACATCGCGCTGGTTCCGACCATCCTCAAGAACCTCGAGAAGCGGATCCGCGAGCGCCTGGACGACCTCGACGAGACGCCGCGTCAGCTGGTCGACTCGGCGATCAAGGTCAACGACTTCCTCACCGCCAAGGAGCCCAACCACACGCTCTCGAAGTGGCTGCTCAAGCCCATTCACGACGAGCTCGGCGGCAAGCTCAAGAACGTGTTCGCAGGCGGCACCTTCGTGGACCGCAAGCTGGTCGAGTTCTTCTACGAGCTCGGTATTCCCGTCGCCATCGGCTACGGCCTGACCGAGGCCACGACCGTCATCACCGTCAACGACCTCAAGCCGTTCCGCAGCACCACCGTCGGCAAGCCGGTCGACGGCATGCAGGTGGAGATCCGCAACGCCAACGAAGAGGGTGTGGGCGAGGTCTGGGTGAAGGGCCGCACCGTGATGAAGGGCTACCTCGACGCGCCTGAGCTCACCGAGGAGACCATCGTCGACGGCTGGCTGCGCACCGGCGACCTGGGCAGCATCGACATCTCCGGGCACCTGTCGCTGCGCGGGCGCTCGAAGAACATGATCGTCACCGAGGGGGGGAAGAACATCTACCCCGAGGACATCGAGTCCGCGTTCGACGACCTGCCCGGCTGCGAAGAGCTTTGCGTGTTCGCGGCCAACTACATTTGGCCCAGCCAGAGCATGCTCGGCGAGCAGCTCATCGTGGTGCTGCGGCCGGACAACGATGCCGACGTCGATGTCGATGCAATGGTCGCGGAGCTGGTCGCGCGCAACCGCAAGCTGCCCGACTTCAAGCGGGTGGGCGGGTACATCGTGCGCAACGACGAGTTCCCGGCAACGGCGTCGCTCAAGATCAAGCGCAACGTGCTCGCCGAAGAGCTCCGGGCGCTCGATCGGGCGTCGGCGGTCATCGCACTCGACAGCTGACGGCCCCGCGGGTGCAGACGCCGCCGTGTGATCCACTTCTCAGGTCACGCGCGCGGCGTTTTGCGTTGGTGCGTTCGGACGGGTCGCGCTGGCGGTCCATGCTGCTATGGTCCGCGCGATGACGCACGAGCAGCCCAAACCCGATCAGTTCGGCGGTCCCATCGGGGCGCTGGCGCTGTCGATCGTGATGCCGCTGGCGGGCTTTTACCTGTGGTCGGCGATCGCTCACCACGGCGGAGGGCGGTGGCTCCCGCGGTCGGTGAGCGACGTGGCCGCGATGATCCCCGCGCCCACGCTGACCGCGTGCGTGTTGTTTGCGATTTTCCTGGTCGCGCACGCCGTACTGTACGTGTTCGGGCCCGGCAAGATCGTGCAGGGGCGCCCCGCGCCGAGCGGGGAGTCGGCCGAGTACCGCATCAACGGCTTGTTCGCGTTCATCATCACGACCGCCGCGCTGATCGGCGCGCTGATGTTCGACATCCTCTCGGCCAAGACCGTGCTCGCCGAGCTCGGTCCGCTGCTCACGCTCGCGACGGTGTTCTCGTTCGTGGCGGCGGGTCTTTGCTACGTGGTCGGCCGGCGACGCGGCGGCCTCGAGCGGAGTACGGGCAACGTCATCTACGACTACTTCATGGGCACGGTGCTCAACCCGCGCCTGGGTCGGCATGACCTGAAGTTCTTCTTCGAGTCTCGCGTTGGCATGGGCGGCTGGGCGGCGTTCGCCGTGCTTCTGCCGGCCGCGCAGATCGAAGCGCAGGGCGAGCTGTCCACCGCAATGCTGGTGGTGACGCTCTGCCAGGCGCTGTACATCGTGGACTTCTTCGTCCTCGAAGCGAACTTGCTTTCGATGATCGACATCATCGAGGAGAACTTCGGCTTCATGCTGTGGATCGCCTTCTTGGTGTGGATGCCGTTCAACTTCACAATCCAGCAGCAGTACATCCTCGAGGCGCAGCCGGACCTGCCGGCATGGGCGGCGATCGGGTTGCTCGCGCTGAACGTGGTCGGCTACTACATCTTCCGAAGCGCCAACCTGCAGAAGCGGCAGTTCCGTCGCGACCCCAGCCGCAAGATTTGGGGAAAGGTGCCGCAGAGCATGCAGACCAAGCGCGGTACGAAGCTGCTGCTGTCAGGCTGGTGGGGCCTTGCGCGACACGCCAACTACTTCGGCGACATGCTCATGGCGTTCGCGTGGTGCATGGCATGCGGCTTCGGAAGCGTGGTGCCGTTCTTCTACGTGATCTACTTCGTGCCGCTGCTGATCGATCGCGAGCGTCGGGACCACGCGATGTGTCAGCGGAAGTATGGGGACGATTGGGATCGGTACTGCGAGAAGGTCCCGTACCGCATCGTTCCCTTCGTTTATTGATTTAGGGGAACCTCTCGGTTCCCGACGCTGCGGGGCGGAGCCCCTTCGCGTCTCCCTCCAAGACGGGCTGTCGCCCTCTCTCGCGGGTCTGGGGGACCCGCTCCCGCGTTGGCGGACAGTGGAGTGGTTGCTTCCCATGGGGAACCTCTCGGTTCCCTCGCTGCGGGGGCGGAGCCCCCTTCGCTCTCCCTCCAAGACGGGCTATCGAGGCCATTTAGGGGAACCTCTCGGTTCCCTCGCTGCGGGGGCGGAGCCCCCTTCGCTCTCCCTCCAAGACGGGCTATCGCCCTCTCTCGCGGGTCCAAGGACCCGCTCCAGTGCGGGTGGAGAGTTGCTTATTCGTGAGCGGAGCCATGGGTTCCCTCGTCTCCACTCGCCCTCTCTCGTGGGTCCGGAGGGGGCCTGGAGGGGACTTCTACTCTGGGCAGGAGGTGCGGAGTTTTTTTGCAGCGGTGGGGCTGGAGGTCGCTTGGGCGTAGGCGGTGGCGCGGCCGCGGGCCTCTTTGGTGCGGCCGGCTTTGCAGAGCACGTCGACTTCGAGCAGCTGCCGGATGTCGGCGAGGGGGCTGTCGGGATGCTGGCGGGCGTGGGTCGTCAGCGTCTTCAGGGCGGCGTCGTGCTTGCCTGCGGCGAGCTGGCCCTTGGCGCGCTCGAGCAGGGCGGTCTGCGCGGCGAGGTCGTTCGAGGGCGCCTCGACGACGGGCTCTGGCTTGCTCGCCGGGCGTGCGGCGCGGGGCTTCGGCGCGGGGGCGGGCTCGGGCTCGGCCGCAGGCTCTTCGGGTGCCTCGAGGGGCATCGCGGCAGCGACGGACTTCGGCGCGGGTGCGGTCGGCGCGGCGGAAGGCGATGGTTGGGTCCGTGGTGCGGCGGCCGCAACGGGTGTGGGTGAGGGGTTCTCGGGCAGGGCGGCGTCCATGCCGACCACGCCCGCGCCCCCGAGCAGTGCGCCCACGAGGACGAGCTTGAGCTTGGCCAGCGCGCCGCCGGTGGCCGTGGCCGAGGTGACGACGCCCGTGGCGAGCTTGGGCGCCAGCGCCATCCAGCAGCGCTTCGCGGCGTCGGGCGGGGCCGCCGTCGACGAACGCATGGCCTCGACGCACTCCTTGGGCGAGAGCTCGCTATCGGCGTCTTGCAGGTGCTTGCGCAGCTGCTCCTTCGCGAGGCGGACCCGGGAGTAGACCGTGTTGGGGTTGGTCCCCGCGACGCGGGCGATCTCCGGGGCGCTCCAGCCTTCGACCTCGCTGAGCACGAACGCGACGCGCTTGCTCTCGTCGAGCTTGGCGAGGAACGTCTCCATCGTCAGCGACGCCTCCCGGCGCTTCATCGGCTCGTTCTTGCCGCGGACGTCCGCGGCCGTATAGGCCGCAAGCTTTCTGCGGTGTCGCTGCTCGGAGCGGCGATAGTGCGACGCGACGCGACGCGCGATGCCGAACAACCAGGCTTTGACCGACGCGGCCGGGTCGAGGGTCTCCAGTCGCCGATGCACGGTGACCCACAGGTCCTGCGCTGCGTCATCGATCGTTGCGGTGGGGACACCGAGGCGCCGCAGGCTCGCCCACGCGAACCCGAAGTACTGGCGGTACAGCGACTCGAAATCGGTCGCAGGCTCGAACGTCGGTGCGAGCGCACGCACTTCCATCGCCGAACTGGACACGCCACCCATGCACCCGATCGTATGCCCGGCGACGGCGGCTTCCTTCACGCCCGCGGGCGGAAAATCTCGAACGAGGCGCAAGTCGCCGTGATGACGAGGTTTTTACTCAGCCGGGGCCTGCGAGCCTGATCTCGAAGCCCGCGAGCCCGCGGACCCCGACGGGCTGCGGTCGATATACGAGCTCGGCCTGACTGTCGTCGGCGGGGTCGGTCAGCTCGAACTCGGGGAAGACCAGCGGCAGCAGCACCTGGCCCGAGACCCACAGCGCGACGCGGTCGGAGAACGCCCACCGCACGCCCGGCTCGACGTGCGCCGCCAGCCACAGCGCCGCGACCGGCGACGCGCTCTGCACGTTGCTGCTCGCACGCATCGCGCCGAGCTCGAGGCCGCCACACACGGGGATGTCGACCGGTCCGGCGGGCACCATGGCGCAGACCCGAGGCGCGGCGCTGCCCAGCAGCACGGCGGTCCGAGCGTTGGGCGTGACGACGTCGCGGGGGACGGAGAACGCACCCGTGAGCTCCAGTCGCACGAGCGCGTTGGCACCGAGGCCATCGAGCGCGACGCCGAGATCGAACGCACCCGTTCCACCCGGGACCGCGCCGAACTCTCCGCCTCCGCGCACGCGAGCGGACCACGTGGGCCGTGTCGTTCGGCGAGGGCGGGACCGCGCTGGCTCGGGCTCGGGGTCCGGCGTCGCTTCAGGCTCGGGCGCAACGACGACCGGGGTCGGTGGCGGGGCAGGTGGCGGTTCGGTGGGCGTGGCTTCGGCGGCGGCCGCCGCTTCGGCCTCGGTCTCGATGCTCGATGCGGCCTCGACCGGGTCGAGCATCACCACGGCCACGAGGGCCGCGGCATCGGCGAGAACCGAGCAGTCGTTGGCGTCGAGCGTGCGCTCGTCGACGAGCGTGCCCACGGTCGTGCGGAGCGTCAGCGTCCAGCCGCGCGACGTCGCGATGATGGTGCCTTCGAGCTGCAGCTCGTCGTCTGCCAGCGGACGGCCGAGCAGCGCGTCGACGCGAGAGCGAACGCGCGCGAGGTCGGGGCATCCGACCGGCGCCTGCCACTGCACGGGCGGCGGTGGAGGCGGTTCGACGGCCGGCTGAAGGGCCGCCATGAGGCTCAGCGCGAGCACCGGCCGGAGGGTAGCAGGGCTGTGGCTCGCTGGCGCGGCCGTGGCACACTGGCTCGATGCAGGTCGAGTCCACCACGGAGCCACGCGCCCCCGCTGGCCCGGGGGGGTTCCGCGATGCGCACCTCCATCCGGGCTACACGATCCGCAAGCACCTCGTCCGCACGCTCGGCGTTGCCGCGCTGATCTTCGGAGGCGGCCTTTGGCTGGCGTGGGGAGCGGCCTGGCAGACGTGGCTGGCGATCCCGGCGTTTTGGGTGGTGGCCAACATCTTCGAGTGGGCCACCCATCGCTTCCCGATGCACCGTCCGTTGTTTCCGCGGATGATGTATCGCAACCACGCGCTGATTCATCATCGGGCGTTTGCGGGCGACGACGACCAGGAGATTCGCAACAGCGGTGACCTCTGCCTGGTGATGATGCCGTGGTTCACGATCTTGATCGTGTTTGCGATGGCCTCCCCGGTCGCGGTCGTGGCGGCGCTGCTGGGCGGCCCCGCGCTCGCAGGCGTCTTCTTCATCGCGGCGATCGGGTACTTCCTGCTCTACGAAACGATCCACACCTTGCACCACTTGCGGGCCGCGCAGCTGCGCGCGTGGGGAGTCGACCGATGGCGATGGCTGGCTGCGCTGCGCAAGCACCACCACCATCACCATCGGCTCGAAGAGATGGCCCACACGAACTTCAACGTGACGGCGCCATTGGCCGACCGCTTGTTCGGCACCTACTACCGAGTTCATTGAGCGCACGTTGCGAACGACGCTTCGCACGTGCGCGACGCGTTTCGTGGTTGGGCTCACTTTTGTGTGACGCGTGCCCCCCTTTTCCGGACGTGGGAGGGTCGTGCAATCTGCCTCGGCGATGGGACGCAAAGCTGGACGCACACCGCTGGGGAACGCTCTTTGGGCTCCGTACTCGCTTGCCGCCATGGGCGCGAGCCTCACGTGGATGGGCGGCCTGTGGGCGAGCGCGCTGCCGTTCACGATCTTCAAGCCGTTCGAGAAGTTCCAGATGAAGTGGGTGCAGCCGCTGGTGGCCACGCCCATTCGCTTCGCGTTCAGCAAGCTCGACGTCGAGTACGATCCGCTCTTCGACAAGACGAAGATGTCGGTGTTCGCCCAGAACCACGTCAGCATGATGGACGCCAACATCGCGTGCGGCTCGATCCCTGTGCCGCTGTGTGGCCTCGAGAACGCCGCGCACCTCGACGTCCCCGGCTACGGTTGGCTGCTTCGAATGTCGAACGCCATCCCGGTCCGCAAGGGTGCGAATCGCTACAAGGAGGTCGCGGAGGCGTTCCGTGAGCGCGCCTCTCGGGGCATCTCCGTGCTCGCTTTTCCCGAGGCGCACCGTACCCTCGACGGCAAGGTTGGCAAGTTCAAGCGCGGCGTCTTCCGCATCGCGGTGGAGGCCAACCTTCCGATCGCGCCGCTGTGCGTGCGCGGTGCGTACAAGATGCTGCCCAAGGGCGAGTTCACGATTCGCCCGTCGCGGGTTCACGTCTACATGGCGCCGCAGATCGACACGACCAACCTCACCGAGGAGGACGTGCCCGAGCTGATGGAGCGCGTGGGTGAAGTGATGCGCGCGTGGGTCGACGACGGCGTGAAGCGGCCCGACCTGTGTACGGCACCGTTTGGGCTGGACCGCGCGCCCGCCGAAGACGCCAGCGCCAGCCGCTAGGAAGCCAGCTAGGCCGTCGGCCGGGCGTGTCGGCGCCGCGGCATCTGTAGCTGGTCGAGGCGCGCGACGTCGTAGCCGCGCGTTGCCCACAACGCAGCCACTTTTTCACCGGCACGGCGGATGGCGAAGGCGTGCGCGAGCGAGACGCACGCATACGCCATGGTGAAGAGTGCGAGCGGGACGAGATCTCCGCCTTCGAACAGCATCACGAGGGCGACGGCCAGGACCACGCCGTTGAGCACCTCGGCGAAGCGCGCGATGCTCTTGCTCTTCTCGACCGCGCGCGGGTCTGCTCGCAGGAGCGCAGGGCCCAGCGCCCAGATCCGCGCCGCGAGGATGCAGCCGGGGATGCCGACCAGACCGAGCCCGTAGATGATCACGCCGAAGCACGCCGCCGCGGCGCCGGGGATCAGCATCTGGCCCATGCCAATCGACCACATGGCGATGCCTCGCACGCTGGCGGGTGCGCGAGGATTGGGCTCCGGTCCAACGTACGGGGCGGCACCTTCGACGTCTCCGCCGCGGTATGTCGGGTGGACGCCCGGGTCGTCTGCGCGCCAGATGATGTCCCGCGACCATTGAGCGCGGTTGCGCCGCTCGCAGACCACATACGTGACCGCGTTGAGGACCGCGAAGAACCCTGCGAACAGCAAAAACCCTTCCATCGTCGTGTCTCTACCGCTTGGACGCACGGGGGCCCCTCATCGATTCGCGTGACGCAAACTCTGCGGGTGGGCCGCGTTCCTGACCCGTCTCGCGATCGAACGCTGTTCTGCCTCAGCTGGTGTTCTCGTCGTCTCAGGACGGTGCGTGGCAGATTGTCCCGAACTGGGCCAAGTGCCAGGAGTTGCAGCGATTGTCTCCGATCGGCCCATCTGGAGTGGACTTTGCTCCGTTGTGTGGCGGGGAACGATGTTGAAACGGGTCGGGACACTGTTTGGAGCGGTTTTGGTCATGCTGACGGGGTGTGGGGAGGTACGCATCGATGAGACGCGATCCGCTCCATCGCGCGGGCTGCATCGCGCCGACGGCGTGTACGGCAGCTGCGAGGCGTCCGTCTGTGGAGACGCGGCGGTCTACGGTAACTGCTGGTGCGACGAGGCCTGCGTCGAGTGGGGAGACTGCTGCGCGGACAAGACCGATGCGTGCGGGGGCGATGCGATGCCGGAGCCCGCGACGGCGCTTTGCGAATCGGTAGATGACTGCGCTGCGGGACTGACCTGCGACACCACGGTGTGTCTCTCGGCGTGCCGAGGCGGCGACGATTGCGACGACACCTGCCTCGGCGCGTGCATCGAGCCGAGCACGCAGCCGCTGCCCGCTCCCAAGGGCGACGCGCCAGCACCATCGTCCGAGCCCGACGACGACGACGACGACGACGACGACGACGACGACGACCGCGACGTTCCGGCGTGCGACTGCCCCGCCGATGAGCTGTGCGTCCCGCTGTGCCCGGTATGCCCCGACGAAGTTCCCGAAGAGCTGTGCCCCTGCGGGCTCGTATGCGTCGCGCTGTAGCGCGGTCGCGGGTCGGGGTATGCTTTGCCCGCTTTGAGCGGCTCGCCTGGACGATCGTCGGACGCCCCCTCCCTTGCCGAAATCGAGGCGTTCACCGCCGTCGTGGCGCACGGCAGCTTCAGCGGCGCAGCGGAGCGCCTCGGCGTGGCCAAGTCGAGCGTGAGCCGTCGCGTCGCCTCGCTTGAAGCCCGGCTCGGTGCGCGGCTGTTGCAGCGCTCCACCCGTCGGATGGCACTCACCGAGGTCGGCCAGCGCTACCACCAGCGCGTCGCACGGGCGTTGGACAGCCTGCGCGACGCCGAGGACTCCGTACGGGAGGTCCAAGACGAGCCGCAGGGCGAGCTGAAGATCACCGCGCCCGTCGACGTGGGCGGGCTGCTCGGCACGATGCTCGCAGAGTTCAGCGAGGCCTATCCCAAGGTGGACTGCTCGATCAGCCTGACGCAGCGTCGCGTCGACATGGTGCGGGAGGGCTTCGACATGGCCATCCGCGCGGGGGACCTGCAGGACAGCACGCTCATCGTGCGGAAGCTGGTCGGCGGCGAGATGGTCGTCTTTGGGGCGCCGAAGTTCTTCGAAACGCACGGCTCGCCGGGGTCGATCGACGAAGCGGCGAAGCTGCCGTGGGTGCTCTTCCGGGGGCACGGTGGAGAGCAGACGCTCGAATGGCCTGGGAGTGATAGCGGGCCGCTCGTGGTGCGCGGCCGGATCTCCGGAGACGAGTTCGGCTTCGTGCGCGCGGCCGTGATCGCGGGCGCGGGGTTGGGCTACGCGCCTCGATTCGTGGTCGAGGAGGACTTCCGCGAAGGGCGGCTCGTTCGGCTGTGCGCCGAGCTCCCCGCCATCCGAACCTCGCTGGCGCTCGTGTATCCGAGCCGGCAGTTCGTTCCTGCGAAGGTGCGGGCGTTTCAAGAGTTCGCGGTGCCCTGGTTTGCGAACAACCTCTCCGGAGACCCAACGTGAAGCTACGCTGGGTTGCCGCATGCACGCTGCTGGCGTGCTCGCCCCGAGGGGACGAACCGCAAGCACCCTCGCTGGTCGAACGAAGCGCGCTGCAGTTCGCCGACGCCGACGAGAAAGCTCGATTCGACCGCGCCTACGCGTGCTTCTCGAAGCGTGGCGCGAACTGGACGCACGAGCCGCTTCAGCGCCGCGGCAACTTCATCGGCGCCGCGTGGTGCACCACAGGCCCTCACTGCAGTGCTCCCGCAACCCAGGAGCGCGACGGAGCGGCGTGGGGCATCGTCGACACGCTTCACGACCCTCGTGACGGTGAGGCGCCGCAGGCGTTCGGCGTGAGCGCCAGCGCGGGCGAGCGCCCTTCGTCGGGCTGGGCGGTTGCCGTTTCGGTCTCGATGGGCGGCTCCGGCATCCTGGGCGACCACGCCTCCGTGCGCTTCGAGCGGGCTGGTGACGACGCCGCCTCGTTTTACCTGGGCCACGGGATCGGATGGACGGTTGCGCAGTCCGAGTTCTCGTGGCGGTCCGAGCAGACGACGTGGGCGTGGCTCGACGGCGTTCGAGCTTCGCCGGAGGCCTTGGCGGAGGCCGGCACGACGCAGTGGCGCGCGCTTCGGGATGACGTCGTGGCCGCGCTCGACGCAGGCACCGTTCGCAAGTGCGAGTATGGCGAGTACAAAGGCGACGGCATCCCGCCTGCGTGCATCCGAGAGGTCCCGCTGACCGCCAGCGAGGTCCAGGCCGAGCGTACGCGGATCGGCGACGCCGTCGCCACGGTCGAGCGGGGGCTCAGCGAAGCCCCGACCCTGCACGCACGCATCCTCGACGTCGCCTCGCGTGATTGCATCTAGCCGGAGGCAAAGAAGTCGTGATCACGGCCGGCGTTCGCCGGACTACCTCGTCGATGTGTAACGACACGTTTCAGCAGACGCTCGCTCGACCGGGGTACCGCTACGTCGCTCTCGCAGCGTTCGGTCTGCTGCTCGCAGCAGGATGTGCAGACGACGAGACCACCGAAGATGATCAGCTCGGCGACACCGGTGACGTTCAAACGACGAACGATCCCACCTCGGACGACCCGACGGCCGACGACCCCACCGCGGGGGATCCGTCGGCCGATGCGGACTCCGGACAGGACGAGACGGGAGACCCTGCCGATGGGAACTGCGCCGCGGAAGTCGTCGTGACCGGTCTCGTCGAAATGACGATCTCGAGCACCGACTGTGTAGACGTGGTGGCCGTGCCACCCTTCTACGAGCTCAACTACGACATGCTCGGCCTGTCGTTCTTCGGGATCGACGGCGACGAAGGGTCATTCGACGGAGATGTCGTGGAGCTGACCTTCGGACTCGTCATCGATGAAACCGCCGTCTCCGTGAACTTCGAGTCCTGCCCCGTCTCGGGGAGCTGGACCGGCGCTGGCGTTGCCGGCCCGCTGGTGGTGAGCGGTGACGTCGACTGCTCGAACATCGTGCCGCGCGTGCTCGAGTCGTTTACCGACGAGGAGCGGCCCGACATCGCCGAAATGGTCATGGTTGCGCCGTTCTCCTTCGAGTGGAGCTGACCGAGGGGGGACCCACCGCGCAGCCGTACAGCGCTGCAATGGTTCGTCGGCAGTCCTGCGGAGCGTTCGAAGGATCCGGCAGGTGGCCGGTCCGAGGCTGCGAGCTCAGACGTTCGGGTCTGCCGACGGCCATCGGTTCTCGAGCCACGCGGCGACGAGTGCGGCATGAGACAGGGGCTTGCGAAGGTCGTCGACGTCGGTGTTCGTCTCGTAGTCGAGCAGCACCACGGTCGAGGCTTCGAGCGCGCGAAGCCGTTCGAGCTCGCGGCCGAGGCGGTGCTCGAGCACCCAACGGTACGCGGGCAAGTAGATCGCGTATCGAGCGTCTCGGTATCCGAGCAGGGTCTCTCCTTCGATGCCGTCGCGGTGACCGAGGCATCTACCGAAGCGCCGCACGGTCCGCTTGAGCCCCTTCATCGACGTGACCTCGAACTTGTCGGGGTCGACGTCGGCGGACTCGAAGACCTTGAGGCCCTGCCAAAGACCCTCGACGGATTGGCTCAGGACGCCCGAGGAGCGATGCACCGGGATGCCCCCGTGGGGGAAGAAGGGGCTGAAGCGGACCCAGGGCTCCGGGCCGCGGCTGGTGACGTCGACCAGCACGCAGTCCTCAAATCGGCTGCGAAGCTTGGCCTCGGTGGTGCGGCGACTTTGGACGACGTAGCGCATGGCGGCGAATAAACGGTTTGGTGACCAAAAATATTCGAATCTCACCTTGACGCACGCGGCGATTGATTCATGGTGTGTTCGACACTATTTGAAAGGAACTTGATCATGTCGCTCAAGAACATCGCCTCCGAGACACTCTCCTACCTGGAGAAGGGCGGATTCCGAACCGAGGACGGCCGCTGGGTCGACTTTGCGCAGGCGCAGCGTGCTGCCGAGTCTGGGAGCTTCGTGCTCACCCCCGAAGCCGGGGCCGCGCTGCTCGAACAGGTCGGGCCCGGCGGGCCTGCGCCGTCGATCTTGGTCACGGCCGAGCGCACCCAAGAGGCGGCGCGTCGGCTGGTCGAAGACGAAGGCTGGAGCGACCTCGTCGTGCTCAACTTCGCATCGGCCCGAAACCCCGGCGGCGGCTTCATCCGCGGCGCCAAGGCGCAAGAGGAAGACGTCGCGCGAGCCTCGGGCGTGTACCCGTGCCTGCTGGGTCAGTCGACCTACTACGACGTCAACCGGGCCCAGCGCTCGCTGATCTACACGGACCACCTCATCTACTCGCCGGGCGTGCCCTGGTTCCGAACCCGCAGCCGCACGCTGCTGGATCGCTACTTCCAGGCCGCCATCATCACCGCGCCCGCACCCAACGCGGGGGAGGTGCTGCGTCGAGATCCCGGGGCCGGTCCGCGCATCGATGTCGCGCTGCGTCATCGCGCAGGCCTCGTCTTGGCGCTCGCCCGAGCGCAGGGCCATCGCAGCCTGTTGCTCGGCGGCTGGGGCTGCGGCGTCTTCCGCAACGACCCCGCGCGCGTCGCCGATGCCTTCGGCAGCTGGCTCGCGTCCGAGACCTTCGCGGGAGACTTCGACCGCGTCTGCTTCGCGATCTTCGACCGCGGCGGCCTCGTGCTGAAGGCCTTCGAAGACCGGTTCGCCTGAGGCCGCGTCGTGTCCCACGCCGATTCGCGCCCGCGCGAAGGGTCGGCGTGGGGCCGTTCGGATGCGGTGTTTGGTGGTGGGTCGTTGAGCCTGCGGCTAGGTATCTCCGCGTGCAGAGTTCGCTTCCTGCGTTCATTCAGGGTGCCAGCCGAGGGATCGGTGCTGGAATCGTCGAGCAGCTGCTCACGCGGGGCCAGACGGTGTTTGCGTCGTCGCGGGCGCCCGAGCGGTCCGAGGGGCTCGCGCGGCTGAAGGCAGCCCACGGTGATCGGCTCCACCTTTTGACGGTCGACGTGACCGAGGATGCGACGGTCGAGGCTGCGGCGGCTCTGGTTCGAGCAACGACGGAGCGCTTGGGCTTGGTGATGAACGTTGCGGGGCTGCTTCACGACGGTGACCGACGACCGGAGCGGCGGGTCGAGGAGATCGACGCGGCGTGGCTGCACCGCACCTACGCGGTGAACGCTGTGGGTCCGCTGCTCGTCGCCAAGCACTTCGCCCCGCTGCTCAAGCACCACGACGGCTCGGTCCTGGCGAACGTCTCGGCGCGGGTCGGCAGCATCGAGGACGACCGCCTCGGGGGGTGGTACGGCTATCGGGCGTCGAAGGCGGCGCAGAACATGTTCACCAAGAACCTGTCGATCGAGCTGACGCGGCGCTTTCCGAGTCTGGTCGTCATCGCGCTGCATCCGGGCACCGTCGCCACCAACCTCTCGGCGCCGTTTCAGCGCGGCGTCCCCGAGGGCAAGTTGTTCTCGGTCGAGCGCGCGGCATCGCAGCTGCTCTCGATCGTCGATGGCGCAACGCCCGAAGACAACGGCCGCTTCTTCGCCTGGGATGGCAGCCCGATCCCTTGGTAGGGGACCGGTGTCGGCCGGCGTGCGCTACTCGGTCGCGTCCACGTAGGCTTGGGTCACCGCATTGATGTGCTCGACGGCGGCATCGAGTTCTTCGGCGGTGTAGCGACCGGCGACCTCGGCAAGGTTCGTGGCGACGCCGCGGTATAGGGGGGCAAGCTGCTCGAACATCGCCTCGGTGGGGGCGATCAAAACGACGCGACCGTCGTCGGGATCTCGGGTTCGCCGTGCGAGACCCTTCGCTTCGAGGCGGCCGATCAGCGTCGTGACGGCGCCGGTCGTGAGCGAGAGCGCTTTGGCCAAGTCGCCGGCGCGAACGGGACCGCGCTCGAGCACGTTGAGCGCACGCAGATCGTTGCGGCTCACGCCGACGGTCGTGGCCGCGACGTGGTCGATGCGATCGATTGCGGCATAGAGCTCGCGGCAGGCCTGCACGAGCGCACCAACGCCCGATTCACGCGGCGTCGGCCGGTTCATGCGCCGGCTTTCCAGTCGTTATCTTGACAATCAAGATAAGTCGAGTAAGCCATTTTCGAAATGACCATCGCTCTCTCCATCATCGCCAGCCTCGTGGTCTTCATCGCGGTGCTGTCAGCCATAGCACCGACCCGGGTCGCCTACGTGGAAGAAATCGTCGTCGAAGCGTCGGTCACCGACGTCTACGACGACATTCGGCTCCAGTCCCGGCTCATGCGGTGGTCCGCGTGGCCCAAGGAGACGCGCTCGCAGTGCGCTGTCGACACGACCAAGTCCGGCGAAGATGGTGCCGTGGGTGCCCGCACCGTCTTCGTCAGCAAAGGCAAAGCCGTGGGGCATCAAGAGATCACGCGGCTCGAAGACCGCCGCGCGATCGCGATGAGCCTCGAGGGTCCTGGACCGCCCCACACGCCAAACCTGGTGTTCGAACTCGATGAGCAGGGGCCCTCTCGCACGCTCGTTCGGCTGGTGTTCGAGAACCGATTGCCGCGGCCGTTCAACGCGATTTGGCGATTCGCGGGGCTCACGAAGTGGACGCGCACGCTCCATCGCAAGGACCTCGAGGGGCTCAAGGCGTTCAGCGAACCGCCGCACGTCGACGCCGATGGACGCGTGGTCGGCCGCGACCCTTCCGAGCCGAATCCGTACGAGGTCGAACTAGCGAGCTGATGGTTCGGCTACTTCGCCAGAGCTGCGATGCGACTCCGGTCCGAGACCACCACGCCACCGGGCGCCTCGACCGTGACCGCGAACATCGCGGCCTCAGCGACCGGCAAGGTGGCGTCGATGGGCACGACGACGTCCCGCGCTCCGGTGGGGACCGTGAAGACGCCTCCATCGACCGGGTAGCGGTCGTCCCGGGTGCCGTCGAAGATCCACAGCTGGTAGACGGCGTCCTCGGGTTGCAGCGGGCGCAGCCCTTCGAAGCGCATGTAACCGCGCTGCTCGCTGGCGCTCCACACCACGTCGCCGCGGACGTTGGTGCCGGTTGGGTCGGGACCTGCCGTCCATGCGAGGACGCGTGCATCGGCCCGAGTGTTCAGCAGGCTCTTCCGCGCCTCGGCCGGGGTCGGCTCGCGGGGCGCTGGCTCAACCGCGGGGACTACGACAACGGTGGGTGCTGCAGTCGCGATGATCGGTGCGGGCCGCTCGGGCTGAAGGAGCACCATCGCGAGCACGGCGGCCACGGCGATGGCGACGGCCCAGCCCATCCAGCCGGCGCGAACCGGCGGGGCGGCGTTCGCTGGCGCGACTGCCACTCGCGGCGGGACGTCGTCGAGCACGGCCTGTCGAAGATGGGCGGGCATGGGCTCGACGGTGCCGAGCTCGGCCAAGGTGATCGCCGCGGCAACGTCGGCATAGGCGTCCGCGTCGGCATCGGGCGAAGCGTCGAGCAGGGCGTCCAGCTCGGCGGCATCCGTAGCGTCGAGTCCTTCGGTGGCCTGCGCGACGAGCAGGGCGTCGAGGCGGTCGTCACTCATGACGGATCTCCTTCGCTGAGCGCGCGACGTAGCTGTGCCAGTCCGCGCTGTAGATGGGACTTCACGGTGCCCAGGGGCAGGCCGGTGCGCTCGGCCGCCTCGGCGTGCGACCAGCCCTCCACCACGCACAAGCG
>JBCCQM010000067.1:0-36767 GCA_039024335.1 Myxococcota bacterium
GCCTTTGTCGAGGCCGTAGGCCAACGCCGCCGCGGTGGGCTCGGCCAGCAGCCGGTACACCTTCAGGCCCGCGATGCGGCCCGCATCTTTGGTCGCCTGGCGCTGCGCGTCGTCGAAGTACGCGGGCACCGTGATGACGGCACCATCGACGGTGTCCCCCAGCTCGGACTCGGCCCGTGCCTTGAGCACCTTGAGGATCTCGGCCGAGACCTCCATCGGCGTGACGGCGCGGCCTCGCCCCATGTCGAAGCGAAGTACCTGGCTGTGCTCGTCGGCCTCGGCCATCGGGTACGGATGCTCGCCCACCTCCTCGCGGCCGCGCCCCATGAAGCGCTTCACCGAGCTGATGACCTGCTGCGGGTGCTCGACCTGCTGCGCACGCGCATCAGCGCCGACCAAGACCGCATCCCCAACGTACGAGACGACCGACGGCAGAATGCCGCGGCCCTGCGCGTCAGCGACTTCCTTCGGCTCGGCCCCGTTCGACGCCAGCGCGACGAGGCTGTGCGTCGTGCCGAGGTCGATGCCGATGCCCATGCCCGGCGCGCGCTTGGACGACGCAGCCGCCGTCGGCTCCTCGATCTGAAACAGGGCGCCGGGATCGAAGTCGTCAGTCTCGTTGGACATGCGTGGCTCTCAGTCGAGGTCGTCGATTTCGTCGAGCAGCCGCTGGAGATAGCGGCGTACGACCAGACTCTCGGCCGCCGCTCGTACCTCGCCCTGCCCGACCTGCGCAATCCCTCGACCCAGCGCCTCGTCGAGCTGGGCCTCGACGGTGTCGCGCATCGCCTCGAGCGCGTCGCCGCCAGCTTGCTTCGCGGCGTCGAGTTGCTCACGCTGCTCGATCATCTCGATCAAGAACGCCTGCGGCATCTTGGGCGCGCCACCCTCCGCGTCGCTGCTGTCGAGGTCGATGCCGCCGAGCTTGACCAGGTATTCGGCTCGCTTCACCGGGTCTCGGAGCGTCCGGTACGCCTCGTTGACGGCAGCGCTGGCTTCCATCGCTTGTCGCTGCTCGCCCGAAGAGGCCCCCTGGAACTTGTCAGGGTGCACGGCGGCAGCGCGCTCGAGGTACGCGTCCTCGAGCGCGTCTCGCTCGAGCGCGTACTGCTGGGGCTGGCCCAGCCGTTCGAAGTGGTTCATGACGACTGCTCCGACGGCAGCGGATCAGAACGCAACCGACTCACCGCAGCCGCACGAGTCCCCCACGTTGGGGTTCTCGAAGCGAAAGCCGTGGCCGCGGATGCCGGTCTCGAAGTCGATGCGGGTGCCTTTGACCAGCACCATGCTCTTGGGGTCGACGTAGACCCGCACGCCAAACGCGTCGATGACGTTGTCGTTCTTGCGCGGGTCGCCGTCCTCGAACTGGAACATGTACGAGTACCCCGTGCAGCCGCCGCCCCGGATGCCGAAGCGAATGGCCGCGGTGGGCGTGCCACGCTTGTCGAGCTGGCCGCGCATGACCTTGGCCGCGCGTGCCGTGATGGTCACGGTGTTCGGAGCCGGTGCGGACTCGGCCGCCGGAGCAGCCGAGGGAGATGCCGGGGTCGCGTTCATGTTGGCTACTCGCCCTGTGTGTTCTTGGACTGGTAGTCCTTGATCGCGGCCTTGATCGCGTCCTCGGCAAGCACCGAGCAGTGGATCTTGACCGGAGGCAGCGACAGCTCCTCGGCGATCTGGCTGTTTTGGATCGAGCCGGCCTCTTCGACGCTCATGCCCTTGACCCACTCGGTCACGAGCGAGCTCGAAGCGATGGCCGAGCCACAGCCGTAGGTCTTGAACTTCGCGTCCTTAATGACGCCGTCCTCGACCTTGATCTGCAGCTTCATCACGTCGCCGCAGGCGGGTGCGCCGACGATGCCGGTTCCGACGTCGTCTTCGTTTTTGTCGAGGCTGCCGACGTTGCGGGGGTTCTCGTAGTGGTCGATGACCTTGTCGCTGTACGCCATGGTTTTGGTCCGTTCAGTTTCGTGTGCGTGGAAAAGAAGCTCAGTGGTGCGCCCACTGGATGGAGTCGAGGTCGATGCCGTCCTGCACCATCTCCCAAAGGGGCGACATCTCGCGCAGACGGGTGACGTGCGTCTTGAGCAGGTCGATGACGAAGTCGAGCTCTTCTTTGGTGGTCAAGCGACCGATCGTCATGCGGAGGCTGGAGTGGGCCAGCTCGTCATTGAGGCCCATCGCCCGAAGCACGTAGCTGGGCTCGAGGCTGGCCGACGTACAGGCCGAGCCCGACGACAGGGCGACGTCCTTGAGCGCCATCAGCAGCGATTCGCCCTCGATGTACGCGAAGCTGATGTTCAAGTGCCCAGGCAGCATGTGCTCGGGGTGACCATTGAGGATGGTGTGCTCGATGGAGCCCATCAGCTCGGCCTTCATGTAGTCGCGCAGCTCGGTGATCCGAGCCATCTCGGCGACCATGCCTTCGCGAGCGACGCGGGCGGCTTCGCCAAAGCCGACGATGTTCGGAACGGCGAGCGTTCCCGAGCGGTTGCCCCGCTCGTGGCCACCACCGTGGATCTGCGCGGCGAGGCGAACCCGCGGCTTGCGACGGCGAACGTAGAGGGCGCCGATGCCCTTGGGGCCATAGATCTTGTGGGCGCTGATCGACATGAGGTCGATGTTCATCGCCTCGACGTCGAGCGGGATCTTGCCGAAGGTCTGGGTCGCGTCGGTGTGGAAGAGAACCTTGCGCTCGCGGCAGACCTTGCCGATCTCGGCGAGCGGCATGATGACGCCGGTCTCGTTGTTGCCGTGCATGATCGACACGAGCACCGTCTTCTCGGTGATCGCCTCGGCCACCTGCTCGGGCGAGACCAAGCCGTGTTCGTCGACGGGCAAGAACGTGACGTCGACG
This sequence comes from Myxococcota bacterium, assembly GCA_039024335.1. Classification (GTDB taxonomy): domain Bacteria; phylum Myxococcota_A; class Polyangia; order Nannocystales; family Nannocystaceae; genus CAJXVA01. The sequence continues at coordinate 2,858 of JBCCQM010000067.1, forward strand.
CCGCGACGCTCGAGGTACTTGGCCGTGTCGATGACCGCCTTGTGCTCGGTCACCACCGTGATGATGTGGTTGCCCTTTTCGGCGAGATACTCGGCGACGCCCTTGATGGCGAGGTTGTTGGACTCGGTCGCGCCGCTGGTCCAGGTCACCTCTTTGGGGTCGGCGCCGATGGTCTTTGCGACCTCTTCGCGGGCGTTCTCGACCGCCTCCTCCGCTTCCCAGCCAAAGGCGTGGGTACGGCTGGCCGCGTTGCCATAGGCGGTGGTGTAGTACGGGATCATCTTGTCGAGGACGCGCTGGTCCACGGGACAAGTGGCGGCGTAGTCGAGATAAATCGGGGTCTTCACGCTCATTGTGCGCTCACGGGAGTTTTGGAGTCGGGCAGGTTCCGGATGCGAACGATCTCGTCGCGACCTGCGGAGGAGGAATGGACGCCGGCCACCAGCGACGGGGTCTTGGTGTCGGCATGAACGCCGCCACACCTGACACATCCCTCGACGGAATGGTCTTCGCTGCACGCCCGGCAGCCCTCGAGGTAGGCCAGGCTCTCGGCGAGGTCTCGCTCGAGCTGCAGAAGCTTCTCGACCTGCGCGCGCGTGTCGTCGAGGCGCGCCCGGAACGACTGCCGGAGTGACTGCATCGCGTCGGGTCCGGTCGTCGACGTTTCGACGGTCTGCAGCAGCCGCTGGATCTGCGGCAGCGAGAAGCCGAGATCTTGCAGCTTGGTGATCCAGTAGACCCGCGCGACTTCATCCGGGCCGTACAGACGGAAGTTGCCCTCGGAGCGTGCCGGCGTCAGCAGTCCTCGTTCTTCGTACAGACGCAGTGCGCGTACGGTCTTGCCCGTCTTGCGGGCCAGCTCGCCGACTTTCATGCGGTGTGTGGAAGAGGAGGACATCAAACCTGACGCGTACGTACGGTGTCGGTTGGTGGGCGGCGGGAGAATGGTGGCAGCAGGGCCTGCTGTCAACCGATCCGCCCGAGGCCAACTCTACCCCTTACGTAAGGGTATGCAACGGGGGCGATTGTGACCTAGAGCGGCGAATTTCGCGCATGCGACGTCAGCGTCACCTGCACGGTCTACCGTCCGCCCATGCCCAACCGCGACGTCGAACGAGACTGCCCGTCCGAGCGCTTCATCGAGACCCTCCGCCGCCTCGCCGACGCACTGGAGCGCGGCGAGTCCTTTCGCATTCAGGTGGCGAACGCGCGCTTCACCGTGCCCGCCGCGGCGGCACTGTCCATCGAGCACGAGTCCGAGGAGGGCGCCGAGGAGCTCGAGCTGCAGCTGAAGTGGACCTCGGCCGAGGGGTGAACCTGTCCAGAACGTGAAAACGCCGCCTCGGCGAACCGGGCGGCGTCTTCGAAGCAGAAGGAGCGGTGCTCAGCCCTTCTTCTTCTTTTTCTTCTTCTTTTTCTTCTTCTTCTTTTTCTTCTTGCCGGACGCCGGCTCGTCATCGACGGACGGCTTGGGCACTGGAGGCTTCGGCTTCTTCGGCTCGACGATCGGGTCCTTGCCGCCGTCGTCCTTCTTGTCCGCCGGCTTCTTCGGCTCGACGATCGGGTCTTTGCCGCCGTCGTCCTTCTTGTCCTCGGGCTTCTTCGGCTCGGGCTTCGGCTCTGCCTTGGGCTCGGGCTTCTTCTCTTCTTCGGGCTCGACCGGCTTCATCTCCGGCGCGACGGGCTTGTGCTCGGGGATGATCTCCGGCTCGGGGTCGGTCGGCTTCACGCCGAGGTCGTCGGCAAGCGTCTCGTTGCCCGCGCCCGAGAGCGTGGCGTACCCGATCGCGCCCGCAACGGCCATCGCTCCAACGCCGCTTCCCACCAAGCTGCCCGGGCCTTCGGAGCCCGCGCGCGTGTGGTAGGCGAACGCCATCGCCGAGCTGTCGTACTTCTCCGCGAGCGGCTTGAAGGCAGTCTCGGGCGTGGTGCCCTCGGTGACCTTGTGCGCGGCATCGAGGGCTTCTTTCCCCTCGTCGGTCGCGCGGTTGCCGATCGCCTGCACCGCCATGTGGACGACGGGGGTCTCGGAGCCGCTGGCTTGTTCGACCCACATCGATCCGCTCGAAAGCGGCGCGACCATGTTGGTCATTGCGAGCACGACCTCCGGCTTGACGTCAGGGACCTTCTTCAGCGCCGCCTTGACCAGCGTGTGCATATGGTGGCCCTGCAGGAAGTCTGCGGGCATGTGGACCGCGAACGACACGTCCTTGCGCTTGAAGCCCGCCGCCAGCGGAGCCGGCAGGGAGCTCAGCGTGTCCGCGCTGAGGCCATCGCCCTCGACGTCGAGCAGCTTGCCGACGTGCGCCGCGTCAGGACCCACCGTCACGGTGAGCGACTTGTTGGCCGCAAAGGCCCACGCGTCGAAGTGGATGCCGGCGAACGCTTTGACGATGTCCGCCTCCTTCACGCCCGTCACGCCCACGTGGAGGGCGTCGGCCATCGTGCTGCCGTGCGTGATCGGCACCTTCTCGACGACCAGCTTGCTGCCCGGAAGCTCGGGGATTTCCTCGGGCGCCTCTTTGGCCCCTTCCATTGCCAGCTCCCACGCTTTGGAGAACGGCGCCGGGTCGGAGACGCCCGCTTGGAACACGAGGCCACCCGGGTCGACCGAGCCCGCGAGCACGAACTCGCCGGTGAGCGTCTCGAGCATGCTCTTGGCTTCGGGAGGCGCGCTGCCGATCTCGCCCTTCATCGCCTCGGCGAGCACGGAGCCCTTGGTGCGGGCCCAGATGAAGCCAGCGCCGGGCTGTACGTTCGCCAGCGTGTGCGCCTCGCCGGCCTCGAGCGCGCCGAAGGCTTCCTTCGCCTCGCGGTCCAGCGGGGCCGCGGCGGCGAGGTGAACCAGGCCCGGCAGCGTCGTGATCGCGAACGAGGTGTCCTGACCTTCGACCGGCAGGTGCGCGAGCATGTTGGCCTCGTCCAGCTCCACGCCGGGCAGTCGCGCCTGCAGCGCGTCACGGACCGCGGCAGGATCGGGCGCAGGCTTGTAGGCCTCGAGCGTGGCCTTGTCCTCGGCGCAGATGCTCCAGCCCGCGTGGTCGGCGAGCGCGGAGCACTTGTCCTCGCCCATGCCCTTCTCGCCGAGCGCGGTCGCGAGCTTGCCGATCGCGTTGGGGTCGTCGGACGCGAAGATGAGCAGGTCTTTGCCCGTCTTCGTCTTGATGAGAACGCCCCCATCCTTGAGCCGGAGCCCGGAGTCACCGAGCGCGTCGACGATCTCCTTGCCTTTGATCTTCGCCATCGCGTAGCCGGTCGCCACGTCCTTGACGTCGGGCGGCATGCCCTCGGCACCGGAGAGCGCGTCGACCGGGGCATCGAGGAAGCGCATCGTCTCCTCGTAGTATTCGGCCAGCACCGACGCGTCGCGGATGATCATGAACTCCGCGTCGGCATCGGGGACGAAGGAGAGCATCAGGTCGAGGCCGGTGTGCAGGGGCTCGACCGGGATCGGCTCCGGCGCGGGCTCGGCCTTTGCGACCTCTTCGGCCGCGTCGTCCTTCTTGGCCTCGTCGTCGGACTTGGCTTCGCCGTCGTCCTTCTTCTCTTCGGCCTTCTCGTCCTCTTTCCCTCCTACTTTCTCCGCGAGCTCTTCGGCTTTGTCGCAGCCGGTCAGCCCCGCGGAGCACAGAAACGCGGCGACCAGCGGAATCGCGATGGTCGGCCGATGGGGCGGTCTCCAAGAGCGCATGGGCCGGAGCATACAGGTCCAGCCTGTCGCGGTGTCGGCCGCGCCCCCTCGGACACCGGCCCTCCAGCCGGCGCACACCATCGATCGACGCTTTCCGGGGACCGAAGCCCCGAGGTACCGTGACTCCCGCATGAGCTTCTCGGAGAAGATGCGGGAGAGTCTGGGCGCGGGCGGCGTCGGTCTGAAGGTCGCGCCCACCGCGGAAGAAGCTTCGGTCACCGCCGGGACGGCGCTGCGCGCAAACGTCACGCTCGACGGCGGCAATCGCTCGGCCCACGTCGACGCGCTGGTGCTTCGCCTGATCGAAGCGGACCGGCACTGGACCGATGCGGACGGCAATCGCATCGAAGAGGCCGACGCGGCCGCGCTCGAGGACCGGCGACACCTCACCGCTGGCTGGGACCGCCGCACCGTCGCTGAGCTCCGGGTCGGGGTAGACGCGGAAATCGACGTCTCGGGCAGCAAAGACGTCGATGTGTCGATCGACGTGCCTGGGGAGTGCAAACCCACGTCCGTGAGCTGCGCGCACACGCTGAACGTTCAGGCGGACATCAAGGGGCAGATCGACCCCACCGCAAACGCCCGCGTGGTCGTGCAATCGGGCTGAATCGAGACCAGTTCGCCGCCATGCTGGCGTCCCGGGTGCGAGCGCCGGTACGATGGCGCCCATGGATTGGGTCGGGCTCGCTCGTCGCGCCGCGCCGCTGGTTGCGGCGTGTGTTCCGTGGTTCTGCATCGGCGAAGCCGCCGCGGAGAGAACGGTCTTCATCAACCTGGGCTCGGTCGCGCTCAACTCCGACAACAACCAGGACCCCACCACCGATTCCTACTCCAGCAACGGCTTCACGCCGGGCACGGCCTCCGGCTACGCCCTCACGCCCGAGGAGCAGGCCGAGCTGTTGTTCTATCTCAAGGAGGCGGGCAGCCCGTTCGACCTGCAATTCGTCTTCGAGCGGCCCGCCGCGGGGACCTACGACATGGTCGTGTTCGGCTCGGAGGCCGACGCCAACGCCCTGTTCGCCGACAGCGACTGCCCGCCGGCCATCGGCCTTGCCGACTGCGGAGACGGCAGCGGCCCGAACATCTCGTTCGTGTTTCAAGGCTGCCTGCCCGCGGCCCAGCAGACCGACATGCGCCGCATCGCGTACTTTTCGCTGACCGGCCTGGGCTTTGGGTGGGGTCTCGAGAACGAGTCGACGGTTGGCCAGATCATGGGGACGTACTCCGTCTTCGGCCTGCAGTTCGGGAACGAGTGCGCGCCGATCGTCAACGGGAGCTGTCCCGAACACCCCGGCTGCGCGGCGGGCACCCAGAACGCGACCGCCGACCTCAACGTCATCATCGGCGCGCGCGTCGACGACGGACCGCCCGTCGTCACGATCACCGAGCCCATGGACGGTGCCACGATCGGCGACTCGTTCACGATCGCCGCGAACGTCGACGATGCCTTCGGTGGGCTGACCGTCGAGATGTCGACGGAGATCGCCGGCCAGAGCGTCGTCGAAGAGCGTCCCGAGCCGCCCTACACGTGGGATCTCAACGGCGTGCCGCCGGGCACCTGGACGCTCAACGTCAACGCCACCGACGCCGATGGCAACCTGGTGACCTCCTCGGTGACCGTCACGGTCGACGGCGAGGGGGCCGAGACCACCGAGAGCGAAGGCGGCGACAGCACGGGGGACGCACCGGACTCGACGACCGGTGACGACCCCTCCGATACCGCCGACCCCTCCACCTCCGGCGCGGCATCCGACACCGACGTCGTGACGACGGCCGACCCCGAGGGAACCTCGGGCGACGAAGACGGCAGTGGCGGCAGCGCACCGATCGACCCCACCGTGCCCGCCACCCCGGCGGACTTCGGCGCCGGCGGCACGGGCTGCCAATGCACCAGCGGTGGCGACGGAGGCCCCGGCTGGGCGCTGCTCGGCTTGTTCGGGCTGCTCAGCGCGCGCGCGCGCGGCCGCGGCCGCCGCGGACGAACGTCCACACGCCCATCCCAGACATCGAGCCGCCGCGACCGAACGTCCCGGTGAGCGTCGAGTTCTCGCGGTTGATCAGCAGCCACCCCGCTCCGACCGCGCCGCGCCCGTCCTGCCAGGTAAACTCGCAGACGTTGGCCAGGGCCAGCGCACCGCCGCCCATGTCGGCGCGGGTTTGGTTGAGCGACAGGATGTAGCGGACCGGACGATCGGCCCCGCGGAAGTTCGCGTAGTAGCGGCCTCCGCCCAGCTGGTCGATGCGCAGCTTGCCCGAGACGCCTTCGACCTCGCCCCGCCAGGGCCCGGAGAAGTCACTGGGGTCCTCGTAGACCTCCGGCTGCGGATACGCCGACCCCGGGCCGCCGCCCGACCGGCATCCCAGCAGGGTCGTCCCGGTGATCCCGAGCACGCCCTGGAGCAGGCGCCGTCTTGCGATCGGTCGGTGCAAAGCGGCCGGCATCGTACACAGAGACGACCCGGGGTTGGAATCGATGCAAGCGTGAGGCTCTCGTAAAGACGGGGCTTCGCGCCCTGGGACCGGCGGGAGTGTGGCCAGCGCCGCGGATGCGCTCTACACTGCCGCCGCCGATGTCGCGCCCCTCTTTCGACCGCACCTGGAGCACCCGTGGAGGCCTCCTGATGCTGAGCGTCGCGCTGGGAATCGCGCCGGCTCCTGCGCTGGCCGCCTCCGCGGACGCTCCGAGCGAGCCCGAGCCCGAGCCCGCAGCGCAGTCCGATGCCGCGGTCGAAGGCGACGCGGAGCAACCCGTCGACGAGGACCTCGAAGACGAGGCCTACGACGAAGACCTCGAAGACGAGGCCTACGACGAAGACCTCGAAAACGACGACCTCGACGCGAGCGCGGATGCCGTCTCGCTCGACCTGCCCGCGCGGCTGCCCCGACTGCAGCGAATCGGCTGGTACCACGTCCTGGCGACGTTCGGCCTCGCCACCACCGCCGGCCTGCTGGCGGGCCTCGCCGAGCGCGAGGAAGATCGCGCGATTCGCATCGCCAACGCGTTCGACGTCGACGCTGGCGAGGCGCCGCTGTACGCAGACCGCCAGGATACGTACGAGGCGATCCTCGACCGCGGCCAGGCCCTGCAGACCAGCGCGTACGTGGTCGGCGGTCTCGCGGCCGCCACCGGCATCGCGGCGATCGTCATTTTCGCCGTCGACGCCCGCCGCCCCGAACCCTCCCAGACCGCACGTCGGACCCGCTTCGGGCCCGGCAGCGTGGAGGTGCGCTTCTAATGCGCGGCGGTACGATCCGCTTGCTCCTCGTGCTCGGCGTGAGCGCGGTCGCGGGCTTTGCCGGCTGCTTCACCGCGCCTTCGGCCGACGTTCAGTTCAGCTGCGACCCCGAGGATGCGCCCGCGTGCCCGCCTGGGTACGCGTGCGAGGCAGACGGCTGCTGCCACCGCGACGGCACCGACGTGCAGGCCACGTTCGGAGACTGCAAACTCGAAGGGGGCTCCGGCGGTTTTCCAACCACGGACACCGACCCGGGTGGCTCGGGTTCCACCGGGGCCGACACCGACGACGCTGCGAGCTCCAGCAGCACCGCGGGCACCACGGGCACCACGGGCACCACGAGCGGATCCACGGGATCCAGCGGCGGCGGGGCCGAGAGTTCGAGCGGCAGCGCCTCCTCCGGCGAGTGAGCGCTCCCGCGCAGACGCGCCCACCGCGGCGCTTGCTGGCGGCCCGCGCGGTGCGCTAAAAGCCGCGGAAACCGTGGGGCTCAAGGATCTATTCAGCAGTTCGGGTCGCGCGAAGTCGCGGCTCGACAAGTGGACCAAGACGGCGACGAGCCCGTACACGCAATCGCCCGAGCGCTACTCGGCCATGCAGAGTCTGCTCAAGGACGGCTCCGAAGAAGCGCTGCTGGGAATCTTCAAGCGCTTCACGATCGTCTCGACGAAGAGCATTGAAGACGAGGAAGAGAAGAGCTGGGCCTACCGCGAACTTTCCGGTCTGGGCGCGAAGGTCCTGCCCGCCGCCAAGCGCTTCTGTCTCGAGTCCGAGAACGTCGCGTGGGCGCTTCGCATCATCGAAGACGTCGCCGACGAAGCCCAAGAGTGGGACATCCTCGACGCGCTGCTCGAAAAGCACCCGCCCGGCTACGAGCGCGACCCCGCGAAGAAGAGCCAGATCCTCACGCACCTCGCCGAGATCGACGACCCCAAGGTCGCCGAACTGCTCGCGGGGTACCTCGAAGACCACGATGAGGGGGTCCGCTTCTTCAGCGTCGAGCAGCTCATCGACATCGGGGACGAGTCCACGAAGCAAGCTTTGATCACCCGGCTCACGAACCCCGACGAGGACTCGCTGCGCTTGCGGACGCGCATCCTCGACGGGCTCAGCGAGCTGGAATGGGACGTCGCCGAGCACGGGGACGCCATCGCGAAAATCATCGGGCAAGAACACGCCCTCAAAGACGGAAAAATCGTCAAGCGCTGAACGAGTTGGGAGCACGTCATGCCGCGCCGTGAGGACATCAAACGCATCTTGGTCCTGGGCTCGGGGCCCATCGTCATCGGACAAGCTTGTGAGTTCGACTATTCGGGCACACAAGCGGTCAAAGCCCTCAAGCAAGAGGGTCTCGAAGTCGTGTTGGTCAACTCCAACCCGGCGACGATCATGACGGACCCAGAGATCGCCGACCGAACCTACGTCGAGCCCCTGCGGCCCGAGTTCCTCGACGACATCCTCTCCAAGGAGAACGTCGATGCGGTGTTGCCCACCGTCGGTGGCCAGACCGCGCTCAACCTCGCGATCGAAGCCGACCGCTTGGGCATCTTCGAGAAGCACGGCGTCGAGCTGCTCGGTGCCGACAGCGAGGTCATCGAGCGCGCGGAGGACCGCGAGAAGTTCAAGGCCGCGATGATCGAGCTGGGCTTCGACGTGCCGCGCTCGAAGTACATCCGCAGTGCCGAGGACGCGGGCGCCGCGATTGAGGCGTACGGCTTCCCGATCATCATCCGCCCGTCGTTCACGATGGGTGGAACCGGCGCATCGATCGCCTACAACCGCGAGGAGTACGACGAGAAGGTCAGCCGCGCGCTCGCCGAGAGCCTCGACTCCGAGGTCCTGCTCGAGGAGTCCGTGCTCGGCTGGAAGGAGTACGAACTCGAGGTCATGCGGGACGCGAAGGACAACTTCGTCGTCATCTGCTCGATCGAAAACCTCGACCCGATGGGCGTGCACACGGGTGACTCGATCACCATCGCGCCCTCGCAGACGCTGACCGACAAGGAATATCAGCGCATGCGCGACCAGGCCAAAGCCGTGGTCCGCAAGATCGGCGTCACCACGGGGGGCTGCAACATCCAGTTCGCGGTCGAGCCCAGCACGGGGCGGATGATCGTCATCGAGATGAACCCCCGCGTCTCGCGGAGCTCGGCGCTGGCGTCTAAAGCGACCGGCTTCCCGATCGCCAAGTTCGCGGCCAAGCTCGCCATCGGCTACACGCTCGACGAGCTCGACAACGACATCACCAAGGTGACCCCGGCCAGCTTCGAGCCGAGCATCGACTATGTCGTCACGAAGATCCCTCGCTTCGCATTCGAGAAGTTCCAGGGCACCGACGACTCACTGACGATTCAGATGAAGTCGGTCGGCGAGGTCATGGCGATCGGCCGGACCCTTCGCGAGTCGATGGGCAAGGCGATCTCCGGCCTCGAGTACGACACCTGCGGCTTCGACTGGGAGCCCGACGACGAGCAGCGGTCCAACCTGGCCGCGATGCTCGGTCGCCCGTCACCGGACCGGCTGTGGAAGGTCGCCGCGGCGCTGCGCGCAGGCATCAGCCTCGACGAAGTCCACGAGCGCACCAGCATCGACCCCTGGTTCCTCCACCAGATCGCCGCCGTCGTCGAGAGCGAAAAGCTCGTCCGCGATCGTCCGCGCGGCACCGTGCCCAACGCCTCGGTGCTGCGCTCGGTCAAGCGCAACGGAATCTCCGACGCCCGCATTGCGCAGCTGTGCGAGGTCAGTGAAGAGGCCGTCCGCGCGCGCCGCATCCAGGCCGGCATCCGCCCCGTCTACAAGCGCATCGATACGTGCGCCGCCGAGTTCGAGGCGCACACACCGTACCTCTACAGCACGTACGAGGAGGAGGACGAAGCCGAGATCACCGACCGCAAGAAGGTCGTCATCCTCGGCGGCGGCCCCAACCGGATCGGCCAGGGCATCGAGTTCGACTACTGCTGCGTGCACGCTGCGTTCGCGCTGCGCGATGCCGGGTACGAGACCATCATGGTCAACTGCAACCCCGAGACGGTCAGCACGGACTACGACACGAGCGACCGCCTCTACTTCGAGCCGCTCACCGCCGAGCACGTCCTCGAAGTGCTCGACGCCGAGAGCCAAATGGGCACGATTCACGGCGTGCTCGTGCAGTTCGGCGGCCAGACGCCGCTGAAGCTGGCCAAGGCGATCGAAGCGGCTGGTTACCAACTGCTCGGCACGCCCGCCGAGGCCATCGACCTGGCCGAGGACCGCGAGCGCTTCGGCGAACTCCTCGCCCGCCTGCGGATCGACTGCCCGCGCTGGGGCGTGGGTCGCTCGGCCGAAGAGGCCTTCAAGATCGCCCACGACATCGGCTACCCGGTGCTGGTGCGGCCCAGCTACGTGCTCGGCGGGCGCGCGATGGAGATCGTCCACAGCGACGAGCAGCTCGACCGATACATGCGCGAAGCGGTTCGCGCTTCGCCCGACCACCCGGTGCTCGTCGACGAGTTCCTGCCCCACGCCACCGAGTTCGACGTGGATGCGGTCGCCGACGGCGAAGACGTCGTGATCGCCGGCATCATGGAGCACATCGAAGAGGCGGGCGTTCACTCGGGCGACAGCAGCTGCTCGCTACCGCCGGTAAACGTGGCGCCGCAGGTGCTCGAGCAGATCCGCGAGACCACCCGAACGCTCGCCCGCGAGCTCGGCGTGATCGGCCTGATGAACATTCAGTTCGCGCTGCGTGGCCACCGGCTCTACGTCATCGAAGTGAACCCGCGGGGCTCGCGAACCGTGCCGTTCGTGTCCAAGGCGCAGGGCGTGCCTTATGCCAAGATCGCCGCGCGCGTCGGCGCCGGCGAGTCGCTCGCCGACCTCGGCGTCACCGAGCAGGTGCCCAAGCACGTCTCGGTGAAGGTCCCGGTCTTCCCGTTCCGCAAGTTCTCCGGCATCGACACGCTGCTCGGACCCGAGATGCGCAGCACGGGCGAAGTCATGGGCATCGGTCCCGACTTCGGGACGGCCTACCACCACGCGATGCTCGGGGAAGGCACCGCCCTCCCCCGCGAAGGCGTCGCCTTCTTCAGCGTGATGGATGAGGACAAGGACGCGATCTTGCCGGCCGCACGCCAACTGCACGCGGCGGGCTTCGAGCTCGCGGCCACCCGCGGTACCGCGCGCGCGTTCAAAGACGCAGGCCTGCCGTGTCTGGCGATCAACAAGGTGCTCGAGGGCCGTCCGCACACGGTCGACGCGCTCAAGAACGGCGAGATCCAGCTCGTCGTCAACACCAGTGGGATCTACGACCGGCACGAGAGCTTCTCGCTGCGTCGGACCGCCCTGCTGCAGCGTGTGCCCTACTTCACGACGGTCTCGGGCGCACTGGCAGCTGCGCACGCGGTCTCGATGGCCAAAGAGGCCATGGGCAAGCCCACGGCCCGTTCGCTGCAGGACTATCACGCGCAGCCAGCCGAACCCGCCGCGGATGCGTCCGTGCCGAGGGTCGGGTATCGTTAGCGACCGGGCGCCTCCACGGCGTCCGTGTTTTTGTCCATGGCCGACGAAACCTATCCGATGACTCCTGAGGGCCTGCTCGCCCTCAAGGCCGAACTCAAGCAGATCAAGGAGGTCGATCGGCCGCAGAACGTCGCGGACATCGAAGAGGCGCTCGAACACGGCGACCTCCGCGAGAACGCCGAGTACCACGCCGCCAAGGAGCGGCAGGCCGAACTCGACGCGCGCATGCGCTTTGCCGAGTACCGAATCAGCCGGGCCAAGGTCATCGACCCCGGCAAGATGAGCTCGGACAAGGTCGCCTTCGGCGCCACGGTCACCGTCCTCGACATGGACACCGACAAAGAGGCCACCTACATCATCGTCGGTGAACACGAAGTCGACGTCGACCGCGGCCGCATTTCGTTCAAGTCGCCCATCGCCCGCGCGCTCTTCGGCAAAGAAGAAGGCGACGATGCGCTCCTGAAGCTGCCCCGGGGCGATCGCGAGTTCGAGATCGTCACCGTCGAATACAAGGCGCTCGAATGACCACCGCCCGCTCGATGTCCGCCCTCGCGCTCGCCCTGCTCACGGTCGGCGCCTGCCGCCCTCGCGAGGGTGAACGCTGCATTTGCGAAGGCGAGTGCGCCGGCGGCCTCGTTTGTGCCGCTGATGGCGCCGTCCTCCGCGAAGGCCAGTGCGTGCCGGCGGTGAGCAACGATCTCGAGTCCGGCGTCTGCGTCGACGCCGGCAACGTCGACCTCGAGGACGACGCCCTCAACCCGCCGCCGCGCTTCGACGCGGGGAGTTGGGCTACCGACGGCGACTCTGCCATCACGTCCGCCAGTACGGACCCCAGCGATACCGAGAGCACGACCAACGCCACCTCGCCCGACGAGAGCAGCAGCGGGAGTGACTCCAGCTCTTCGGGCTCCAGCTCGTCAGGCTCCAGCTCTTCGGGCTCCAGCTCTTCGAGTTCCTCGAGCTCTGGCGGAGACGAGAGCAGCAGCTCGAGCAGCAGCTCGGGCGGCTCCAGCTCCAGCAGCTCCACCTCCACGGGCATGTAAGGCCGCGGCGCCGCCGGCGTTGGGCAGACGACGGCACCACGATGGCTGCTCCGTCGACCGCTCGGCTATGGTGACGCGCATGAAGACCTCGCTTTCGCTTCTCGCCCTCGCGCTCGTCGTCTCCGCGGGCGTCGGCTGTCAGCGACTCGACGGCGGAGGCGACGATGGCGGCGGACCCAGCACGATGTCCGCCGGCAACCTCGACGACAGCGGGGGCGGCACCCTGCTGGAGAGCGGCGACGACGGGTCCAGCGACGACGGCGGCGGCGGCATCATGGGCTCAGGCTGTGACCCGGTGGAGCAGGCCGACTGCGATCCGGGCGAGAAGTGCACCGCCGTGCTCGCGGGCGCCGGTCTGGCGTACGCCTGCGTCAGCGAGGTCGGCACCCTGCAGCCGCAGGAGTCCTGCACGGTCAACCTCGAAGACGGCCTCGATGGATGCGTCGCGGGAACGGTGTGCCTCGGCGACGAGACGGGCACCTGCCGCCCGCTGTGCGAAGCCGAGAACGACTGCACCGGCGGGCTGTGCGTCGAAGACCCGTTCGACGACGTCCCGCACTGCGCGGCCGACTGCTCTCCGTTCGAGCCCAGCTGCCCCTCGCCCTCGGAGTGCCGGCGACGCGGAGACCGCTTCGTGTGCCTCGACCCCAGCGAAGGTGACGTGGGTGGCGCGGGTTCGGAGTGCCAGGTCGAGCAGGACTCCGGCTGTGCCGAAGGACACGTCTGCGTTCCGGGTGCGCTCGTGCCCAACTGCGAGACGACCAGCTGCTGCGTGACGCTGTGCGACCTCGACAGCGTCGACAGCTGCGCATCGCCAGCGACCTGCAACGCGGCGATCGGAAGCCCCGCGCCAGGCTTCGAGAGCATTGGCGCCTGCTTCGTACCGGCCTGATCGCTCGCGTCAGAAGAATCGATAGCCGACAGCCACGGTGACCACCGGGGCGAAGACATATCGGGTGTAGAGGTCGTCGAGGTAGTCCTCCACGAACGCCGCCGACTCCTCGAGCGCCGCCTGTCGGACCGGACGGCGCGACGCGTCGTCCGCAACGCTCGCCGTCGTGGAGGCGCCCACGGTGCCCGCAAAGCCGAGGGCCGTCCGCAGCGACACATGCCCGTCGACGAAGAGAAACTGCCAGCCGACCTCCGCGTCGATCATGTGCAGCGTCGAGCGAAGATCGACGACGTCGTCGCCTTCGCCGCTGAGCATCGGGTTGCCCGTGACGATCGCCAGCACGTCGCCTCCGGTCGCGCTTCCGCCAAGCGTGACCAAGCCGTAGCCAGCCTGCACGTACAGGCCGCGACGCTTGAGGATTCGCCACCCCGCGTGGGTCCGCCACACCAGCGATCGCTCCAGCGCGCTGCGAATGACCGAAGCCGTGGCGTCGTCGTATCCTCCCGCAGCGACCACAACCCCGTTGATCACGTCGACGTAGCCGCCCGGCATCCCGCCAAGCGACGTGGACAGCTGGATGCGAAGGGGAAACTCGGCGGTGATGCGGGCTCCCACATCGACCGGCAGGTTCGTCTCGGCCTCGACGTCGAGATGGAATGCCCGGCCCTCATGCGCTTTGGGGGCCGGCGTCTCGGTCGAGGAAGGATCCGGCGTGGGAGCGGCGACGAGTACAGCGAGCGCGAGGCCAGGCGTGATGGTCATGGCGAGGCAAAGCGTAGCGGGCATCGGCCCCGCGCGTTGCTTTCCCTACCGCCGCGACCGGTATGCAAACTGCCCTCCGGCATAACTGCATGCCCACGCGAGCGCTTCGTAGAGATTTGTTGCGGCCTCCCCTCGAGCCGCGATGACGAGGTTCGGTTCGTCGAAGCCTCCGGGCTCGCACCACCAGACCCGAATGCCGTCGTGAACCCGAGCGAGACCGCAGACCTGGGTGAGCGAGACGTCGATCCACAGGTCGCTGCCCCGACGGCGCATCCGGATCCGGTCGGCCTCGAGCGCGTATTCCTCGATCGGAGCATCGAGGCTGACGAGCACGGCGACGACGACGACGCCAATCGCCGCGGTCATCACGAGCGGACCGACCGGCCCCATGCGCGCGACGGCGATGTCGAGTACCGCCTCGAAGAAGCTGCCCTCGAACGCCTCGGCCCGAACGACACGCACCGGCAGCTGCGGGTTTCCGACGAACGGACGAAGCACCCACGACAGCTGCGCCCCGACAACGCCGTGGGTCAGCATCCACGCGCACAGCACCCGGCGAGCGACGAGGGGGTCGGCAATCATCGCGCGCAACAGTCCGTAGAGTCGTGCAACCCCGACGATGCCGACGACCCCGAGCGCGAGCACGTGGCCGGTAAGCAGCCAGTCCGAGGTGGCGCCCCCCTGAGGCGAGTGCGGTCCGGGGACCTGCGTACTCATCCACGCCGCGATCGGGCTGAGCGCACCGAGCATCGAAGCGATGAGCGCCATGGCGAGAACCGAAGCCGTCAGCGCCTGCATCGGGGCTACGCGCGCGCGCAGCAGCCCGCTGAGTACGACGTCGAGCGCCGCGGTGAGACCCGCGCACGCCAACACCATCAGCGGAAGCTTGATCCCGGCGCCCACGGCCTGCAGCGGGCTGCGCCAGTGCCCCATCGCGACCCCGTAGGCACCGCAGCCGACGACGATGACCACGACGCCGGTCAGCAGCACCGGGCGCAGCTGCCGGCCGAGGACCACGCGCTCGAGGAGCGCCCGGTCGAGCCGCAGTACGCCGCGAAGCAGGCCCACGCTCATCGGGGGGTCCGCGGCGTGAGGGTCTCGAGCCAGTACGCGACGAAGAACGTGCGCTCGCCGAACACGGCCCCCTCATAGGGCCCGACGAGCGGCCGCACGGTGGTCGTCATCTGCAGCATCACGATCACGAACATGCAGCCCCACGCTCGCATCCCAGCGATACGTCGGCCGTTGAGCGCACGCATCACCCGTTCGAGCAGTCGGAGCCCGACCAGCGAGGCGGCCAGCAGCGAGAGCAAGTGAATCGCTCCCATCGCGGCCGACGAGGTGACGCTCTGCGAAAACAGCCACGTGACCGGCGCAAGCGCGACGAGCAAGACACCGATCAACGCAACGCCCATGCTGAGCGCGAGCACGGTCTCCCGCAGCGATTGCTCCGCCCCGGCCACCGACGAAAACACGTACAGGCTCGGCAGACACAGCGCGGCGCAGACCAACAAGCCCACGCCGAGCTTCAGCGGCACGACGAGCATCTGCATGCCGCCGGAGAACGAGCCGACCACCAACCCCACGACCAGCATGCTCGCCAGCGTGACGGTGACGAGCCTGCGGACGGTCGCTCGACCGGGTCGGTTCTGCTCGGCAAGGAGGTTCGCGGGCGCCTGAACGAGCGCGCTCACAATGCCGGCGAGCCCGTCGGCGACGACGGCTCCACTGCCGCGCAGCGCATCACGGGGAGCCGCGACGGGCTCGGGTTCGGGCGGAGACGTAGACTCGGTCGGCTGCACGACCTTGGGGTAGCCAGCGCCCCCCGTCGCGTCGATGCAAAGCGCAGCGAACGGAAGCCCGGCTTCGGCGACCGGTCGCGGCGCGGCGTTCGACGGCGCTCAGGGCAGCGGCACGCTCAACGGAATGCAGCCCTCACGGCTCCAGGTCGCGTCGGCGCCATCGCGCGGGCCCTCGCGCTCGAGGAGCGCAGACGCTGGCGACACCGTTCGACCCGCCACGGTCCGCGCCCTTGCGAGAAGCGCAAGCCGCCCCCCGCAGTCGAACGGCGCGAGGCCGTGCGTCGGCCCGAGTTCCACACCGCCATCGCTGACGCTGTCGCCGGCACCGTCCCAGAGGTCTTCGAAGACGAGACGATCGCCGCTGGGCAGCCCGAGCCAAACGCCCGCAGGCATCTCGGACTGCGTCGACCGCAACTCGACGACGAGCAGCGGACCACGCGGGGTGTCGAACCCGCGAAAGGAACAACGCCCGTCGGCACACGCGTCCGGCCGTGGACCCGACCACGCAGGACCGTCGACCGCCTCGAGCGACTGCAGCTGCACGACGCCACCGTCGTCGGGCTGCACGATCCACGGGCACGCCGGGCCGTCGAACGTGGCCAAGGCAGACGCGCGGTCCGCCTCTTTGCAGGCAGGCCCTGCTACGGCCGCGGCCGCGGGCTCGACGTCTCCTTCGACCGGCTCCACGTCGGGTCCGCCCGGGTGGCTGGTGCCGCACGCAGCCCATAACAAACAGCCCGCGCACCAGGACGCGGGCCGAAGCGTGCGCGGACGGTTCGCCGACCGCGCATACGGGCGAGGGTCGATCAGTTGCGACCGCCCTTGATGACCAGCTCGGCGCCGTCGCCGGGCACCGCGGTCATCGTGGCCGCCGAAACGACCGACCAGATCTGGTTGCCGTCGCCATCGACACCGCGCGTGCCGCCGAGCTCGAGCCGGACGCGTGGCGAGATCCCACCTTCACACTCGGTGAGGTCTTTTTTGGGCAAAGGGCCAAAGAGCAGGACGCGGTTCTCGAGCTCGCCGGTGATGCGGTAGGTGACGGTCAGGCGCTTGGCGATGTCGAGCAGCTGGTTGAACTCGACCACTTCGCAGTCGGCGCGGGCGGACTCGGTCTCCGAGCAGAGCCGGTCCTTCCAGCCCTCGCCGCCGTCTTCTTCGGTGCCGAAGACCAGCGCGCCATCGGGCCCGTCGATCGCGTAGTTCGGGTTCGCGTTGTAGAAGTTTTCGTAGCAGGACTCGTAGGCCATCTGAAGGTTGACCTCGGCGGTGCCCACGTACGGGTTGTCGGCTTCATTGTCGGCCCGGCCGAAGAGCACCTTCACGTAGTCGTGGGTGTCGTCTTCCGGCGCGTCGCCGCAACCGACGCACAGAGGGGCCAAAACCAGGGCTGCAGCGAATGCGCTCCTCATCGCGCGGAGCATATCGCACCCCACGGTCCGGGGACCATGCACCCCAGGAGCGCGGTTTCGACCGCCGGCGGCGCCGTGACACCACGCAAATCCGGTGTAGCGCCCCGAATTCGGTGAGGTGACGCGGATCACAGATGCACTGGACCGAGACAATGGCCCGTTCGTACCGTGTTAGCGTCCGCCACAGCGGGGTACGCGCACCTTCGAGTGCGTCCCGCGACGCTTGCTTCTTTTCTCTGCGCATTTGGTCATGCTCGACTCGCCTGCACCTCCCGCTTCCACCGACGACGCGCCGCCCACCATTGTAGGCGCGCCCGTGGAGCAAAGCCTCGCGGCCGCGCAGCGAATCGCGGGGCGATGGCGCACCCGCGCCGTCGCGTCGGTGTCGGCCACGGACTCCGACGCGCGTTGGCTGGCCGCCGTGCCGGATGTAGGTCCAACGTGCGAGGTGCTCCTCGCCGACCAGCTGTTCCACGACCTCACCCGGGCAGAAAAGGACGCGCTGCTGCAGTGGGTCCGTGAGAACCAGGACGAAGGCGGCGCGTGGTTGAGCCTCGATGGAACGCCCGACCTGTCGTTGACGGTGCTCGGATGGTGGGCGCGACGCTGCGGCGGAGATGACCCTGCGGAAGAGTCGATGATCCGCGCCCAGCGGGTCGTGCACAGCCTCGGTGGCGCGCAGCGAGCCAACTTCGAGGTTCGGCTCTGGCTCGCGCTTTGCGGCGCCGTTCCGTGGGACTTTCTGCCGGCAATTCCCGGCGAGCTCTTCTTGCTGCCCGAATCGCTGTGGCTGTCGCCGAGTCGCATCGCGCCGTGGGCTCGCGGCATCTTGACCGCCTACTACGTCATCGCCCGCGGCGACGGACACGTTCGGCTGCCCGACCCGGCACCGCTGATGCTGCGCCGCGACCCGGACGCCAAAGCGATGGTCTCGCCTCGCCTGACCCGCCCCGGTCTCGCGGGCGACCTGCTGCAGGCGTTCGACCGCACCGTGAAGCTTTCCCGCAAGCTGCCGCGCGGCCCTCTGCCGCGCTGGGCGGTCGAGCGCGCCTGCACGGCCCTCGAGCACACGCGCCAGCGACACGGTGGATGGTTCTCCACCCGCCCCACTCTGCTTGCCCTCGTTGCGCTGCGCGTTCGCGGCGTGCCCTCGGATGACCCGCGCATCGTGGCCGGCCTTGCGCGCCTGCGAGCGTCTCGCGGCCGCGCCGTCGTACCCGCGGGCATCGGTCGCGGACGAACCGGCGTCGCGCAGGGCTTGGGCGGGACCCGCTTGGCAACCGCGGCCCGCCTCGTCCTCGCGAGTCCCGACGACGCTGCGATCACGACCCTGCTCCGGATGGAGCTGAGTACGCCCGGCCCCTGGCAAGACCGCGCCAACGCGCTGGCGGGCGGGTGGCCCCATGAGCCGCGGGCCGAACATCACCTCGACCTCGAGTCGACGTGCGCGATGCTCGGCCTGCTCGACACCGTGCCCGAGGGGACCGCTCTGCGGGCGCCCGCGTGGGCAGCCCGACGCCGCGCCACCGACATCCTGCTCGCCATGCAGGAAGGCCCCGGCAGCTTCGCCCGCTTCGAACGCGGCGAGGCCGACGTCTTCATGCGCCGGCTCCCGTGGAGCGACGCCGACCTGCTCGGCATGGGTCAGCGCGACGATGCGAACCGCGTCCGACTTGCCGGCCACGCGCTCACGCAGCTGGGTCGCACCGGCTTCCGCATCGACGACGACCGGGTGGCGCGCGGCGTCGCATGGCTCGAGCAGGTCGCCGGCGACGCGTTCGAGACTCGCTCGATCGCCACGCTGGCCGCGCTCGGACACGCGGCCGTCGCCACCTGCCCCAGCGGCCACGCGCTTCGCGAGAACGCCGAGCAGCGGCTGCGCGCCCAACAGCGCGAAGACGGCAGCTTCGGCGGCCTCGTCGAGACCGCGCAGGCGCTGGACGCACTCCTCGCTCTGGCCGGACCGTGCGTCCAGTCGCGCCGCGCCGCGCGCCACCTCGCCGACGCCGTCGACCGTCTGGGCGACGACCTGGAACACGCCGGCGGTCCGCCGTGCCAGGGATTTGGGCTCAGCCCCCACGTGGGCGACCCTTCGGCTTCCGCACGCGAGGTCGCGCTGGCGCTTCGCAGCTTCGTCCGTCACACCACCGCCGCGCCGGCCAAGGGCCGCCGCTCTCGAGTTCAGGCATGAACGAGCTTCAACGAGATCACTACGACGTCATCATCATCGGCGCGGGCCTGGCAGGCTGCGCCGTTGCCCGCGCGCTGCGACAGGCCGACCCGGACGGCCGCCGCAGCATCGCGGTGATCGACAAGTGCAAGGGCGTCCACCCCCGCTTCTCCGGCGAGTTCATCCACCCGCGCGGCGCCCAGATCCTCGAAGACCTCGGGTTCTACGAGCCGCTGCGCGTCGCGGGTGCAGTCGACGTCGACGGGTTCCTCGCTTTCGAACACGCCGACGCCCAGCCGGTCGAGCTCGAGTACGGCGACGTCCCCAATCAGCGCGCGCGCGGCCTTTCGGTTCACCATAAGACGCTCGTCCGCACGATGCGGGGTGAGCTTCGCAAGACGGGTGAGGTCGACCTCTACGAGGGCTGGTCTCTGCAAGAGCTGGTGCGCAACGACGCCGGCCACGTCAGCGGCGTGCAGCTGCAGGGCCCGGATAAGCAGCGACACACGCTTCACTGCGACCTGCTCGTGGCCGCCGACGGCAAGGGCAGCTCCGTTCGCAAGCTGGCGGGAATCGGCGACAAAGGACGCACGACGATCGGCTTCACCGCAGGCGTGGCCGTCACCGATGCCTCGCTCGTCCGATCCACCTATGCCCACGTGATGCTCGGCGCCTGGGGCCCTGTGCTGGCCTACCCGATTCAGAACGAAGCGGACGGCTCGGTCACCACGCGGATCACCATCGATCTTCCCAAGGAGCTGCCCGC
Source organism: Myxococcota bacterium (assembly GCA_039024335.1). Lineage (GTDB taxonomy): Bacteria > Myxococcota_A > Polyangia > Nannocystales > Nannocystaceae > CAJXVA01. Next base: position 23,129 of record JBCCQM010000067.1, read on the forward strand.
CAAGGGCGCTGCGCTCAAGGAGCACCTGCTCGAGGCGTACATCCCGTTCCTGCCAGCGCCGCTGAGCACCGAGGTCGCCGCCGCGATTCGAAAGCACCCCGGCAACCTCGAGATGGCGCCGACGGTCAACCTTCCAGCTCCTGCCGCCGCGCAGCCGGGGCTCGTGCTCGTCGGCGACGCAGGCGGCTGCTCCCACCCGATCACCGCCAGCGGCATGACGATGGGCCTCCGCGATGCGGAGACCCTTGCGGCCGAAGCGCGACGCCGCTCGACCGCCCCAGCCGGAGAACCCTGGTTCGATTCGGGCGCCCTTCGCCGCTATCGCTCCGCGCACGATCGATACGTTCCAACCCGTCAGGCCCTGGCCGACGCGATCTACGAAGCGTTCCGCGGCGAGCGAGAGGGATCCCGGGCGATCCGCCGCGCGTTGTTCGAGTACTGGGGGAGCGGCCCCTCGGCGCGGAGCCGTTCGATGGCCTTGCTCTCGTGCAGCGAAGGCCGCCCCTCGGTCTTCTTGGCCGAGTACCTCAAGACCGCGCGGCACGCCCTGAGCTCCAGCCTCGTGCCCCAGCACGCGCGCCGCTACCCCGTCGCAGACCGCGTACGTCGGGCTCGCGGCGCCGCCGCGCTCGCCAAAGACAAGCTTGGGCTCGTCGCCGAGGTCATGTGGGCCCAGGTCCGGCCGACCTGGATGCCCGACGTGGCCCGATAGGCCCCACCTGCGTCCCGTTCTGCCCCGCGGGCCCGCGCCCCGGGGGACTGAGCGTACGCGCCTGGATTGACAAAGGTTTTCGCCGAGTCCTACGCTGATGACGATGGGAGCGCGGGTGCTGGTCGTCGACGACGACCCTTGGATCCTCCGCATGGTGACCGCCACGCTGCAGAAGCGTGACTACGTGGTGGACACCGCGCGAGAGGGGCGCCAGGCGCTCGAGCGTGCCAACGCCAACCCGCCCGACGTGATCATCTCCGACGTGATGATGCCGGTCATGGACGGGTGGGCCTTCGTCGAGCACCTGCGCCAAGACCCGCGCCTTGCCTCAATCCCCGTCATCTTCCTGACCGCGCTCGGCAAGGACGAAGCACGCATCGCGCAGCTCGGCCTCAGCCCCGACGACTTCTTGGCCAAGCCCTTCCGGTTCGATGCGCTGGAGAAGCGCGTCGCCGTTGCGTTGTCCAAGCCTGCCGCGACTCCGGCTCCAGGCCCTGCCCCTGCCGCCGACGGTTCGGCCCCTCGCGCGCCGCACGGGCAGCCGCATCCCCAAGGCGGCTACGACCCCTACACCGGTCAGCCTCAGGGCGTGCCGCCGGCCGGCAACCCGATGGGGCAGCAGCCGCCGCCCCCCGGCTACGGCACGTACGGCGGCTACCCGCACCCCGGCTACGCACCGCCGCAGGGCTATCCCGGCTACGGCCCTCCGCCCGGCTATCCCGGCTACGGCCCTCCACCTGGGTATCCGCCGCAGCACCAGCAGCAACCGCAGCACCAGCCGCCACAGCAGCAGCAGCAGCAACAGCAACAGCAACCGCCGGGTCCGGAGCCCACGACCGGGTACGCGCCGTCGTATCCGACCGCGCCACAGCCTCCCAGCGCGCCCGAGACTGAGAAGCCGCTTCGTTCGCCCCCTCCGACGTCCGAGATGCGCGCCGTCGGTGGCGACGCCCGCACCCCCCGTCGGACGACCGCGCTCAACGGACGCCTCGAACAGCTGCAGCTCTCGAGCCTGCTCGTGATGATGGAGATGGAGCGTAAGAACGGCCTACTGTCTCTGAAGGACAGCAAGAGCGGTGCGATCGGACGCATCTTCCTGCGTGGCGGTCAGGTCATCTCCGCCAACCTCTCCGAGCCCGCGCACGAGGGCAAAGAAGCTGTCTACGAGATGCTTCGCTGGAAGGCCGGCACGTTCAGCTTCAACGCGATGGACGTCGAGATGGAGGACACCGTGAAGTCCTCGACGACGCACCTCCTCATGGAGGGGGCGCGGCTGATCGACGAAGCCAACCGCGACGAAGGCTTCTGAGGGCAGCGTGGACCTTCGGGAGGACCTTCGGGAAGACGGCGACCGCGCCGCGCCCACCGCGGGTGGTGACGACGAGCTGCTGATCGATCTGCCCGAGCAGTCGCCTGGCGGAGCCTTCGACGGATACCGCCGCTCGCAGCGCGTCCGCTGGTTCGTCGCCGGTGCGCTGGGCCTGGGCACCATCGGTGCGCTCTGGGGCGGCAGCTGGTACGTGGACTACCTTGAGCGACAGGCGCGTCGCGGGATCAAACCCAGCTACGATGCGCCGCCGGCCAACGTGTCCCCCGAGGATCGGGTCATGCACTGGGACGCGGGCCCGGCACGGCTGGGCCTCTCTCGCGAGCCCCCGGGCGTGAACCTGATCGTGCTGCCGGACCGTGAACTCCGACTTGCCGAAGGCTACGACAGCGCCCAGATCAGCGTGCGCGTCGAGAACAACCGAACGGTGAAGCTGCGCGTGCTCACCGGTCGCATCGACGTGGTTCGACGCGACGCCTCAGTCGGGGAGCCCGACGATGGCGGCGAGCGCTGAAGGCCACGGAGCCTCGAAGCGAACGCGAGCATCGGTCGCCGGGTGCGGCAGCTCGATCGCGCGGGCATGCAGCGCCTGGCGCTCCAGCCCGACTGCCGCGGAGACCTCGTCCATGGTGAGCAGGCCGTCGGCCATGTCCCGGAACAGCTGCTCGTCGACGCCGTACATCTTGTCGCCGAGCAGCGGGAACCCGTGCAGCGCCAAGTGGACCCGGATCTGATGCTGGCGTCCGGTTCGCGGCTTGCACCGAACGAGCGTGACGGGCTCCTCGCGGTAGGTCGATACCGCGAGCGGCTCGACGAACGTCTGCGCTGGCAGCCCGCCGTCTCGCTCTTCCACCGCACCCATCTTGATCTTGATCGTGGAGTTGGGATCGAAGGCGAGCGGGATGTCGATCGTCGCCGGATCGAGCAGGCGCCCCTTGGCGATCGCCAGGTACTCCTTGTCGACCTCTCGCCGCGCGAACGATCGCTTCAGCTTGCCCGCACCCGACGGGGGCTCGCGGCGTGACCGCTGGGCAGCCCCCTGCCCGAACACGAGGACGCCCGACGTCTCCCGGTCGATGCGATGCGCCATCTGCCAGCCGTGCCCCTCGCCCAGCGTCGTCTTCATGAGCGCCGTGAGCGTATGCCGGTGGTACCGCGCGGTCGGATGCACGGGCAGCCCGGCAGGCTTGTCGATCACCAGCAGCGCGGGGTCGCGGTAGATCTCCCGGTACACCATCGGCACCGGCGGCTCGTCGGGCGCAGGCCGCCGCAGCACCAGCCGATCCCCTGCGCGGACCCGCGTGGACGGGCGACGGATCCAGTCCCCGTCGCGAAACCGCAGCTGCCCGTTCGCGATGATCGCCTGGATACGCGTGCGCGAGAGCCGGCCGATGCGCACCTGGAGGAAGCGGTCGACCCGATAGCCGTCGAGCCCGAGCTCCACCTCGAAGGGGATCTCGATCCAATCGTCCGACGAGGCTTCGAGGCCGAGATTGGGGTATAGTGTGGGCTCCATGAGCACCAAAGCCGGCAATAACAATAAAGCTAACGCTACCGGTGGCGACGATGACGGCGAGCGCGAAGGCGGTTTGGTCCCGGCGATTCTAGCCGGTGCGGGCATCCTCGCGGTCGTTGGACTCCTCGTTTTCTGGCCCTCGGGCGACGACGAGGACAAGGGAAAGAAGGGCGGCAAGGACAAGGTCGCGGACGGACGCAAGGCCGCCGCGGGTGCGGCTGGACGGAACGGCGGCAAAGGCGCATCTGCGCAGGGCGGCGGGGGCGTCGGTGCTCGAGCGGTCGATGCGGCCACGCCCGGCGCGTCCGCAACGAAGGGCAAGGTCAACCCGAAGGTCCTGCCGACGGGCATGGGCATGGCGCCCGGCGTGCCCGTCGAAGAACCGCCGCCCAAGTTCAAGAACGTCGAGGACGAGATCGCCTGGTACGAGACGAAGCTCGACAAGGCCAACGAGATGGTCGAGTCGCGTCAGAAGAACGTCGAGCGCCTCGCGAAGGCCAAGCAGAAGGCCGAAGACAGCCCCGACCCCGGTCCGGCCATGGCCAAGTACGAGAGCAGCAAGCGCATCGTCGAGGCGAACCTCGCGAAGGCCGAAGCCAAGGTCTCGGAGATCGAGAAAAAGCTGGCCGATCTGCGCGGCGAGTAGCGAAGATGCCGCCGCGATGACGCTGCGGCCCGTGACCCCCCTGTTGATCGCGCTCGCGGGCTGCAAGCCTTCGAGCGCGCCTGCAATTCCACCGCCCGCCGCCTCGTCGCCCGCCCTCCCCTCGAGCGACCCCTTCGACGAAGACGAAGACGAAGGCGAGGTCGACGAAGACCTCGCAACGTACATTGCGGGGCACTACGACAAGCGCGAGGTTCAGATCGATATGCGCGACGGCGTGAAGCTGTTCACCTCGATCTACACGCCCAAGGATGCCGCCGGCCCCGTCCCGGTGATGCTGTTTCGCACCCCATACAGCATCGCGCCGTACGGCGAAGCGGAGCTGCCCAAGAAGCTCGGCCCCAGCGAGATCCTCGCGCGGAAAGGGTGGATCTTCGTCTACCAGGACGTTCGCGGCCGGTTCATGTCCGAGGGCCAGTTCGTCAACATGACGCCGCATCAGGCGTCGAAGACGGATGCGTCGGTGATCGACGAGAGCTCCGACACCTACGACACGGTCGCGTGGGTGCTCGACAACGTCGACGGCCACAACGGACGCGTCGGCCAATGGGGCATCTCGTACCCAGGCTTCTACTCGGCCGCCGGCATGATCGATGCGCACCCGGCCCTGCGCGCCGTCTCACCGCAGGCGCCCATCGCAGACTGGTGGTTCGACGACTTTCACCACCACGGGGCCTTCTTCCTGCCGCACGCGTTCAACTTTCTCGCCGTCTTCGGACAGAAGCGCCGTGGTCCAACGCAAGACTGGCCCCCGCGCTTCGAGCACGGCACGAACGACGGGTACGCGTTCTTTCAGGCCCTCGGTCCGCTCAAGAACGCCAACGAGCGCTACTTCAACGGCGAGATCGCATTCTGGAACGACATCGTCGCGCACCCCAACTACGACGAGTTCTGGCAGTCTCGAAACCTGCTCCCCCACCTTCACGACGTGGCGCCCGCGGTGATGACCGTCGGCGGGTGGTTCGATGCTGAAGACCTCTACGGTCCGCTGTCGATCTATCAGGCGATCGAAGAGAAGAACCCCAAGAGCACCAACATGCTGGTCATGGGGCCATGGCGACACGGCGGCTGGGCGCGCACGTCTGGGCGCCGGCTGGGCAACATCGACTTCGGCGAAGAGACGGCGCCCTTCTACCAAGAAGAGATCGAGGCGCCCTTCTTCGAGCATCACCTCGCCGACGGACCTGCGCACGACCTTCCGGAGGCCTACGTCTTCGAAACGGGTGCGAATACGTGGCGCACCTTCGACGCGTGGCCACCTGCGACGACCCCAACCACGCTCTACTTCGCCGACGGCTTGCTCGCACAAGCCAAGCCCACCGCGCGCAAAGCCTTCGACGCCTACGTCTCCGACCCTCAGACGCCGGTGCCCTTCACCGAAGCGACGGCGACCGGCATGACCCGGGAGTACATGACCGATGACCAGCGCTTCGCGTCAAGACGTCCAGACGTGCTCACGTACCAAGGTCCGGTGCTGACCGAGGCGATGACGATCGCCGGCCCGCTCACGGCGACGCTGCACGTGTCCACCACTGGGCGCGACGCGGACTTCGTGGTCAAGCTGATCGACGTGTTCCCGAACGACGCGACCATGCCGGACGCCGAAGGGACGCTGCAGCCCTTCTCGGGCTACCAGATGATGGTTCGCAGCGAGGTCATCCGCGCCCGCTTCCGCGACGGCTACGAAACGCCGCGCCCCATGCGGCCGGGTACCGTCGAGACGGTGACGCTTCCGCTGCAGGACGTGCTGCACACGTTCGAGCCTGGCCACCGCGTCATGATTCAGGTGCAGAGCACGTGGTTCCCGCTCGTCGACGCCAATCCGCAGTCGTGGGTCCCCAACATCTTCGAAGCCGACGCCGAGGACTTCCGCGCCGCCGAGCACCGCGTGTTCCGCGACGCGAAGCACCCCTCGAACATCGCGTTTGGGGTGCTCGAGTAGGTCACACGCTCGGGCGCGCTTGCGCCATCAAGGCGTCGTACACATCGCCTCGGCGCGTCCCTGAAGAGACGAGCTGCTTGGCGTGGGCCAGTTCTTCGTCCACGAGGGCCGAGAACGCGTCGATTGGCTGCGCACCGGAAAGGAAGCGGCCGTTGATGAAGAACGCCGGCGTTCCGCGGACGCCGAGCGCAGAGGCCTGCTCCATGTTCGCTTCGACCTTCGCCTTGAGCGAGGCGTCGTTCATGTCCTTGCGGAACTGCTTTCGCCGCAGCTTGAGCTTCTTGGCGTACCGCTCGAGGTCATCGTCACTGAGCGCTCGCTGGTTGTCGAAGAGCAGGTCGTGCATCTTCCAAAACTTGCCCTGGCGCCCTGCCGCTTCCGCCGCCAGCGCGGCCGGCATCGCGTTCTTGTGGAACGGCAGCGGCAGGTGCTTGAACACCAGGCGGACGTCCTTGCCGTAGGTCTTGCGCAGCTCCTCCATCGTCCCCGCAGCGCGGCTGCAGAACGGACACTGGAAGTCCTCGAACATCACGATGGTGACCAACGCGTTCGACGGCCCAAGCACGTGCGCATCGCCGACCTTGGCTGCGTAGCGGGCCGAAGGGTCGGGTCGCCCCGGGGTTGGCGTGGGCTCGGGTGGCGCCAGCTCGGCCTCGACGACCGTAAGCCGCCCCGACAGGTCGTCGGCCACCCCGCGAACGCGACGACGTTCGACCGCGGCATTCTCCGCGTCCATTCCGAGCGCAGCCTGATTGGCCTGCATCACCTCGAGCTGCGACTGCAGCGCGGCGTGCTGCTGTTCGAGCGCCTCCATGCGCGTCTGCATCTGCGCGACCTCCTTACCCGAGGGCCTACAGGCGGACGAAAGCAGCAGCGGAAGCGAGAGCGCGGACAACAGCGCGATGCGTGACATCGCCCGGAGTCTACCCGGCAGACGTACGCTCGCGGCTGGTGTTTTGGAGACCTCCACGAGGCTGCTAGCCTGGACCGCAGATGCGGCATGTGTGGGTCGTAGCTTTGCTCCTGGGGGGATGCGTTCGAGTGAACGCGGCCTTCGGCGACGACGATGCGACGTCGTCGAGCGCTGGGTCTACAGAGGGGACCTCGGGAACCTCGACGGCCACCACGGCCGCGCAGACGGACGCCTCCGCAGAAGGAACGACAACGTCGCCACCGACCACACTCCCGCCGACCACCGAAACGACGAGCACCGGCGAAGAGGCGACGACGGACTCCGACGGCGAACCCGGTGGCACCGTCGTCATTCCGGTCGACTTCTTCGAACGCCCCCTCGACCTTCCCTTCTTCGTCGCACGACTGCGACTGAACGAAGCCGCGCTCTTCGGCTTCGACCCAGAACGAATCCGCGTCCTCGACCCCAATCGCAACGTCCCGCTCCCCTTCGAGTACATCGAGGTCGATCCCGCGCGGGGCGTGCTCGATTTCTGGGTCGAGCTGCCCGTGTGGCGTACGGGCGGCGCGACCCCCGTGGATGTGTACATCGATGCGCCGCCCGACCCACCGCAGTCCCCGTGGCAGCATGCGTGCGCGGTCTGGTCCTTCGACCTGCCCGCGGTCGCGGAGAACCTCGCCACCGGCACCATGGGGACCTTCTTCGGCGGCGTCGCCGCACAGCCTCCCCTCGACGAGGGCGTCGTCGCACAGGCCCTCGCCTTCGATGGCCTGGACGACCGATTCGAGGCCGAGGTCACTCCGTGTGGCCCGGAGCTCACCGCATACGCATGGGTCCGCCAGCTCTCCGCCGAGGCTGGCATTCGGCCGATCGTGGCGGCAAACAGCGGATGGGAGAACGGTCAGCGCGTCGACTGGGGCCTCGCCATCGTCGATGGCGAGGAGCTGCAGGCGCGCGGGCGCAGCAGCGGCACCATCACAATCGGGTCTGGATACCCCGACGACGGCGATTGGCACCACGTAGGCCTGCGATGGAGCGGCGATGGTCTGTCGCTCTTCCTCGACGGCACCGAGGTTGGCGGCGGAAACCTCAGCCCACCGCCCAACGTGTTTGCGGAGCCCATCATCAGCGTCGCGGGCTTCGTCGGCGGACCGAACATCGGCTCCGCAGGGCACCTCAACGCACGCGTCGACGAAGTCTCCGTCTTCGCAGGCGCCCCTCCGGCAGCATGGTTCGAGAGCGTCGTCGAAAACCAGGCCGATCCAGAAGCCACCTACGCAGTCGGCCGCCCCTACCCCCTCTGACCACCACGGCTGCCCGCACTGCGACGCGATACGTTCGGTGCCGAAACAACCTCCATAACACCCACACTCCTCGCCCGACGCAGGAGCGCGGACCCGAAGGTCCGCGCGAGACAGGGCGATAGCCCGTCTCGGAGGGAGAGCGAAGGGGGCTCCGCCCCCGCAGCGAGGGAACCGAGAGGTTCCCCGTAGTGGAATCAGAGAAAGGCGCGGACCAACAGGTCCACGCCTTTCTCGAGGGAGAGCAGAGGGGGCTCCGCCCCCGGCAGCGAGGGAACCGAGAGGTTCCCCGAACTAGTACCGGTAGTGCTCGGGCTTGAAGGGGCCCTTTTGCGGAATACCGAGGTAGTCGGCCTGCTCCTTGCTCAGCGTCGACAGCTTGGCGCCGAGCTTGCCCAGGTGCAGGCGAGCGACCTCTTCGTCGAGGTGCTTGGGCAGGACGTAGACCTTGCCGGCCTCGTACTTGCCGGGCTCCTGCCACAGCGCGAGCTGGGCGAGCACCTGGTTGGTGAAGCTGCTGCTCATCACGAAGCTGGGGTGGCCGGTCGCGCAGCCCAGGTTCACGAGGCGACCGCGGGCGAGCATGATGATCGCGTGGCCGTCCGGGAAGACGAAGCGGTCGACCTGCGGCTTGACCTCGACCTCTTTGATCTCCGGGTCGTTCACGAGCGACGCGAGGTCGATCTCGGAGTCGAAGTGGCCGATGTTGCAGACGATGGCCTCGTCCTTCATGGCGGCCATGTGCTTCTTGGTGATGACGCCCATGCAGCCGGTCGCCGTCACGAAGATGTCGCCCTTGGGTGCCGCATCTTCCATGGTGAGAACCTCGAAGCCTTCCATCGCGGCCTGGAGCGCGCAGATGGGGTCGACCTCGGTGACGATGACGCGGGCGCCGAAGCCACGCAGCGAGTGTGCGCTGCCTTTGCCCACGTCGCCGAAGCCAGCGACGACGGCGACCTTGCCGGCGACCATGACGTCGGTCGCACGCTTGATGCCGTCGGCGAGCGACTCACGGCAACCGTAGAGGTTGTCGAACTTGCTCTTGGTGACCGAGTCGTTGACGTTGATCGCCGGAAGGACCAGCTCGACCTTTTCGGCCATCTGGTAGAGGCGGTGCACGCCGGTGGTGGTCTCTTCGCTGACGCCGCGGCAGACCTTCGCGAGCTCGTCCGCGTGGTCACGGTGCATCATGATGGTCAGGTCACCACCGTCGTCGAGCAGCAGGTTGGGAAGTGAGCCGTCGGGCCACTTCATGGTCTGCTGGACGCACCAGTCGTACTCTTCTTCGGTCTCGCCCTTCCAGGCGAACACGGGCACGCCAGTGGCAGCGATGGCTGCGGCCGCGTGGTCTTGCGTCGAGAAGATGTTGCAGGACGACCAGCGCACCTCGGCACCGAGCGCCGTGAGGGTCTCGATGAGCACGGCGGTCTGAATCGTCATGTGCAGGCAGCCAGCGATCTTGGCGCCCTTGAGCGGCTTGCTCTCGCCGTACTGCTCGCGCAGAGCCATGAGGCCCGGCATTTCTTTTTCGGCGATCTCGATTTCTTTACGGCCCCACTCGGCGAGCGAGAGGTCGGCAACTTTGAAATCCCCTTGGGGCTGAGAACTCGTGTCCATGTCGTTTTCCTTGAGCGGGTGGCGCCCCGTCAGTCGTTGCGAGGCTGCGAGGGTGGAGCCTCGTCGGCGTCGCGATAGTGCGGCACCCATCCAGAGCTGTCCTTGAACAACCTCACGCACCGAATGTGCTTCTCCTCGGTGAGCAAGAAGCGGTGATGCATGTTGGCGGGCACGACGATCAGGTCGCCGGGCTCTACTGTGACGCGCATCCAGCGGTCGTCCACCGATCGCAGGTCGAAGACGCCCTCACCGGCCAGGACGTAGCGCACCTCATCGTCGGTGTGCAGATGCTCGCCCACGAACTTGGCGCACAGCGCGTCGAGATTGGGCGTCTCGGGGGACAGCTCGACGATGTCCTGCTCCACGTAGCCACGATCCGCGGCCAGTCGGTCCAAGGACGGCTGAAAGGCGTCCGGGTCGAGCTCCAGTCGCTCGGCCACGACCCCTGCCGCCGTCAGATCAGCGGTGGAGATCGGTTCATCGGGGGATTGGGGTTCCAGCCAGGCCAGCTTCATGACGGGACGTTCCGCCCGGACGATATCGCAGCCGCTGCGGCGGGGCGAGCGACCACCCGGGCGGTCGGTCCGCCACTGGGGCCCGGCTCAGAGGCCCAGGCGGCGCAGCTCGACGGCGGCCCGGAACAAGTAGTCGAGGCACTCGGCCTGCGTCTTGGCCTTCACCCACGTGTCGCCCCACACGTAGACGCCGTGTCCCGCGACGAGCACGGCGTCGACATCCGGGTGGGCTTCGATCGCCTCGGCCATCGAGTCGGTGAGCTCGGCCTCGCGCGGCGTGTTCGAGATGATTGGGATCCGAACCTCGTCGAAGCAGCCCTTGCCGCGCAGGCCCTTCTGCATCTCGAGGCCTTGCGTGACGAACGTTCCCGGCGCGCCGTCCGGCGAAAACAGCTTGGCCGCGAGCATCGCCCAGATCGAATGGCAGTGGAGCACCGCGCCCGCGCCCCGCATGCGGTACGCGTTGAAGAACAGCGGCTGGCACTCCGAGACGCGCAACGCCGGATTCGCGGGCGGCTTCACCACGTGACACCCATCGAGCCGCTCGCCATCGAGCACGAAGATGTCCTCGGGCTGCATGCGCTCCTTCTGCACGCCCGACGGCGCCATGAAGATGCCTGCCTCCCCACGCGCGGAGATGCCGCCTCCGGTTCCGGAGACCCACCCGAGGTCGTAGAACTGTCGGCAAAGCTCGCAGAGAAGCGCGGGCAGCTCGGCGTCGGTCGTCATCGGCGCGACCCTATCAGCTCGCGGGCGTGTCTTCGGGCGCGGGCGGAAGGATGAGCTGCTCCTCCTGCGCAAGCAGCCCGAGCGCCATCGCCAGCCGGGCGCTGAGCATGGCGCGTCCGCTGACCATCCCCTGCCGAAGCTGCCATCCACCGATCAGCAGCCCGGTGCCCCAAATGATGCCGGCGACGAACTGCGGCATCCATTGGTACGCGGCAACGCCGAGGATGCCGAAGCCGATGAACACCTGCAGCGCGAGCTTGGCCGACTCGAGCACGGGCGAGCTCTGCTCGGCCGCCTGCTTGGAAACGCGCAGCTCGAAGGTCCCGCTGTGAACCTTGACTTTGTAGTTGTCCTTGTGGACCCCGAGATACTGCAGGGCCGGGCGCAGCGACTTGAACAGCTCTTTCTCTTTGAGCACGGTACGGCCGCGCGCGACGATGGCCCCGTCGAAATCGTCCTGCAGCTCGATGCCCGCCTTGAACCCCTCGGTGAAGAAGTCGGCCTCGACCGCATTGGCGTCGAGCCCCGCCTCCTTCGCAGCTGCGCTGCGGATCTTGTGCTCGTCGCCGCTCCAGGGCTCGAGCGCTGCCTTGCCCGCCTTCGCGAGCGCCTTGCTCGTTTCAGTCTCCTTGGGCATCGCGCTGCACCCGAGCTTCGATCGCGCGCGCGACCGCGGGGGAGACATACCGCTGGAAGTTGCCGCCGTGGCTTGCGATCTCCCGGACCAGCGAGCTCGACACGATCATCCGGACCGGTCGCGGCAGAATGAACACGGTCTCGATTTCGGGCGCGAGGTCACGGTTGGCCAGCGCCATCTGAAACTCGGGCTCGAAGTCTCCGTGGGCCCTGAGACCGCGGACGATGAACTCGGCGCCGACGTCTTTGCAGAAGTTGATCACCAGGCTCGAGAACACCTCCACCGCCACGTTCGGCAGATGGTTCGTGCTCTGGGCGATGAGTTCTCGACGCTCTTGCGGGTCGAAGTAGCCCCGCTTGGTCGGGTGCCGGCCGATTCCGACGATGACCCGATCGAACAGCTTCGAAGCACGCTCGAGGATGTCGAGGTGCCCGAGCGTGATGGGGTCGAACGAGCCGGGATACACCGCGATGCGCGGTCCGGCTGATGAGCGTTCGGTCACCGCGGCAGTATACTGCGCCCCATGGCCCACAGCCGGAGTCGAGCGTCGAAGCGTCCCTTCGGGCAAAGAGCGTCCCGCCGCAGCCTCTCCAGTGGCCTTGCCGCGATGCTGGCCCTGGGTGCGGTCGCCGCGTCGACGGCCTGCCGCTCGGAGACACCCGAGCCCAAGAAGGTCTCCGAGGTGGAGCCGACCATCGAACCCAAGGTTCGACCGGAGCGCCAAGGCCCGTTCGCCGACCCGAACGCCGAGCCCCCACCGCCGCGCAGCGAGCCACAGCTCGGCGCCGAGGCGCTCGCAACGACGATGCGCACCGCCAAGGACCACGCCGCAGCGGGCCGAGCGACGGTCGCGATTCAGACCCTGCGCGCGTGCGCGAACAAGGTGCCGCAAGACGTCGCCTGCGAAGCGGAGATCGGGCTGATGATGCTCGAAGCCAAGCAGCAGCGGGCCCATGCGCACTACTACATCGCGCAGGCCGCAACCGCGGAGCCTGCCGAGGCCGACGACGCGCTGTATCGACGTCTCGGCGCCGCGGCGATGAAGGCCGCGCAGTTCGAGACCGCGCGGGCCGCGTATGGCGTGCTTCGGGCTCGAGACGTGGCGACCGTCGACGAACTCATGCAGTACGCGCACGCTCTGCAGGCCGACGCCTCGACCACCGACGAGGCGGCCGATGTCTACGCCCGCGCCTACGAGCTCGACGGGACCAAGCACGAGCTGCTTCGCAAGCGGGCCACCCTGCTCGCCCAGGCTGGCGACCACGCTCGTGCCGCGGACCTGTTCGAGCAGTACCTCGAAGCGGCACAGCCCCAACCGCGGGAGAAGAACGCGCTTCAGACTCGCGTCGCCCAGCTTCGGCAGCTCGCAAGCGCCGAAGACCCCGGCTCAAAAGACGGCGCGAAGTAGCGCCGCGCGCTCGCTACGGCCTTCGCGTGCGGCCTGGTGCAGCGACCACTGCCCGCGCGCGCGCACGAGGTTGTGCTCCCCGCGACTCGCGTACCGCTGCGCGTTCCAGCCGAAGTAGGACTCGGCGAGCGCGTCGGCGAGAAAGCGTGCCGCAAGCTCGACCGAGATCAGCTCGACCCCGAATGCGAGTGCGTCGCGTTCCTCTGCGGTGACCGAGCCGACGCTCGCGTAGCCGCGAACCGACGCCTCGAACACCGCGACGTCGAAGCGCGCGCTCGTCTCGTCTTCCCCTTTCGGGTTGCACCACGACCGCCACGCGTCCCCCAGCTCGAGGTGGAGCGCCATCGGGGCGACCGTA
>JBCCQM010000068.1:0-36737 GCA_039024335.1 Myxococcota bacterium
ACGGGCACCGCCTCGCCCGCCTGCACGCGACGCCCGTTGAACAACGTCCCGTTCGTCGACCCCAGGTCGAAGAACTTCGCCCCCTGGTCGTCGAAGCGAACCACCGCGTGCCAGCCAGACACGAACGGGAACGGCAGCGACAGGTCGTTGAGCGGGTTCCGTCCGATCCGGACGGGCGACGTCGCGTACGCGTAGTCCGTGGTCGTTCCAGCTTCGGAGTCGAAGACGCGGATGGCGACAGCAGTCATGAAGCGCGAGCCGACGCAGCTTAACATGGGTGCGGGAGCAGCACCCACGCCTGCCGCCTCCGCGAACGCACGTCACCGAAAAGCCTCGAAGCATCGCGAAGGTCGGCAACACGCCGTGTATGCCAATGTGCTTCCGAAGTGGACCAGAACCGCGTTCTCGTCCCCTTTCGCGTCCACGCCCCCGCCCGCCTTTGGTATCGTCTCCGAACGGGTCGCGGGTCCCGTGCGCAGTGGCGAACGAGTCATCCCTAGCCAGAGCTCAGCTTCGAGTGGTCACGGAAGACGAGCCCGTGACCCCGCCAGCCGAGCCTGAAGACCTCAACCTGAGGATCCTGCAGCCGATGTTCCGGTACATCCGGACCAACCACGGCGACGACGTCCTCCATCGGATCGTCCAAGAGGCAGGCCTCGACCCGAGCATTCTTCGGCGCTCATCACCCTGGATCTCGCTGGCGACCTTCGAAGCGATTTTGTCGGGATGCCGAGAACTCGTGGGCTCCGACAAGGCTTTCATCAAGGCGTGCGTCCACGACTTGAAGAAAGTCTACGGCCCGATGATGTTGGTCATCCGCTCCATGACCGTAGTGGCCGGCTACCGCGCAATGGCTCGCACGGGACACCTCGTCTCGAAGGTGAGCCACTACGAAGTAGTCGAAAGCGGCAGAGACTCGATCCTCCTTCGATACCACAGCAAGCATCCAGACTCGCACCTCAACTGCCTCTCACGGCAAGCTCAGATCGGGCACATCCCATCGCTTTGGTGGGGAATCCCTCCGGCGAAGGTTCAGGTCAACAAACGCCTCTGTGACGGCGACGCGTACTGCGAGTACTATTTGCGCTGGCGCGAACCGGTCAAACTCCGGTACCCAATCCTGGGAGGCCTCCTTGGCTTCCTACTCGGCAAAGGCCTCGCCTCGGTCGGTGTGGACGGACTTCCGTTGCTGGCACCACTCCTCTCGGTTGTCGGCGTAGCCACGGGCCTATTCCTACAGATGCGCCGGATGCTGCTCGACTACGTGGCCGTCGCAGAGGAGACCTCCTATGAGGTTGAACAAGTCGTCCAGGCGCACGCACGAGCAGTGGACGAGCTACTCGCGCTGCACCAGCGGGAGCGCGAGTGGAGCAACACACTCGAGACGCGATTTCATGAGCGCCGAGAGCAACTCGAGCAGGTCGTCGAAGCCATCGATGGCGGAGATGAACTTCGCGACGACAAACTGCTGAACTTGTCTCACGACATGAACAACCCGCTAACGGTGTTGCTCGCGTCGGCCCAACACCTTGAGAGCGCAGCCCGCCTCGGCTCAGACGAGCGTGACTCCATCGACGCAATCAGCGGATCCGCCCGAAGAATCCAAACCCTGCTCTCGCAGATGTCCGGGATCATGCGCGGAGACCAGGAACGCGTCGCTCCGACAGAGCAGATCGACGTCGACGACCTCGCGAACAAGATTCGTCGGCAGCTTCGCGCGACCGTAATGTCGAGAGACATCCGCGTTACAGTGTTTCAAACCCGCGAAGCCCCGCAGCTTATCCAGACAGACGGAACGATTCTCGAACGAGTCGTCGATAACCTCCTGACGAACGCCTGCAAATACACGAAGCGTGGCAGCATCGTCGTTGAGGTCGCGGGGACTCCGGGAAACCTGCTGCTGAAGATTTCCGACACAGGCCGAGGAATCGGCGAGGACCGCCTCGAGCAGGTCTTCATCAGCGGCCAACCGGATCGAAGCCCGCTGATCGGCACCAGCCACGGCGACGGGCTGGGCATCGTTGTGCGACTTCTCGACCAGCTGTCAGGACGGCTGGAAATCATGAGCACCCCCGGCGAAGGAACTACGCTGTGGGTCTCGATCCCAGTGCAGCCCCCAACGTCCTCCGGAAGCGACTGTCGGGCCAGCGCTGACACGCCGCGAACTCGGTTCGAGCGCGTCGTGAAGATTCGACCCCGCGCGTGAACGACAACCAGACGAACACACCCGGTCCCGCTCCCGAGCGGATGATCGACGTATTTCTCCGCTACCTGAGGGCCGAAGGCGCCAATGTCGTTTTCGGAGTCCCGGGGGGCCTCCTTCATCCTCTTTTCGCGGCTGTCGAACGCGAGGATGACCTCAGGCTTATCGTCGCGAAACACGAGGCAGGGGCAGCGTTCATGGCGGATGGATACGCTCGTGCGGGGCGGCGCCTAGCCGTGTGTGCGGGGACTTCAGGTCCCGGCGCGACAAACCTGCTCACCGGCGTGGCTGTTGCGTATTCCGACGGCGTCCCGATCCTCGTCATCACCGGCCAAGCGCCTTCCCACGCCCTCGGAAAGGGCGCGGCCCAAGAGACGCCCCCTGAAGACATCGACATCGTCGCCATGTTCAAGCCGGTGACGAAGTACTCCACGATGGTCCAAGGTCCCGAGAGAATGTCCCATCACCTCCGCCGGGCCTTGCGCCTTGCGCTGACCGGACGACCTGGCCCAGTCCACCTGAATGTTCCAGTCGACTTCTGGGAACGCCCTGCTGACGAAGAGTGGTTCGAACCGTCGTCTTACCGGCCCACGACCGCTGTCTTCGACCGAAACATGGTCGCCCAAGCCTCGACGATCTTGGTCGAAGCGGAACACCCGATCCTTTTGGTCGGCTCGGGAACATCGAGTGCAGGAGCAGAGGAACACGTGCGAGCCTTGGCGGAGCTCCTTCCCGCCCGCGTCGCGACCACGCCCCGCGCCAAGGGGGTCTTCCCGGAAGACCACCCACTGTCACTAGGGGTGATGGGGATCGGGGGCCACGCCGCGGCAAGAGAGACACTCCTGAGCGACCGCGTCGACGTGCTGATGACGGTGGGTGCCTCGCTGAGCGAGACGACGACCCTCAACTGGCACCCTCGATTTCGCCCGAGCAAAGCACTCTTGCAACTCGACATCAGCGTCGACCGGATCGCTCGGAACTACCCAGTCGACGTACCGCTCATCGGTGATGCACAAACCATCACCATCGAACTGATTTATCACCTCCATCGGCTGATGCGTCAGGGGAAGTCACCTCGCTCGAAGTGGCCGAACGAGCCACGGATCGAGCATACGCACGACTTCTACAACGAACCGGACTTGCGAACCTCGGAGCAGAAGCCGGTCACACCACAGCGGTGGCGCGTCGACCTGGGGAAGGTGCTTCCTGACGACGCCTTGGTGTTCAGCGACATCGGCGGTCACATGTTGTTCAACATCCACGACCTACAGATTGGAGCAGACCGAGAGTTCATCTTGAACCTGGGCTTCGGATCCATGGGACACGGTACGTGTGCACCGGTCGGTGCAGCACTCACCGGCTCGAATCGGCCTGTCGTCGCCATCATTGGGGACGCCTGCTTCACGATGAACGGACTGGACCTCCTGACCGCGGCGGAATACGACATCAACGTTCTGTGGGTCATCGAAAATAACCAGATGCATGGAATCACATGGCATGGAAGCAAGCTCGTCGGTGACGGCTCACCGATGAACTCCGTCCGCTACAAGCGCCCTATCGACATCGCAGCAATCGCAAGAGCCATGGGCATCCCTGCGTGGGTGGTCGATGCTCCCGGTGCAATGGGTCCCGCGGTCGAAGAAGCCCTTTCGAGAGAAGGACCCAAGGTCATTGAGGTCCGAGTTGACGGGGATGTCATGCCCCCACTCGGTGAGCGCGCGAAAGCAATCGCAGGATTCAGAAACAGATGACCACGCGACAGCCCCCCATTGGACCGGTCGAGGCAGGCAACTGGCCTTCAACACTCGCGGCTCATGCGGCCACGGAAGCTGGCCACGTCCGCGTCCACGGGTACAGCCTGCTGGAGGACCTTGCGCGCCACTACGACTTCGCGGAAACCGCTCTCATTCTCTTGGGCGCGCCGCCACCACCGCCAGAGCTAGGGCGAGCCGTCAATCTTGCCCTCATCGTACTGTCGGCGACGAGCGTGCAAGATGCGCCCATCCACGCTGCGACTCTGTCCCGACGATGCGGTGCTGCGCCCAGAGCAGCGCTCGCCGTCGGCTTGCTCGGCCTCACCGAGCAGGCGTCAGAACAACTCGACGTTGAGGGCACGCCGTCCGCGGAGACGAACGCTAGTGAGCTATGGGCGCTTCTGCCCCGCGCAGTGCAAGAGGCACTTGGCAGCCCAAGTTCCGATGAGCAACAGACGGCACTCGCAGTACTTCGGCACGCAGGTCTGAAGTCACGGACTCAGTTGCTCGCAGCGGTCTGCATGGTCAGGCTTCCGATCATGGCTGCGGAAATCAATGCGATACGCCCCGGCGGCCTACGAGACTATCCGATGCAGGTCCCAGATTACGTGTACGAGGAATCAAAGTGATCGGCCGGTTGGGGCCACTGCCCACGAACGTTGGTGCCGCTCGGTGGGGCGACAACCGATTTCGAGGCTACTCAGTCAATGACGATCTCGAAGGTCGGACGACGACATGGGATGCCCTTTCACTCAGCGTGGACCACAGGTGCCTGACACGTGACGAGGTCGCCATTCTCGATGACTTCGTCACTTGCAACCTCGTCGCAGACCCTCGGATCTGGCCGCTGAAGGTCACGCGCCTTGTTTCTTCGTATGGGAATGCCTCGATCGGAATTCTTGCGGGGATCTACTCCACCGAAGGAGGTCGGGTTGGCTGGTCTGCGTTTGCAGATGCAGCAGCCTTCCTCCAGCGGCTACTCCGTGAAGGCGACTGGAGTTCGCGGGTCACGGCTGCACTCGAAAGAGGAGAAATCGTTCCCGGTTTCGGAGTTGTATCGCGCGGGGAGGATGAACGCGCGGTCGGGCTCAAACGATGTGTTGAGCGACGAGGTAGGAGCGACTTTCCGGCTTGGACCTGCGCCCGACTCGTCGACGAACAACTTCGCCCACGCGGAAAGCCAATGAACATCGCAGCAGGTGGGGCTGCGATCTTGCTCGACGTGGGTTTCAACCCCGAGCAAATTCGTTCCCTCGGCCCAGCGGTGCTCTATCCGAACTACCTCGCGAATGCGGTCGAGGGGGCAGCGCAGGCGCCCGAGATCCTACGTCGCCTGCCGGACTCGGCAATTGACGACCGGACGCCAGCCCCGCGGAAGAGCCCGCGAGCGTTGGGGAAGCCGTAGCGACCACGCGCGCGACCAATGACGACGCTTTGCTCGTTGTTTTCGCTCCTTGCGGCGTCGCTAAAACTTGCAGGACGCCCGGTATCGCGGCGTTTTGCGTCGGACCCAGCAGCGCGACACGCCCTTCGCGAGCCGCCGCGCCGGACGACGCGTAGGCTGCTCGTAAAAGAGCCGAGCCTCGGAGAGAGGCTCGGCTCCTGCGGCACGCCGCCGGGGGCCTAGGCGAAGGTGAACTTCCAGCCGCCTTCGTCGTCGAGGCCGATGGAGAGGGTGGGCGGCATCTGGTCGCCGACCATCTTCTCCAGAAGGGCCCGCGCGAGGTTCGGCATGAGTGCGCCTCGCATGGCGTGGTCGAGGGCGCGTGCGCCGGTCTCGCCTTCTGTGCAGCGGGCGACGAGGTGGTCGATGAGCGAGTCCTCGAAGGTGGTCTCGAGTCCGTGCGTGGCGTTGAGGCGCTTGCCGAGACTGCCGAGCTTGAGCTTGGCAATGTCGGCGAGGATCTCGGGGTCCATCGGGCGGTAGGGCACGATGCTCATGCGGGCGAGCAGCGCGGGCTTGAAGTGCTTGGACAGCTCGGGCCGAATCGCGGCGACGACGTCTTCCATCGGCGGCTTGGTGCCGCCCTCGTGCATGGCCATGATCTTGTCAGTGGCCAGGTTGCTGGTGAGGATGACGACGGTGTTGCGGAAGTTGACGAGCCGGCCTTCGCCGTCGCTCAACATGCCCTTGTCGAACACCTGATAGAACAGGTTCATGACCTCGAGGTCGGCCTTTTCGACCTCGTCGAGCAGGACGACGCTGTACGGCTTGTGCCGCACGGCCTCGGTGAGGACGCCGCCCTCCCCGTAGCCGACGTAGCCCGGAGGCGACCCGATGAGCCGGGAGACGGTGTGCTTCTCCTGGAACTCGGACATGTTGATCGTGGTCATCGACCGCTCGCCGCCATACAGCTCGTCGGCGAGAGTGAGCGCGGTCTCGGTCTTGCCGACGCCCGATGGGCCGACGAACAGCAGCACGGCGATCGGCGTATCGGGGTTACGCACGCCGGCGTGCGACATGCGGACGGCTTCGGAGACGGCGCTGGTCGCCTGGTCTTGGCCCTTGATGCGCTCGCCGAGCTTGTCCTCCAGGTTGAGCATCGTCTCGATGGAGTCCGAGCGCATCTTGCCGATGGGGATGCCCGTCCAGCTCGACACGACCTGACCGATCGCGTCGGCGTCGACCTCGTAGTGAACGAGCGGCGCTTCGCCTTGCACGGCATGCAGGCGCTCGCGCGCGTCGCCGATCGTCGTGGAAGCCTCCTCCTTCGCGTCACTCTCGGCAGCCTCATCGCGGAGCACGGCTTGGGCAGCCTTGATCTCCTTGATGATCTCCTTCTCCTGCCCGAGCCGCTCTTCGAGCGCGTTGAGTTCGGCGATGATCTCCTCGGTCCGAGCCTTGAGCTCTCCGACGCGACCATCGTCCTCCGCTGCAGAGTCCGCGATGTCTCGCTCCAGCGCCTCGAGCTGACGCTCGATCGAGGCGTGCTCGGAGCGGAGCTCGACGACGCGCGCCGGCGGTGCATCTTGCTCGATGCGCACCCGTGCCGCGGCGGTGTCGAGCAGATCGACTGCCTTGTCCGGCAGCTGGCGACCCGTGATGTAGCGGTCGGACAGCAGCGCGGCAGCCGTGACGGCCTCCTCGCGAATGACCACGTCGTGGGCGTTTTCGTAGACACCCCGCAGCCCGCGGAGCATCAGGATCGCGTCATCGACGGAGGGCTGCTCGACGTGAACCGGCTGGAAGCGGCGCTCGAGCGCCGGATCTTTTTCGAAGTACTTCTTGAACTCGGAGTAGGTCGTGGCGGCGACGGTCCGGAACTCGCCGCGGGCCAGCGCAGGCTTGAGCAGGTTCGGAATCTCGTTGTCCGAGCCACCGCCGCCGACGAGCGTGTGCGCCTCGTCGATGAACATGATGATCGGCGTGGGTGAGCCCTTCACCTCGGCGATGACCTTCTTGAGGCGGTTCTCCAGCTCGCCCTTGACGCCAGCACCCGCCTTGAGCAGCCCCATGTCGAGACTCAGCAGCTCGGTCTGCGCCAGCTCGGCCGGCACGTCGCCGTTGACGATCGCGCGCGCGAGGCCCTCGACGAGCGCCGTCTTGCCGACGCCGGGTTCACCGACGGCGATCGGGTTGTTCTTGCGACGCCGCGCGAGGATGTCGATGACCTGACGAATCTCGCGGTCGCGGCCGAAGATCGGATCGATCTCGCCTCGCTTCGCTTTGTCGGTGAACGAGATGCAGAAGCGATCGAGCGCTTCCCGGCCCGGCGCCTACGCTTTGCCCGGCGCGGCCACGCCAGCATCGGAGGTCGTTGGGACCTCCAGCGCTTCTTTGCTGCCCGCGATGATCTGGTCGAAGTTTTTGCGCAGCTCGTCGAGCTCGAGCCCGTCGAGCTCGTCGATCGACTCGCCCGTGTAGCGACCCGGCTGCGTCAGAAACTGGAGCAGCAGATCGCCAGACCGAAGCTGCACGGAGCCGCGCTCGAGCGACGCAACCACCCACGCATCCTCGAGCCACTGGAACAGGCTGGCCGAGAACGTCGGCTTGCCCTGGTTGCCCGTCCGCATGCCCTGCAGCGCGCGCTCCACCGCGGCGGCGACCTTGGTTGCGTCCTTGCGGAAGAACTGCAGGATGTGGGCGACGTCGCCGTCTTCGGTCTCGATGAGACCGTGCAGCAGGTGCTCGACGACGATCTCGTAGTAACGGCCAGCAGCGGCGCGCTCCACCATGGCTTCGAGCGCCTTGGTGCAGGTGGGGTTGAGGCGGCGGACGATGGAGCGTGGATCTACGCGCATAGGCTTCAGACTCGTTGCGGCTGGGATTGCCAGCCGTAGTTGGCGTTGTTGGGCGGGCGGTCGAGATGACGCGGCAGCTCGACTTTGACGTGGGTCATCGCAGCAGACTGGGCACCCGAGCCCAGCCAGGAGTCGACGCCGATGCGCGCGCCCGAAATACCGAGCTTGAACGGCGGGCGGGCATCGTCGCGGACGTCGAGACGCATCTCGAAGACGATCGGCTCGTCGGTGAGCAGCGCCAATAGCTCCACGATGACAGGGAACTGGTCGCCGTCCGCGAGGAACTGGCGGAAGTTCTGGCCCAGGGGTCCGATCACGATGACGGCCTTGCCACCCTTGTCGAAGCACTGCTGACCCAGAACGCTGGATTGGCCCAGCTGGTGGTTGTTGGCGCCCAGCGCCATCCGCTGCTCGGCGTCCAGGGGCGTCCAGCCGCCGGCGAACGTCTCGATGTGGACCGTCGCGCCGCGCAGGGCGTGACCGCAGACGTCTTCAATCGCAATCTCGAGGGTCCGCGCCGAGCGGACGCCACTGGAGAGCAGCGGCGCGAGCCGAAGGATCCGCCACGTGGGGATGGCCTTCGTGGCGTGCCCGCCCCAGCTGTCGAAGCCCGCCATCGCGAGGATTCGGCGCGACCAGGGATCGCTCGCGTCCTTCATGTACTCGCGGGCGAGGTCATGCTTGACCCCGATCCGGTACACGAAGGAGATCAAGCGGTGGTGGAACATGTCCAGGAAGTCGCGCTTGACCGGCGCGGTGTCCTGGGCCTGCGCGACCTCTTCGGCGACGTACAGCGGGAGCGGCGAGACGCTTCCGGTCAGCCCCATGAACGCGGTGGTGAGCTCGAAGCGGTGCTGCTTGCCCTGCAGCGCGTCCTCGGCCGCCTGCGGCTTGGGGACCCAGGCCACGTCCATGATGTCGCCGGCCTTGAACGCCAGCGAAGGGTCGTGGCGGAACCGAATCGCCTCGCGCTCATACGGGCCATTCCCCCCGACCCGGACCGCCTGCGGCTCGAGGCGCTCCATCATGCCGACGGTGTAGAAGAAGTCGTAGCTCGTCGCGTGCGAGAGCAGGTCCCGCCGGATCTCCTCGCTGTCGTCCATGCTCGGCGGCGCGACCGTGCGGCTGCCCGGCGGCGGACGGGTGCTGGGCAGCGTCAAAGGATCCTCCGCTGCCCGCTGCGTGCCGGCCACTTCAGCTCGACCTTGGACGGGTGCAGATGCAGGTGCAGCTCGTTGAACGAGTTCAGCGGCACGTGCGTGGCGAACAGCTCGTCGAGCACGCAGCCGAAGACGAACGCCTCGCCCACCGTGCCCAGCTTAGACTCCTCGAGCTCGATCCGCGTCTCGACCCCGCGGACGGGCGCACCACCCATCAACCGCGTGACGGGCTCGTTCTTGATGTCGCGGATGGCTTCGACCTTGAGCTCGTTCGCGCGACCCTGCGCGGGCGAGGACTCGCGCTGAAAGTTGTAGAGCGTGAGCAGCGTCCGGAGCACGCGCGGGTCGGCGAGCGACGCTCGACCGATCGACATGTGCGAGAGCAAGCGCCACAGCAGCTCCGAGCCCAGCTTGGGCCGCGCGGGGTTGGTGACTGGCGCGATGTTCTTGAACGGCGCCGGCGCCGAGACGCCGCGCGGCGTGCTGTTGACCTCGCCGAGCTGAAGCTCGGCTGGAAGCGATCGGTTGCTGCAAGTCAGCTCCATCGACAGCACCTCTTCGTCCCGGCTCGGCGTGTCGCCCAGCGGCGTGACGATCGAGATGTACGTGTCGGTCGCGTCATCCAGCGGGGACGCGGTGGGACGCAGCGTGTAGTAGCTGCCCTCGTGCGAGTCGGCGGTGTGGGCGAAGCCGACGAACGGCTCGTACGTCCGCCGCTGCGACTGCCCCTGCCGAACGCCGACGACCTCGCGCACGGCGTAGACCTCCATGTGGTCGTGCCGGATCCCGCTGGCGCGCAGCAGGTGCTCATGGACGGTGGGGTCGAGCTTGACGGGCTCCGCGGAGACGTCGAACAGGTTGATGACCGGCGTCGTGAACAGCCGAAAGGTCTCGGCCGTGATGCGCTGGTTCAGCTCGGGTGGGCGCTCGAACTCCAGCGCGATCTCGAAGGTCTCGGCGGTCACCGCCACGCGGTCGAGGCCGAGCAGGTCGAAGTAGAGGAACTTCGACGGGTTGCAGAAGTACTCCTGCAGGTAGCGGTAGCCCGGCTGCGACAGCGTGGGCCACGGGAGCATGTCGTCCTGGGGGCGAAACCCGATGGGCTTGATGACGTCGCGCCCCAGCGCCGTCGGCTCGCCGCCCTCGGACTGCAGCGTCGCCCCGGTGAAGTGGCGCATGAGCCAGAGGTAAAGGGTGGACGACAGCCCGAGCTCGCCGTGCAGCAGGAAGCGCAGGCCCTCCTTGCGGGCGAGGATCGGCATGCCGGCTTCGCTCGTCGCAAAGCGCAGCCGGATCACCGGATTTTGCGACCGCGACTGGTCGAGCACCGCGTCCTCGAGCCGCACCGGGACCAGATCGACGGGCATCGTCGTCCGAAACTCGCAGGCGGTCCCCCGGGTGGACTTGGAGGACACCCTGCTCCCTTCGGGCACGGTATGCACGCCCCGCAGCGACTTGATCGACGGCTCGTACTGAATGATGGACGTGGGCGGGATCGTCCGCAGGTAATGCGGCAGCAGCAGCTGCATGAGGCCGTGCACGACCTCCGGCACGGCGTCGTCGACCCGCTCCCGAATGCGCGCGGTGAGGAACGCGACGCCCTCGAGCAGACGCTCGACGTCCGGGTCGCTACCCTTCTCTGCCAGCAGACCGGCCGTCGACGGGTGCAGGAGCGAGAACTCCTTGCCCATCTCGCGCAGGTACTGCAGCTCGCTCTCGTAGTACTTCGCGCCCAACGCCTGCGAGTCTACGAAGATTTACGGCCCAGATCCTGCCCGCGAGGCGGCTTTCGACACCTACTCGATGTCGACGCGGCCGCCGTGGTTGACCTGCGTGCGCACGCGAACCAGCCCGCGCTTGCGATCGTTCGCAAGGCGGGCCGAGATGTCGAACACCAGCGTCAGCGGGTCTTCACTGGGGGCTGGACGAACGCGAACGCTGGTCAGCCGAGGTTCGTATTTTTGAATCGTGTCCCGAATGCTCCGCTGAAGGTACTGCGTGGCATTCGGAAAGTCGTGATAGAGGTCCGCGAGGTCGATGACCCCGAAGTCCGGCGCGGCTGGAGAGTCGTTCAGCCGCGTATTCAGGATGGCGCGCAGGTTCCCAATGATGGACTGCACCTCGTCCGTCGCACGCGACGGACTCGAGGAGGCGAGTCTGCTGAGGATCCCACGGGCCATCAACAACCCTTACTCTAGCTCTGCTCCGCCCAGTTGTCGTGGTGGCTGGCTCCGGTCGTTTCATACGTCCACGTGATGTCGTGGAAGACCATCGAGATTTCTTCGGTCGGCGGCTCGACGGCGCTGGCGGGATCGATCGTATCCGGGGAAACGCGTCGAATCGAGGACAGCCGGCCCCCGCTAATCTCTACGGTAAAGAAGTGCTCGGTCGTGCCATCGCCGGCCAGTGAGGGCCGGAAGAACTTGAAGGTTCCAGAGACAACTTCGTTGTTGCAGAGGGCCCGGGCGAACAGCGGCGACGACTTGTCGATACGCTTGCGGATCGTGATGGGCTCGAACGTCCGACGACCCGTCGCAAGGCCGCTTCCCGCCTCACGTGCGGTCCGGACGGCGTCGACGAACGACAAACACTCGACACTGTTCTCACGCCCCAGCGATGTCTGGGTCGAGTCGCCCTGGATGTCTTCGCCGTTGAAGTTGGGAAAGAAGGACACGCATTCGGCCATGCACGCAAACTAGCAGCGCCCCCGAACCCCATCAAGACTCAGCACGGTGTCACGGACAGGGCCCAAAACTTCACCGCGATTCCACCGGCACGGACCCACACCGACCGGAACCATGTTCACCCCCGCGACATCGCGGTGACCGTGGGACCGCGATGAAATCGCTGGCCAGCGACGGGCCTGACGGGCGAACATCCCGGCGCCGATGCTGCGCATCACGATCTCGAAGACCGGCCAACCTGCGACCACGAAGAGCTTCGACAAGCGCGAGATCACGATCGGTCGCACGCCGAGCAACGACGTCCGGATTCCCGAGCCCGGCGTCTCGTCGAGCCACGCTCGCATCCTTTATACCGATGGCACGCTGACGCTGGTCGACCTCAGCTCGACCAACGGAACGTTCGTCAACGGCACCCGGATCCAGGGGCCGCAGATGGTCCAGGCCTCGGACGAGGTCTACGTCTGCTCCCACAAGCTGACGTTCGAGATGGACGACGCGGCGGGCATGGCCGCGCCAGCGCCGATGGCTGCCCCGGCGCCCCTGGGACCGCCTGGAGGCCCGCCACCGCCCATCGGAGCTCCTCCTCCGGCCATCGGGGCGCCGCCGCCTCCGAGCGCCCCGCCACCGGCGATTGGCGCTCCACCGCCCCCGAGCGCTCCGCCGCCCGCCATCGGCGCTCCGCCGCCTGCCATCGGCGCTCCGCCCCCGGCCCTGGGTGCGCCGCCCCAGCTGGATCCCTCCCTGCCCCCACCGCTGGACGGTCCAGCTGCAGGCGCGCCGCCCAAGATCGAGATGGCACCTGTCGGCGCCGCCCCGAAGAAGAGCGGCGGCATGCCCACCCTGCCCCCGATGATCGGCGGCGGACCCGTGCCCGCGGCCCCGGACATGCCCCCGTCGGTGCCGCCGCCAGCCGCACCCGAGCCTCCCAGCGCTCCACCTCCTGCCGCGGCACCCATGCCCCCCGGCCCACCGAGCCCGGTTGCCGCACCCGAACCTCCCGGCCCACCGAGCCCGGCGTCGGTCCCCGAACCGCCCGGTCCGCCAAGCCCCATCGCTGCGCCCGAGCCCCCCGGACCGCCGAGTCCCATCGCGGCACCCGAGCCTCCGGGCCCTCCGCCCCCGGCTCCGCCACCCGAACCCACGGCGCCACCGCCCGCCGTCGCCGCTCCCGAACCCGCGCCACCACCCAGCGCGCCCGCGCCTGCACCCGTCAAAAAGGCCGGCCCCGTCACCCCGTCCACCGCGGCCCCCTCCGCCAAGGGAGAGCTGTCGATGCCGACCAACGCTCCGGAGAGCGGAACGCCATCCAGCGACAAGAAGGTGGTCCTCGGGTCGCAGTCACCGGTGCGGACCGGCGGGACCGTGATGGCGGACCACAAGGCTCTGCCGCGCGAGGACCCCACGCCCGCAGCCGCGGCGCCGGCCCCCAGCCCCGCTCCCGCGCAGGGCTCCTGGTCCATGCCCAGGGTCGGTCCCGCCCCCGCGCCTCCGGTGTCGATGCCGAGCGTACAGGCGGCCGGAAACCCCGGGGCACCGATCCGACCGCGCCCACAGGCGGTCGCCGGACTGGCCCCCGACGTCGCGGCTCGCGAGGCGTGCAGTCAGGTGTTCCGAGCCGTTCGCGACACCTTCATCGCCGACCCCGACATGACCGACGACGCGGTCATGGCCGCGCTGCGCGACGGTCTCCGGGACTTTGCCGCCCACGCGCCCAGCCTGGACCCCATGGCGCTCGCGGCCCAAATGCACGCGGAGCTATGCGGCGCGGGACCGCTCGAATCGGCCCTGCGTGACGCGACGGTGCAAGAGGTCCTGCTTCGGGGCCCCGCGGACGCGAGCGTCCGGAAAAACGGCCAGCAGGCCGCCGCTCCGCACTTCACCTTCTCCAGCGACGAAGCGCTGGCGTGGTCGATCCAACACCTCACCGGGACGGTCTTCAACGCCCACCACCCCGTACTCGAGGCGACCACCGCCGATGGTCACCATGTCCACGCGGTCCACCACAGCCTCGCGCTCGAGGGCCCGGTGGTCACGATTCGCCGCGCTTCGACGGCCCAGCCCCGCTACGACCTCCAGCAGCTCGTCGGCAGCGCAACGCTCTCCGACGCGATCGCCAAACTGCTGCACGGGGCCGTTCAGGGGTCGCTGCGGGTCGCCATCTTCGCGGGCCCCGGCGCCAACGCGTTCCCGCTGGCGTCCGCGATGGCGCTGGCCGGACCGCAGGGACAGCGGACGGTGATCGTGCGCCCCAACCACGAGGCGGCCCAGCTGCCCCCCGACGCCATCATCTTGCAGAGCACCCGCGCCGGCTCGATGCCCGGCCTGGTCGACGCCGCGCTCGGACTGACGCCGCAGCGACTGATCGTCCATGACGCCGGCGGCTCGGAAGTTTCGACGGTTCTCGCCGCGTTCGGCCGGGGCCTCGAGGGCGCCCTGGTCACCAGCCGAGCAGCATCATCGATGCAGGGCCTGCACCGGCTGGCAACCCTCAGCGGGCTCGACGGTGGCGCGGCCGATGCTGGTACGCGCGTGCTTCGGGTCGCCCAAACGCTCGACCTCATCGTGGTCCTCGGCCGATTCAGCGATGGCATCACCCGCGTGACGCAGGTGTCCGCGCCGAACATCGGTTCCACCGGCATCGCGGAGGCAGTCGACCTGGTCAACCTCGACCCGCACACGCGCAACTGGACCCACACCGCAGCACTCGCGACCTTCGTCGCCGAACTCGCGGCACGGGGGATCACGGTGGACGTGACATAGACGTGCTCTTGCCAAGGTCGGACCGCGCGTGGGATTCTCCGCGGCCGACGCGCTGTTTTTTTGACGCAGCGCTGGGTCGCCCCATGACTGAGCTCGCGCGCTCGCATCACGCTTCCTCTCTGCTCTCGTCGTCCCGCATTGGTTGGGCCGCAGGACTCAGCCTCGCGCTCGCCCTCGGGCTGACCGGCTGCAAAAACAAGAAGAACGCCGGCCCCTCGTGCACGCCCGATGACGAGGCCTTCGAGTCCGTCCGCGTGATCATTCAGCCCGACGAGATGCTCAACCCCAACGACGAAGGGGAGCCCCTGTCGGTCCAGCTGCACGTCTACCAGCTCAGCGGGGACGAAAGCGTCGACATCATCGACTTCGAGACCGTCTGGGAGAAGGGTGGCGAGGTCGCGTTTGGGGACGACTTCATTTCCGAAGAGGAGATCACGGTCTACCCGGGCAAGAACGACGTGCTCGAGCTGACCCCGGACCCCGCAGCCAAGTTCATCCTGGCCGCGGCGATCTTCCGCGAGCCGCTCGGCCAGGACTGGTTCCGACTCTACGAAGTGCCCCGCTACCACGGCCACTCGGTGTGCTCGGCCAAGAAGAAGGGCCAACCCTGGCCCGACCCGTGCTTTCACGTTGCGCTCGAGCGGTACCTGCTCGATGGTGGCCACACGCCGCCCAGCGGCTGGGACAAGGACGCGCAGACCCTCGTCTGCCCGGGCCCCCCCATGAAGACGCCGCCCGTCGAAGTGAAGGACGACGGTAAGAAAAAGAAGAAGAAAAAGAAGCGGAAGAAGCTCAAGGACGCAGAAGCTCCCGAACAGCCCGAGCAACCCGAAGCCCCCGCCAAGCCCGAAGCCCCCGCCGCCCCCGGACGCTAACTCGCTCACGTCAGCCAGGACTCCTCGCCATGCCGCGCAAGAACATGAACCGGGTCGTTTGGAGCGAGGGCATGCTGATGTGCCCGCAGCACCTGCAGCAGCAGGACCTGTACTTCGAGGCGTCGACGGGCGCACGCCTGGCCGCCACGGTGCCGCACACCTGGGGCGTCGGCACGATGACGATCGACGAGGGCGAGCTCAGCTCGGGAAGCTTCAAGCTCTCGGAGTTCAGCGGCGTACTCCCCGGCGGCCTCGCACTCGACATCGAGCCCGGCGACGCCGACGGCCCGCCCGCACGCCCGGTGGGCGATCTCTTTTCGGCCACCGCCTCCACGCTCGAGGTCTATCTCGCCGTCCCCGCAGGCCGCGAAGGCGTGCCGAACTACGCCGAGGCCCTCGACGACGCCTCCGTCGCCCGCTTCAAGATCGCGAACCGCCCGGTTCCCGACCTGACGATCGCCAAGACCGAGCAGGTCATCAGCTTTGCGCGCCCCAACGTGCGCGTCATGTTCGGCACCGAGAACCGCGACGACTTCGAGTCGATGAAGATCGCCGAGGTCGTGCGCGACGCCACGGGCCAGTTCGAGCTCTCCAAGACGTACATCCCGCCCGCGCTCAAGGTCGCCGCGTCGCCGGTGCTGCAGGGCTATCTGCAGGACCTGCTCAGCACGATGCTGAGCAAGCACCGCGCGCTGGCCGAAACCCGGCGGCAGGTCGACGCTGCCTCGGTGGAGTTTGCGCCGCAGGACACCACCCGCTTCCTGCTGCTCAACGCGCTGGCCACCAACATCCCGCTGGTGCGCTACATCGCCGAGGACAAATCGCCCTCGCCGCTGTCCACGTACCTCACCCTGCTGCAGCTCGCAGGCTCGTTGACCACCTTCTCCGGAGCCATCGACCCTTCGACGTTCCCCACGTTCGCGCACAACGACCAGCGCGCCACGTTCCAGCCGCTCATCGAGCAGCTCAACACGATGCTGGGCGCCACGGTGAAACAGCGCTGCATCGAGGTGCCGCTCGAGGCCCGCGCCGACGGCATGTGGATCGGGCAGCTCAAAGACGAGCGACTGCCCAAGTGCGAGCAGTTCGTGCTCGCGGTCGAGTCGCAGTCCGAGGCGCAGGAGGTCAGCAACCGGCTGCCGAAGCTCTCGAAGATCGCGTCGTGGAAGCAGATCAACCAGATCGTCCGCTCCGCAACGCCCGGCGTGTCGCTCACGGTCACGCACCGTCCGCCGCCGGAGATTCCCGTCCGCCCCAAGCAGGTCTACTTCATGCTCGGCACCAGCGACACGTACTGGCGCGCTGTCGCGGGCGAGCGCACCGTGGCGATTTACCTGCCCCCGCCCTACGACCCGAGCAAGGCCAAGATCACGCTCATGGGCATTCCGCCCAAGGGCTCCCGCCCCTCCTGAGCTGAGGCGCACCGCCGCGACAGGACACCACGATGGAACGGGTTTACGCCGTCACCAAAGACTGCATCAACGCGCTGATTCAGCTCAAGAACGTGGACGACAGCGCCATGCTGGCGCCGGACATGTTCCACCAGCGCATCTGCGGCTACATCGACCAGATGCGGCTGACGGCATCGCAGGCCGGCATGCAGGACCGGGACGTGCACGACATCATGTACGCGCTCGTCGCCCTCGCCGACGAGTTCGCGATGCGCAAGCCCGGCGCGCTGCGGGACATGTGGATGTCCAACCCGCTGCAGCTGCACTACTTCCAGGAGAACCTCGCCGGCGAGAACTTCTTCAATCGGCTCGAGCACCTGCTCGCCGACCCCAGCCGGCAAGAGGCGCTCCGCGTCTTCTACTGGTGCCTCGTCTTCGGCTTCCAGGGCAAGTACGCCATCCGCGGAGGCGAGCTGCAGCTGGCCGCCGTGCAGCGGCGCGTTCAGGATGCGCTGGGCCAAGCGATGCGCCCCGAGACGTTGTCCAAGCGGCACATGCGACCGCGCGAGCGGGTCACGCGGCGTAGCCAGAGCTACATAACGGTGTGGCTGGGCCTGTTCGCCCTGCTGTTTTCCCTCGTGCTGATCGTCGTGCTGCGGCTCGCGCTCGACAAACAGTCCGGGGACTTCGTCGACGACATCGACGCCCTGATGGTCGCAGGCGAAGACGCCGAAGGAGAGGGCTGAGACGATGCTCAAGTACATCTTCAGTGCGCTGTTGATCGGTGCGGTGTGGGCCGTCGTCCTGCTGCTCGAGTTCCCGATGTGGATCGCGATCGTGGCCACGGCCGTGATCGTGCTCGTGCTCGTCACGGTCGTGCTCGTGAAGATCCTGCGGGCCAAGAAGGCCGCAAAGGAGATCGAGAAGGCGCTCGCGGCCCAGGCGGCAGCGCAGTCCGCCAGCGCGCGACCGGACCTCAAGGCCGAGGTGGACGCGATGCAGCAGGAGTTCCTCAAGGCGGTCGCCGCCCTGAAGACCTCCAAGCTCGGCGGCGGCAAGAAGGGCGCCGACGCCCTCTATGCCCTGCCTTGGTACATGATCATCGGCCCCCCGGGCGCCGGCAAAAGCACCGCGCTGCGCAACTCGGGCCTGCGCTTCCCGTACTCGGCCGGCGCCGTCCAGGGCGTGGGCGGTACGCGGAACTGCCAGTGGTGGATGACCAACGAGGCGGTCATCCTCGACACCGCCGGTCGCTACACCACCGAAGAAGCCGACCGCGACGAGTGGATGGGCTTCTTGGACTTGCTCAAGAAGAACCGCGCCAAGGCGCCGATCAACGGCGTGCTTGCGGCCATCTCGCTGACCGACGTCTCCGAGAGTTCCCCCGACGACGTGCTCGCCCGCGCGCGAGAGATCCGGGCCCGCGTCGACGAGGTCATGAGCAAGCTCGAGATGGTCGTGCCGGTGTACGTCCTGTTCACCAAGTGCGACCTGCTGCCGGGCTTCGTCGAGATGTTCAACGACCTCGGCCAAAACGACCGCGGCCAGATCTGGGGCTTCACGGTCCCCGTCTCCACCAAGGAGAAGCCCACCGCGCTGTTCGACGATCACTTTGGTGAGCTCACCCAGGTGGTCGAGCGCCGCGCCATGCGTCGTCTCGCCGAGGAGCGAGCCGAGTCCGCCAAGGACAAGATCTTCACGTTCCCGCAGTACTTCGAGCCGCTGCGTGAAAACCTCTCGCTGTTCGTCGGCGAGCTGATGGCCGAGTCGATCTACACCGAGTCGCCGATCTTCCGCGGGGTGTACTTCACCTCGGGCACGCAAGAGGGCAACCCGATCGACAAGATCATGAACTCGATGGCCGAAGCGTTCGGCGTGCAGCCGCAGATGAGCTTCACGCAGCCGCAGGTCGAGGCCAAGAGCTACTTCCTTGGCGACGTCTTCTCCAAGGTCATCTTCCCCGACAAGAACGTCGCGACCCGCAGCGCGGCACACGTCAAGCGCCAGTCCCTTCTGGGACACGGCATCGCGGCCGGGCTGTTCCTCACCGCGATCGGCATGGCCGTGCTTCCGGTGGTGTCTTTCAAGCGCAACCGCGACTTCATGAAGGGCGGCGAAGAGGCCATGGGCGCGCTCGCCGAGCACCAGGAGAGCGAGCACGCCGGCGTCGACCCGATCGAGATCGACAAGCTCGCCCCGCTGTACCGGGTCGAGCGCGAGCTCGATGAACACGAGGCCGACGGCGTGCCCGTGCTGATGCGCATGGGCATGTACCAGGGCGGCCGCTTCTCCGACCGCGTCGAGTCGCTGTACGTAAAGACGGTGCGCGAAGAGGTGGTCCAGCCCCTCATCGCCATCGAGGTTCGCGAGCTCAAGAAGTTCGTCGCCACGTACCTGCCGCTCTCGGACCAGCCCAAGCCCGACGAGCAGGAAGAGTTCCGCGCTCGCCTGCGTACGTACCTGCTGCTCTCGGGCGCCTACGGCGAAGACGAGCCCGGCCTCGATGAAGAGCAGCGAGCCTGGCTGGCCGACCGCCTCGGCACCTCCTGGGCCGACATTCTCGAGCGCATGAACCTGACCGGGGACGTCTCGATGATGAAGAGCGTCGCCGACGCCTACGTCGACAACCTCGCCGAGGACCCGGAGAACCTGCTCTTCGAGCGGAACACGAAGCTGGTCAAGGACGTCCGCAAGATCCTCAAGCGGACCGACCAAACGCAGGCCCTGCTCGACGAGCTGCTGCGAAACGTCGAGACCGCCGACCTCACGCTCAACGCGGTCACGGCCAGCAACACCGCCCTCAAGAACGACAACCGCACCATCCGTGGCGCGTACACCCGGCCCGCCTGGGAGAACGAGATTCGCACCAACCTCGAAGCCGTCCTCGCGACCGCGCAGGGCAACGAGTGGGTACTTGGCCGCACCGAGGAAGAGGCTGAGCGCTCCAAGGAGAACCAGCTGGTCGCGCTGCGCTCGCTGTACTTCGAGAACTACATCTCGGAGTGGAAGGGCTTCTTGGGAGCGATCTACGTGGTCGCGCCCGACGACCTGCTCGAAGCCCAAAAGGTGTTCGGCGACCTGACCAGCGGCGCGACGCCCCCGCTCAAGCGCCTCTGCCAAAACATCGACTATCACACCACGCTGCTCGAGGAAGAGACCGCGACCGACAAGGGTGCGGAGATGGCCGAAGGCCTTGCCGACAAGGGCATGGAGCAGCTGGAAAAGAAGGGCGGCAAGAAGGGTAAAGCCGCCGCCGCGCTCGGCAAGAAGCTGCGCAAGGGCGGAGGCAACGACGCCAACCCGCTGCTCAAGAACGCCGACGACGTGAAGAAGGCCTTCGAGGGGCTGGCCGCGTTCGGCTATCTGCCAGTGCCGGCCGTCCCCGAGGGACAGGCAGCCCCGCCGCCGCCGCCGGTTCAGCTCGACCGCTACCAAGAAGAGCTCAAGAACGTTCGCGACGCGCTTCGGGCCAAGATCGACCACGACGACGACGACGCTGCGTCCACGCTGAAGAACTCGGTCAAGACCGCGCTGACCACCATCGACGCGGTGCTCAACGAGTCCGACCTCAAAGGCTGGCGGCCCACGCTGATGCGCTGGCTCCCGCCCCCGTTCGAGGCCGTGCAGGCGATGGTCGGCAAAGAGTTCAAGGGCGTGCTCGCCAAGAACTACTGCGAGTCGGTCTACAAGCCGATGAACGACCTGCTGGGCCGCTACCCGTTCTCCAAGAACGGCCGCAAGGTGAAGTTCAAGGACTTCGAGGCCCTGCTGCACCCCGAGAAGGGCGAGCTGTGGACGTACTACGGCACCGCCCTCGCCTCTCGAATCCCGCGTAAGCACGGTACGTTCGAGTTCGAGAAGCGCGGCGCCAAAGAGACGATCAAATACAACCCCAAGGTCGTGAAGTTCCTCGAGCGGGCCGACGACCTCAGCCGCGTCATGTTCCCCAACGGGGAAATGCGGGTGGAGTTCGAGATCAGCATCGACGACAACCCGGCCGCGGCCATCACCACCTTCGAAGTCGATGGACTCAAGGCCGAGCACAAGAACGGTCCTCGACGCTTCGAAAAGATGGAGTGGCCTGGTGAGGGCGACGCGGGCGGCAAGCTCGTCACGCGCAGCAAGACAACGCGCGGCGCGGTCGAACTCGAAGGCCCGTGGGGCTTCTTCGAGCTGCTCGAAGAGGGCACCGTCTCAGGCTCCACCGAGAGTTCGGTGTTCGTCCTCAAGTGGGACGTCCGCGACCAGGCCGCGGGCATCGTGAAGATCACGTTCCGACCCGCAGAAGACGACACTCCGTTCTTCGGCACGGCGGAACGCCCGACCGAGTTCATGCAGGTCTTCCGCCACCCCGACCTGCGCCCGCCGGCGCAGCTGCTGCTCGACACGTCAGGCTGCTCCGAGTGACGTACGGATCTCAACCAACCGGGACGTCGCTTGGCGGCGGCGGCCTCGGTGCCTTTGGCAAGGTCCCCGCAGCGGGAGACTTCCTCTCGCTGGGCGGGGGCTCGGCGCTCGTGCAGGCCTGGCAGACCTGGCTGCAGAAGGAGAACGACCACCTCGCAAGCAAGCGCCGACAGCTCCCGCCGACGCCGATCCGGTTCGTCTTCCGGGACGCGTCTGGCGCTGCGATGGTTGGGGCCCTCGGGCCCAGTCGCGACCAAGTGGGACGCACCTTCCCACTCAGCGTCTACTGTCACGTGGACCCGCACGCGGCGATGCCAAAGTTCTCGGCCCTGCCCTCGGCCTACGACGGGTTCTTGGGCGGCGTCGTACAGACGCTCCAGGAGGCCCACCAAATGCCCCTGCAGACCCTTGCTGGCCGTATTTCAGGGCTCCACCTGCCGGGCGCAGGAGAGCTTCGCGACGCCCAGCTGTGGACCCACGAAGCGCTCGGGGTCACGCCGGGCAGCGTCATGCTCGAGCAGCTGTTCGGCCCGGTTGCGAGCGGCGTCCACTACCACGGCATCAACATGGTCCGCACCGCGTGCCACCAAGTCCACGGCCGCGACCCCGGAATTGCCTCGATCATCCTCGAGTGCCACGCGGTGGACGACGTTCAGCTGGCGTTCTGGCTGTGCATGGCCGAGGGCCTGCTCGGATGGCAGAGCGCACCACCCAGCTTCTTCTGGACGGACGTCTCCAGCGAAGACTCGCGGCTGCTCATCTGCTTGGGCGCGCCGCCGCTGGGCGTGCTGCACTACCTCGCCGACCCCACCGTGTCGGCCGATCGACTTTGGCCCACGCGGACGACCTCGTCCGCCGCGATCGAAGCGGGCCGCAACGCGTTGGGCAATGCTCAACGACACGCGTTGGAACCACCCGCACCCACAGCCGCCGGACTGCTCGCGGCATTGATCGGGCCTTGAGTTTCATCGGGGTGTCAACGCGCCAGCCTCTCAGCCGGCACCTGTCCCCCACGTACGTTCTATCCCCACGCACGCTGTGTTAGCGTGCGATGCGTCGAGTCCAACCACAACGAGACAAGGTAAAGAATAGCAATGGCGAAAGAAGGATCGGTTGCGCCCAAAGAGCGCGTCAACATCGTCTACAAGCCCGCGGTCGACGGCGCAGAGGAAGTTGAACTTCCCCTGAAAGTCCTCGCGATCGGCGATTACACCGGCCGGCCCGACGATCGCCAGCTGGAGGATCGCAAGCCGATCAACATCGACAAGGACAACTTCGACGAGGTCATGGAAAAGCATGACCTCGGCATCGACATCAACGTCGCCGACAAGCTCTCCGGTGAAGAGGGCTCGGAGATGTCCACCAGCCTCAAGTTCAAGAACCTCAAAGACTTCACGCCAGAAGGCGTGCTGCAGCAGGTCCCCGAGCTGCAAAAGCTCATGGACCTCCGCAACGCCCTCACCGCACTGAAGTCGCCGATGGGCAACGTGCCGGCCTTCCGCAAGAAGCTTCAGGCCATGCTCGAGAACCCCGAGCAGCGCGACGCACTCATGGCCGAGCTCGGCCTCAACAAGGACGGCGGCGAGGGCTGATTGCCCTGCGCCTCGATCCTACAGTTCCAACACCCAAGCCTGCATTCAGTCTGGAGAGGGAATAGATGTCCGAAGAGCAAGCACAAGAAGGCGGCGCGGCAACCACGACGGAAGCCAGCGGTTCGCTCCTCAGCGAGCTGCTGAGCGAAGCCAAGGTCACGCCGGGCCAAGAGACGTACGACATCGCGAAGCAAGGCGTCACCGCCTTCATCGCCGAAGCGATCGCGAACTCCGACAAGTTCAGCAAGATCGACAAGGCCGCGGTCGACTCGATGATCGCTGAAATCGACACGCGCCTGTCGGGTCAGATCAACGAGATCCTCCACAACGAGAAGTTCCAGCAGCTCGAGTCCGCCTGGCGCGGTCTCAAGTACATGGTCGACAAGTTCAACTTCCGGGAGAACTGCAAGATCGAGGTGCTGAACTGCTCGAAGCAGGACCTGCTCGACGACTTCGAGGACTCGCCCGAGATCCCCAAGTCGGGCCTGTACCGCACCGTGTACTCGGCCGAGTACGGCACGTTCGGCGGCAAGCCGTTCGGGCTGATGGTCGCCAACTTCGACTTCGGCCCCGGTCCTCAGGACATCCAGCTCCTGCAGAGCTGCGCGTCGGTGGCCGCCATGTCGCACGCGCCGTTCTTCGCCAACGCCGGCCCCGAGTTCTTCGGGGAAGAGTCGTTCGAGCCGCTGCCCAAGCTCAAGGACCTCAAGTCCCTGTTCGAAGGCCCGCAGTACGCTCGCTGGCACTCGTTCCGCGAGTCCGAGGACGCGCGCTACGTCGGCCTCTGCATGCCGCGCTTCCTGCTGCGCCTGCCCTACGGCCAGGACACCATCCCGGTGAAGTCGTTCAACTTCTCCGAGGACGCCACCGGCAAGCACGACAACTACCTGTGGGGGCCCGCCTCCATCACACTCGCCACCCGCGTGGCGGACAGCTTCGCCAAGTACCGCTGGTGCCCGAACATCATCGGCCCCCAGGCGGGCGGCGCGGTCGAAGACCTGCCCCTGCACCAGTACAAGGCGATGGGCGAGATTCAGACCAAGATCCCCACGGAGATCCAGCTCACCGAGCGTCGGGAGTTCGAGCTTTCCGAGGAGGGCTTCATCGGTCTGACCTTCCGCAAGGACTCGAACAACGCGGCGTTCTTCTCCGCGAACTCGTGCCAGAAGGCCAAGATCTTCGCCGACACCGAAGAGGGCAAGGCCAACGAGCTCAACTACCGCCTCGGCACCCAGCTGCCGTACATGTTCGTGATCACCCGCCTTTCGCACTACCTCAAGGTGATGCAGCGCGAGCAGATCGGTACGTGGAAGGAGCGCGGTGACCTGGAGCGCGAGCTCAACAACTGGATTCGCCAGTATGTCGCCGACATGGAGAACCCGGCCCCGGCCGTCCGCTCCCGCAAGCCGCTTCGCGCCGCGAAGATCACGGTCGAAGACGTGCCCGGTCAGGCCGGTTGGTACAAGGTCGACATGCAGGTGCGCCCGCACTTCAAGTACATGGGTGCGTCGTTCACCCTGTCGCTGGTCGGCAAGCTCGACAAGACCTGAGCCGCTCGAGTGCAGCGCAACAACCCGTGCGCTGCGCTCCCGCTCCCTGACCCGGAGCCGCCTCGGTATCGCCGTAGCTTCGAATTGCATTCGGGGCTGCGGCGTCTTCGCATTCTCCACTGCTCTCGACCACGTCCATGGCACTCGCTGAAGACATCCAAAGCCGCGCGAGCGAACTGCTCCAGAAGATCTCCGACGCCGAACCGGCGGGACAAAACGCCGCCTACGACCCTCGCTACGAGGAGGTCCGCGCGCTGATGGCGTCACTCGACTCACCGACCGGTGGGGAGATCGAATGGAAGCCGGTTGCCAAGACCACGGGTGAGCTGCTCAAGAGCACGAGCAAGGACCTGCTGGTCGCGAGCTACTACACGTATGCGATGCTGCAGAGCGAGGGACTGCCCGGATTGGCGGTCGGCCTCGCAACGCTCGACGGGTTGTTCGAGCAGTACTGGGACACGATGTTCCCGCCCGCGCGACGCATGCGGGGTCGAGGCAACGCGCTGGGGTGGTTGGTCGACCGCCTGGAGCTCGCGCTGCCGGGGCTGCCCCTGCAGCCCAGCGATCGACCGGCGGTCGACCTGATCGACGAGCAGTGGAAGTCGCTCGCGACAAAGTCGCGCGAGAAGCTCGAGGACCACAGCCCGTCGGCGCGGGGCGTCTCCGACGCGCTCACGCGCATCAAGATGAAGCTGCCCGAGGCTCCCAAGGCGGCACCAGAGCCTCCCCCACCCGCGCCCGCCGCTCCCACGCCGCCTGCGCCCGCCCCCGCTCCAGCCACCTCGGCACCTCCGGCGCCGGCCGCCGCGACCGAGCCCCCTGCAGCTGCGACGCCGCCGCCCGCCGCCCCACCCACCGCCGCGACGCCGCCGGCACCTCCCGCTGCGCCTGCACCTGAGCCCGCGCCCGAACCAGAGAAGGCCGATCCGATGGACGCCCTTCGCGAAGAGGCGAAGCCCTGGATCGAGCCCATCCGCCCGGACGCGCCGGCCGGAGACGACGCCCGCTACGACGAGTCATACGAGGCGTGCCGCAACGAGATCGCAAAGCTCGACTCGCCGACCGGCGGCGAGATCGACTGGCGAGAGGTCGAGAAGCTCGCGGGCGAGCTGCTCAAGACCAAGGCGAAAGACGCGCTCATGGCGTCGTACTTCACCTTCGCGCGCTACAAGCAGCGCGGTCTCAAGGAGCTCCCTCTCGGCCTCGTCGTCACGGAGCAGATCGTGGAGCGCTTCCACGAGACCCTCTTTCCCACTCGACCGCGAGGGCGAGGAAACGCGCTGGCGTGGTTGCTGACGCAGCTGGAGAACGCCCTCGGTGCGGAGACGCTCAAGCCCGCAGATCGGCCGACGGTGCTCGCCCTCGAGGCGTCGTTCAAGGCGTTGGCGACGACGCTGCGCACCCGCTTCGAAGACCACGCGCCCACGTCCACGCCGATGAACCAGCGCATCCAACGGATGCTTCTGGCCGTCCCCGAGCAGAAGAAGGAGCCCCCGAAGCCGCCGCCACCGCCCAAGCCGGCGGCAGTACCCGCGGCCGCCCCGACCCCCGCCGCACCCGCGCCGAAGCCCGCGGCTGCGGCCGCACCGATGCCGACGGCCGCAGCCGACGTCAGCAACGCGGAGGACGTCAACAAGTTCCTGCTCGATACCGGCCGCTCGCTGGCCAAGGCCGCCGGTGTCTTGCGGCGCGCCGAGCTGTCGACCCCAGCTGCGTACCGCCTCCTTCGCGCCGGCTTGTGGATGCACCTGCACAAGGCGCCCCCCGCCGACGCCGGGGGCAAGACCAAGATTCCCCCGCTGCCCGCACCGCGGCGCAAGCAGTTCGAGACCATCGCCGCCAACGCAAAGTGGGCCGCGCTCATCGAGGAGACCGAGTCGGCGCTGCAGCAGTTTCGGTTCAACCTCGACCTGAACCGACTCACCGACCAGGCTCTCGAGAACCTGGGCGAGGCCTACGCGCCCGCACGGGCGGCGCTTGCGGGAGAGGTGGCCGCGATGCTTCGGCGGATGCCCGACCTGGTCGACTACAGCGCGGGCGACGGCTCGCCGCTCGCCGATGACGAGACAAAAGCGTGGCTGGCCAGCTTGACCGCCTCGGGCGACGGCGACGGCGGTGGAGGCGGCAACCCCGACGCTGCCGAGGCGGCCGCGATGGCCGACGTGCGCGGGAGCATGGCAGCCAAGCCCATGGACGCGATGAAGCTGGCCCGAGAGCGGATCGGCGAAGCCGCGACCCCGCGCGGCCGATTCGTGCGCCAGCTGACGCTCGCCGAGATCTGCCTCGGCACCAATCAGGCCAAGCTCGCGCGCGGCGTGTTCTCGGCCCTGGAGCGTGAAATCGCGGAGCGGAACCTGCTCACCTGGGAGCCGGATCTGGCCAGCCGGTGCCTGGAGGGCCTGGTCAAGAGCATTCGGGCTGCAAACAAGGCCGGCGCCAAGTTTGGCGGCGCGGACGTGGCCTTCGAGCGCCTGTGCCTCGTGGACCCAGCAGCGGCTGCGCGCCTGTCTGGCTGAGCTTCACGGCCCCAACCGCGGTGTTTGTTTGACGTTCAGGATGACTTTGGTGAGACTCCACGCCATGGCAGCCCCCGCTCCCTCCCACGCCGCCC
Organism: Myxococcota bacterium; assembly: GCA_039024335.1. Lineage (GTDB taxonomy): Bacteria > Myxococcota_A > Polyangia > Nannocystales > Nannocystaceae > CAJXVA01. The sequence goes on from JBCCQM010000068.1 coordinate 27,230, forward strand.
GACGCACGCTACGGCGCCTCCAGCAGCGCTTTGGCGCGCTGGCCGTGGCTTCGGCGCTGATCGGCACCTCGGTCCCGGCCGTGGCCTTCGCCGCACCGAGCCAAGAGGAAGTGGCCCGCCTGTACTCCGAGGGCCAGGACTACATGGAGGCCAAGGACTACAAGCGCGCCGCCGAAACCTTCACGCGGCTGCTGAACCTCGTCGACGAGTCCGGGGACAACCAGGCCATCCGCGAGAGCTTGATCCTCAACATCCTCGACGCGCACATCCAAGCCTATGAGGGCATCGTCGACGCCGAGGGCAACCGCGACGTCAAGCAGCTCGAAATGGGCAAGAGCACGCTGCAGGCCTACTACGCCGACTTCCAGAAGGTTCACGGCGACAGCGTGGCGGTGCTCGGCGAGATCCAGACGATGGCCGCCAAGCTCGACAAGCTGCTCGAAGAGGCGCAACAAGAGGAAGAGACGACGCCCGTGCCCGTCGGCGACGGCGGCACCGGCGACGGCGACACCGGCTCCCCTCAACCTCAGCCGCAACCGACCGCAGCACCGCCCGCCGACAACGGCATGGGCCTGCTCATCGGCGGCGTCGCGCTGGGTGCGCTCGGCATCGGCGCGGCCGTGATGATCCCCCTCGGATCGGTTCTCGGCAACACCGCCGAAGAGGACTACAACGCGGCGCAGCAAGAGTTCACGGACGCAAACGGGGATGCCACCCTCGAAGCCATCGCGCAGGGCAAGATCGACGACGCCAACGACGACGGACGGCGCGCGAACGCGGTGCTGATCTCCGGCGCGGTGCTGGCTCCGCTGCTCATCGGCGGCTCGGTCGCGCTCATCGTGCTCGGGGTCAAGAAGCGAAAGAAGTCCCAAGGCATGGCCACCCGCCCCGTCGAAACGCTGACGGCCGCGCCGGCCTTCGGCCGCGGGTTCAGCGGCTTCAGCCTTCAAGGCCGCTTCTAGCAGCCCGTGGTGGAACCCAACACGGCGTCTCGCTCGTCCTTTTCGCTCCTGGCGGTGTCGCCAAAACTTGCAGTACGCCCGGTACAGCGGCGTTTCGGCTCCTACCCAAGAGCGAAAAAACCATCGCGATCCGCCGCGCCGGGTTCCACCACAGGCTGCTAGCAGCCCTCACGATGCATCGACGCCCGGCCTCGCGCCGGGCGTTTGCGTTGGTTGCTGCGTACACTCGGTGCCGTGACCGCTTCGTTCTCTGGCCAGACCGTCATCATCACCGGCGCCTCCGCGGGGATCGGGGAAGCCTGTGCCCGCCAGTTTGGGCGCGCCGGTGCGGCCGTGGTGCTCGCGGCCCGCGGCGCTGAACGACTCGAAGCCCTGGCCGACGCGCTGCGGTCCGAGGGAGTCGACGCGCTGGCCGTTCCCAGCGACGTCTCCAAACCCGACGACTGCGCAGCGCTGGTCGAACGCGCCGTCGAACACTTCGGACAGATCGACGGGCTGGTGAACAACGCCGGGGCCAACATGCGCGGCGGCATCGAGAACTACACCGCGGCGGAGCTTGCGTCGGTCGTGCAGGTCAACCTGACCGCGCCCATCGTGCTGACGCGACTTGCCCTGCCCCATCTGCGCACGACCGGCGGCGCGGTGGTCAACGTGGCCTCGCTCGCGGGCCGCGTGCCAGTCACCCACGAGGCCGTCTACTCGGCCACGAAATTCGGGCTGCGCGCCTTCACGATCGCGATGGCGGAGGAGGTCCGCGACGCTGGCGTCCGCATGTCCGTGGTCTCGCCGGGACCGGTCGACACCGGCTTCATCATGGAGGACATCGACCACGTCCCCGATCTGGTGTTCTCACAGCCGATGAGCACGAGCGAGGAGATCGCAAGCCTCGTGCTCGCCTGCGCAGCCGACGGACAGGTGGAGCGCATGCAGCCCCGACTCGGAGGTCACCTCGCCACGCTCGCGTACGTGTTCCCAGTCCTTCGACGCGCGCTGCTCCCCGTGATGGAGCGTCGCGGGCGGAAGAACAAAGCCCGCTTCGTCGCCCGCAACCGCGGGTCGTGACCCTCACCCCTCGGACGCGTCGGGCGCTTGCGCGAGGCCTTCCGTCTCGAAGGCACGCAGCTCGGTCCGCAGCTTCGGCTCGAACCCGCGGACGCGATCCAAGGCCGCGTGCGCACCTGCAAGCGCGTTCGCAGCTTCGTCGCGCTGGCCACGTGCACGATGGATCTTTGCGAGGCCGAACAACGCCTGCGCGTGCGGACGCGGGTCGTTATCGTTGCGCTGCTCGTACATCGCAGCGGTCTCCGAGAACCCCGTCACCGCCACCTCCAGCTCGCCCTGAAGGCGCGCGAGCTCGGCCCGCTCGAGCCGACACAGAATGACCAGCGGATCGGAGACGAGATCATCGACCGCACACGCGGCGTCGAGGGCGAGACCCGCATCGTCGAGATGCCCGGAGAGCCGCGCGCAGCGAGCCCGACCGAGCACCGCCTCCCGATACGCAGGATGCTGCTCCCCGACCACATCGATCAGCGCCGCCGCGACCCGATCGAACCCGGCCTTCGCGTCCTCACCCCGTCCGAGAGACTCGTCGGCGACCGCGAGGTTCAAGCGGGCCGTCGATACGAACGGATGCTGCTCACCGAGCGACGCGATGAGCCCACGCTCCGCTTCGACCAGCGCCTCGCGAGCGGCCCCGTACTCTTCCTTTTCCAGGTGGACGAGTCCAAGCGTGGCGAGGATGGTCGCGCGGGTGGACGCGGCACTGGGCGCCCCCGACTCGGCGCTGGCGAGCGCCTCCTCGAGCACTTCGACCGCGTCTCCGAGACGACGCTGCGCCAGCGCGATGTTGCCGAGGTTGACCATCCAGCGCGCCTGCCCAACGGGGTCGTTCAAAGCGTCTGCGCGCAAAGCGAGCGCGCGCTCGTAGTGCGACCGCGCCGCGTCATACGAACCGCTGCGGTAGTCGAGGCTACCGGCGTTGTTCTCGAGCTTGGCGCGCAGCATGCCTTGGTCTCCCATGCGATCGAGCAGCGCTCGCGCGTGCTCCTCCCATCGGCGCCCCTCTTCGTGACGGCCGAGGCGGTCGCCGACCACGCTTACGAGCAGCAATGCCCCACGCGCCGCGACATCGTCACGCCCAGCCCGGGTCCCCGCCCACACGGCATCGCGCAGCTGCGCTTCGGCCTGCACGTATTGACCCGCGTGATCCATCGCCCGCCCGAGCACGAGCCGGGCCTCGGAAGACAGCTCCACGGAGGCCAGCGCGTCCGCGTCGGCGACCGCGCGGCGGGCAACGTCGGCCGCCGCCTCGACCTTACCGGCGACCATCAGCACTTGCGCCTTCATCAGCGCGCCACGAACCGACCCCGCGACCGTGCGCTGTTGCGCGTCGTCGGACACAGGACCACGGGAGAGCAGGACCGGGACGTCTGCACACAGCGCTACGTCGGGAAGCTCGCGCACCGCGGGGGCGACGGCTCGGAGCAGCGCATCGTCAGGTGCCTCGTACACGTCGAGCATGGCGGCGACCGCTTGGCGTCGGTCATCGAGACACGCGGTCCGAAGTGCAAACACGCGGTCGTCGGCAGCACGCGTCCGACCGCGCGTCGCGGCGCAGGCATCACGATACTCGGCGAGCCATCCATCTCGGTAGTCGTCCAGACCCGCTTGCAGCGCTGTCCAGGCCCCGTCCGCAACAGCCGGTGCCTCGACTTCGAACGCAGCACGTACGGCTTGTCGCCGCTCGTTCGACCACAGCTCGGCCCAAACCTCTGGACCGTCCTTGCACTCCGGCGCCTCCTCGGCGTCTTCCGTTTGCAGCGCGGCAACGCCGAGCACGGTGCCTGAAAGTCCCAGCGCCGCCGCCCATCGAAGCATCGGTCGCCCGCGGTCGACATCCTCTTCGACGAGGTCGTCGAGCAGCGCTTGCATCGTCGGGTAACGACGGTTGGGGTCCGGTGCGAGTCCACGCCACACCAACTGCTCCAGCCGACCCGGCACCCGAACGGTTTGCGGGGGCTCTTGGATCCGGCCGTTCTGCTTGGCCTGAACGAGCCGCTCCATCGAGTGCGCGACGTAGGGGTCTTGTCCGTAAAGCGCGTGGTACAGCGCGACGCAGAAGGCAAACTGGTCTCCACGCGGGTCCGCACGCGCTCCGGCGTGCTGCTCGGGGGCCATGAAGCGTGGCGTCCCCACCACGGCACCGGTCTGGGTCATCGGTGAGGAGAGCAGGTTCGCGTCTTCCGCCTCGGTCAACGGCTCGAAAGCCGCGTCGGGATCCTCTTCGTCTTCGTCGACGACCGCGCTCGGATCGGAGCGTGCCAAGCCGAAGTCCGAGACCCGCGCCGTGCCGTCGAACCCCACGAGCACGTTGTCGGGCTTGAAGTCGCGGTGAACCAGGCCGGCCTGGTGCGCAGCGCTCAGCCCCCGCCCCGCCTGGACGAACATCGCAGTGATCGCCCGCAGCGGCTGCTCCCGCTCGAGCCACTGCGTGAGCGTCATCCCCTCGACGAACTCCATCGCCACGAACACCGACGAACCGACGGTGCCGACGTCGAACACCGTGATGACGTTGGGGTGTGAGAGCTGCGCGATCGCCTGTGCCTCGCGGAACAGTCGCGTACGAAGCTCGCGAGCCTCCCCGGGCTTCGCTTCGGATTCCGTCGACTGCAGGATCTTCAGCGCGATCTTGCGGTTGAGCTGCGGGTCGAAGGCCGCAAAGACAACGCCCATGCCGCCCTGGCCGACCTGCTCGAGCAGCACGTATCGCCCGATCTTCTCGCCGGGGCGGAAGCGGTGGCTCGGGACCGAGGCCGTCACGACCCCCTGGAGGGGATGCGGAGGCACCTGGGACGGATCACGCACCGGGGGGGCAGTTCCGATCATGCCATCGGCGTATTGCGCCGTCGAGCGCGCTCCCTGACGTCGCGATGTCATCGAGATCTACATCGGGGTGCCTGTGAACCGCGGGCCTCGCCGAGGCTTCTTCACGCCGGCAGCCATGAGCAGCCGGATCACACGGTATCGATGCGGCCGATAGGGCTCGAGCAGCGCCAGCATGTCGTCGTCGGTGGCGCGCGTGCGTCGTTCGAACGCGTACGCAACGTAGCCAGGCAGGTGGAAGTCGCCGACCGGAACGGCGTCAGCGTCGCCGAACGCGACGCCGAGCAGCAGCTGTGATGTCCACGGGCCCACGCCGCGAAGCTTGGGCAGGAGGGCGCGGGCTCCGTCGATCGTACCGACTCGATCGACGCGGTCGATCTTCGACATGTGCAGCGCGCACTCTCGGAGGGTCCGGGCCCGCTTTGCGTCGATGCCGAATGCGCCGAACTCGGCCACGGTGAGATCGCGCCAAGCCCGATCGCGCAGCGGCAGGCACATCCGTCGCGGGCCCGGTGCGACGTCCGAATGACGCCACAGCAGCGTCCGCCAGCTCTCGGCCGCCTCGGCGAACCGAACGCGCTGCTGCAGGATCACGGCGGGCAGCACCTCGGCCGCCCGCAGCCCGCATCCCAAGCGGATCGACCCGTGCCGCCGCTGCATTTCGCGGAGCCACGGGACGCGTCCATCAAACGTGCGCGCGTGGTCTTCGGCACCGCACATCCGAGGCGTACGCGTCAGCGCCCAGCGAGCGCCGTCTCCCCACGCGTCTGCGACGACGCGCCGCCCGTTCCAACGAACGCGAACCGTGGCGGGACCCTCGGGCGTATGGCTCGTCCGCCACGCTGCGTTCGAGGTCAGCGCGAGCGTCGGGTCGCGAGGCCCGAGCCGCTGAAAGCGAACCGCCTCGATGGGGTCGTAGTCGGCCTCGAACTCGATGCGCAGCGCCGCGTCGGGTCCGGCTAAAATGCGAACCACAGCAGGTGCTCGTAGTAGCGACGGTCCCAGGGCGGAATGAACGACGTCTGCGTCTGGTGCTGCCACGACTGCGTCTGCTTGACGCAGGCGGGCCCTTCACCGCGATGCTTGAGCATCGTCTGCCCGCGGCAGGCGTTCTTCGCGGCATCCTCCACGAGCAGCTCGTAGTTCGACTTGAGCCCGAGGTTCACCCGAGTCTCGCACCGTGGGAACTTCCAGCGATTGGTGTCGTCCCGCTCTTGCCCGAGCAGCGCGAAGTCATGGACGCCTTCTTTACCGACGCAGACTTCGATCTCCCCCCGCCGTCCGTACACGTAGAACTCGACGACGAGGATCAACAGCAGGGCGTACCACCACCGGCTGCCGCGTTTGGGCACGTCCTTCGCCGCCTCGGGGCCGCCCTCGGACGCGCCGTTCTTCGAGGTTTCCCCCGCGTCAGGCGCCTTGCTGGAGCTCTCGAGGTCATCGCCCATGACTCGGGAAATACCAACCGCAGGACCGCGCCGCCACCGAAGCCCACCTAGCGGCCTGTGGTTTAGTCCGGCGCGGCGGATCGCGATGGATTTTTCGCTCCTGGGTAGGAGCCGAAGCGCGAACCGGGCGTACTGCAAGTTTTGGCGACGCCGCCAGGAGCGAAAAAGGACGAGCGAGGCGTCGTGACGGGTTGCACCACAGGCTGCTAGAGGCCGGCTCTCGCTCCGCGCGCAGTGGGGCGAATGTCCACGCTGCGCGAACCCGGGCCGGTCCGGTATAGTGCGGCCGCGGGACCCCACCTGCTCCCGCGCCCCCTGGAGACGGAAAAGAGACGACATGACGGACGAGGCGTGGATCGAACAGTCTATTGCCCGGCTCGAGACCCTCGAGGCGCAGAAAGCCGAGCTCGAGGCATCGGGCCAAGACGTGCCCGCTCAGCTGGCTGAGGAGATTGCGACCCTGTACGAAGCGCTCGAGTCGGCCGCTGGCGACGAGGCTGATGAGGCCCCCGCTGCGGCGGCCCCTGCTCCTGCCCCCGCGCCCGCCGCGGCCAGCCCCGCTGCGAGCGACGACCCCTTTGCTGCGCCGGCACCTGCCGCCGCGCCCGCGAGCGACGCTCCCTTCGCCGCCGCGGCTCCGGCATCCGCCGCGCCGATGGGCGGTGGTATGGCCGACTACGACTACGACGACGACATCAAGCCCTCGGGCGGCAAGGGCGGACTCATCGCGCTGGCAGCAGTGGTCGTGCTGGCGGCCGCGGGCGGCGGCTACTGGTTCATGACCCAGAACAAGAAGCCCGAAGCCCCCCCGGAGCCCGTCGGCGAAGCGAAGGTCATCTCGGCCAGCTCCGTGCCCGAGGACACCCAAGAGCCGCAGGCGGCCCAGGGTGCCGACGCCGACCGCACCGAAGGCGCGCGCTACAAAGAAGGCTCAGCTGCGGCCAAGCCGTCCGGCAAGCGCCCCGCGGGCAACGGCGGCGGCAAGCGGAAGCCTCGCAAGAAGAAGGACGACGGTCGGAAGGTCGACCTGTCCGACTCGCGCGATCCGCTGGCGGGGATCTGATCTATGAGGGGGACCTCTCGGTCCCCCTCGCTTCGGAGGCAAAGCCTCCTACGCTTCACCCCTCCAAGGGCGCCCGGTAGGGCGCCTCTCGCTTTGCTCGTGGTTTGTGCGTGCTGAGGGCGGGATTCGGGAATGCCCGCTTAGGCTTGGCTTTTGGTCCGGTGGCCTTGCGCCGGGTTTCCGAGGCCGTTCGGTGCGTCGGTTCCCCTCGCTTCACACCTCCAAGGGCGCCCGGTAGGGCGCCTCTCGCTTCGCTCGCGGTTTGCGCGTGCTGAGGGGGTATCCGAAATATCCGCGTGGGCTTGGCTTCTGGTCCGGTGGCCTCGCTCCGGGGGTTGCGAGGAGGTTCGGTACGCCAGTCCACAGCGCTTCCCCCAAGGGCGCCCGGTCGGCCGACTTTCGCTGTTCTCGGTGAGTCGGTCGATTCGGAGCAAACCACGAAGAAAGGGGCACGGCGCGGTGGCGCGTGCCCCTTGGATCGGCCGACTCCGAGGTCAGGGCGTGGGGGCCAGGGCCAAGGAGGCGATGGAGGTTCGGTCCACGGGGTGCGCGATGCCGTCGGCAGTCCAGGCTAAGCTCGAGACCTCGGGCATGGCGGTGGGGAGCGGGACGATGACGTTGACGTCGTCGCTACGCTCCCAGTTCGTCCACATCGCCGGCGTCTCGACGGTGGTCCCGTCGGCGAGATCGAAGCGAACGGTGTGACGATCGCTGCGCTCGGTCGGGGCGTAGCCAACGGTCGTGTACCAATCTTCGGTTCCGTCGGCGCGTACGGTGCCGACGAGCAGCGCGACCTTGGACTCCGGCGCGCTGTCGGAGAGCTCCCAGCTGCTGATCTCGGCGATCCACGGCACGACCTTGTTGTAGGCCCACTCGCTCACCCACGTGTCCGAGCAGTACGTCATGTAGTCGTGCGTCGAGGGGGTGTGGACCTCGAAGCTCGTCGGCGAGAAGACGTCGATGCCGTAGCTGAGCAGGTCGCCGTTGGGGTGGTCCGGGTAGCTGGGATCGACGCCCGCCTCTTCGCCGTTGCAGGCGATGTGCGAGCGACCCTGCTCGTGCCCGATCTCGTGGACGAACGTCTCCGCCGTGGTGCCCACGTTCGAGTAGTACACGCCCCAGCCCACTCGTTGTCCGGCTTGGCCCATCGTCGGGCCGCCCAGCTGTGCAACGCCGGCAAAGTCCGGGCCCCCGTCACAGGGCCGCGCCACGCCGTAGTAGTAGTACTCCGGCGGGGCCCCCTCCTGGAAACGCAGCTGCTGGAGCGTGCCGAGCAGGCTCGCGTTGCGAAGGCTGCCCGTATAGCGAACGACTTCGTGCTGGATGATCTCGACCTCATCCACGGGGTTCTGCGAGAGCAGGCGCTCCGCGAAGAAGTCCGAGACGGTCCGGTCGCTCTCGTCGCCCAGCGGCGCGGCGATGTCAGGAGGCTCCGGGCACTCGGCCCCGATGTCGTGGTCGAACGGTACGAGTACGACCCGCATCTTCATGTACGAGTCCTCGATGCCGACCACCATCGAGCCACCGTCGGCAGGGAAGTTCGGCACCTTGTCCGAGACGTCATCCTCATGCCCGGGCGCAGTCTCGAAGAGCTCGATCCGGTACGTCATGCCCGGCTGCACTTCTTCGGGGGGAACGGCCCAGAAGAAGCTGTTCGGAAGCGTTCCGTAGCGGCAGTCGATCTCCGCCTCACCGGTGCAGTCCTTCTCGAACACGTCGACGAAGGAGCCGTGCTCGGTGACCGTGCCGTCGGTTTGTTGGACGTAGAGGATTCCGTAGATGTCGCGAGACTCGAAGCCGGGGTCGAGCTCGTAGAACGCACGAATCATGGTGCCGCGGTTCTTCAGGAGCGGCGCGTTTCGCTGGCCACCATCGACGAGCGCCGAGTCGAGCACGATCGGGACGCGCACGCCTTGGTCGGCGGTGACGTGAACGATCTGGACCCCGGTCGCAGGCGGCGGCGGGAGGTCCTCCCCCGTCTGCTGTCCGTCGTCACCACCGGTGCTGTCGTCACCGCCGCCGGTGTCGTCCGCGTTGCCCGAGGTGGAGCCGCCTGCGCTGGCCGAGCTCCCGTCGTCGGTCGTGGGGCTGGTGTCCTCGCCGTCGTCGTCCGGCGCTTCGCCGGACGTGTCGCCCGAATCGGTGGCGCC
>JBCCQM010000069.1:0-36464 GCA_039024335.1 Myxococcota bacterium
CGCCGATCTTGGCGGCGAGCTGCCCGGGCACCTGCCCCGCTGGCGTGATGCGGCCGATCGGCGTGATGAGCTGGACGCTCGCGCCCAACCGCACCCCGAGCTCCATCGAGAGCTCGCGGCCGATGAGGATGGGGTTGCCAGGACCGGACACTTCGAACGAAGGCCCCTCCTCGACGAGCGGCTCGACCGGCCCCCCCTGCTCCGCACCCCCACCGTTTGCGCCGGGGCTGGGGTCTTCCCAGCCATCCTCCCAGCCATCCTGGACGTCCGCCTCGAGCCCCAGCTCCGCGGTGGGGTCTTCCCAGCCGTCATCCTCGGGCGGCTGCGGAGGTGCCGCGAGGCGCTCCTGAACCGACGGGATGTCGCCCAGCAGGGCCGAGCGCGCCTGGTCCGAAGCCGACGCCGGCTTCGCAGGCGGCGCCTTGATTGCCTCGAGTTCGTCCTGAGGATCTTCCCAACCGCCGTCGTCCCCCTCGGCCGGCACATCGAGGTCTTCGAGCCCGGGCAGCGCGGGGCGCTTGGGCAGCTTGTTCTTGGGCGCCGCATCCACGCCGTCCTTCGCGCCCGTGGGTCCGAGCCCAGCAGCGCCAAAGCCGACGTCGTTCTCGGTGCGCTCGTCATCCGAGACGCGGTCGACCTTTGCGTTCTTCTTGCGCTCGTCTTCGAGGTGTCGAAGCCGATACGGGGTCCCGGGGCCCTCGAGGGAGAACGGGTCGTTCTCGGGGATGGCCTCGGGATTCTCGAGGTACGTGTAGTCGCCCTGCTCGATGATCTCCGGCAGGTTCGACACGTCGGTCTGGCGCGACGGCACGATCCCCGAGAGCACCGCGCCCTGCCGGTTCAGCCCGCTGCGAACCATGATCTCGCCCTCGAGGTACGGGCTCGCACCGGCGATCCCCTCCCCGCGTGCGAGCGCATCCGCCAGCGCCCCATAGTCGGAGAACGGCTTGCCGTCTTCTCGCGAGACTCGAATGTGCGCCTTCTGGTTGAGGATCTTGTCGCGCAGGTCGCCTTCGAGCCCGCTCATGAGGCTGAGCACGATGACCAGCGCCATGCACCCCAGCAGCACCGACATCGTGATCACCGTCGGTAACAAGCTGAAGAAGCGAGCCAACAGCGCGAAGGTCAGCGCCATCACGCCGATGATCAGCGTGAACCCGCCGAACACCCCGAACCACTGCTCGAGCGGGGTGGCGGTCACCGTGGGCTCGATCGGACCGAAGGGGCCGTCGATGACCGGAGGTGGCGAGCTCGATAGCGTGCTGGCGTAGTACGCCATGCCGCCGCCGATGAGGATCAAGTACACGGCCGTGAGCAGCAGCGGACGGACCCAGGCGGGGCGGTCGTCTCCAGATCGGAGATGCCGCCACGCGATGAGCCAGTCGAGCGCGCTGAAGCCCCCGAGAACCGTGCCGACCCGGTTCATGCGTTGGCGTCCTCCGCCGATTCACCGGTTTGAAGCAGATAGGACTCGATGAAGTTGTCGAAGTCTCCGTCGAGCACGCCATCGACGTTGCTGACCTTCAGCGACGTGCGGTGGTCGGTGACCTGCCGGTACGGGTGCAGCACGTACGAGCGGATCTGGGAGCCCCACTCGATGGCCTTCTTATCTCCGGCGAGGGCCGCCCGCTCGGCGTCACGCTTCTCCTGCTCGACCGCCCACAGGCGCGCCTTGAGCATCTTCTCGGCCTTGGCGCGGTTCTTGTGCTGCGAGCGCTCGGCTTGGCATGCGACGACGATGCCCGTCGGCAAGTGCGTGAGGCGAACCGCCGAGTCCGTCTTGTTGACGTGCTGACCGCCCTTGCCCGAGCTGCGATACGTGTCTTCGCGGATCTCGGTGCGGTCCAGCTCGATCTGGATGTCGTCCTCGCCCAGGTCGGGCATCACCATGACGGAGGCGAATCCGGTCTGCCGGCGCGCCTGCGCGTCGAACGGAGAGATGCGGACGAGTCGGTGAACGCCGATCTCCGAGCGCAGGTAGCCGTACGCGTACTCGCCCTGCAGCTCGATCTCCGCGCCGCGAATGCCGGCCTGCTCACCCTCACCGTAGCTGAGCACGTTGACCTTCATGCCGTGGCGCTCGCCCCAGCGCATGTACATGCGCAGCAGCATCTCGGCCCAATCCTGGCTGTCGACGCCGCCCGCCCCCGCGTTGACGCTCAGCATCGCTCCGCACGCGTCGTGCTCACCGGAGAGCATGCGTCGGAACTCGAGCTTGCCGACCAAGGCGTCACAGCCCTGAAGCTGCTCCCACGCCTCGGTCATGCTCTCCTCATCGCCCTCTTCGCGGCCGAGTTCGTACAGGGTCCGCGCCTCCTCGAGCGCGCCCGCGGCATCGTCGATGCTCTCGACGACCTGCTTCAGCCCGGCCTGCTCGCGCACGACGACCTGGGCCGCGTCCGCGTCTTCCCAGAAGTCCGCCTCTGCGGTCTGGGCTTCGATCTCTTCAAGTCGCTCGACGCTGCGAGCGTAGTCAAAGATGCCTCCGGAGCTCGTCCAGGCGCTCGGTGAGGCGCGCCATGAGATCCATGACCTTGTTGTGTTCGACGGTGACCGTGGCGATGTCGTTCATCGTGCGTATCTCGACGTGAAAGAGAACGGTGGGCCCTACACCTCGATGAGGCGCAGCTGCTTGCGGGCCGGGCCCTCGGAGAGGGGCAGCGGGTAGTCGCCGGTGAAGCAGGCGTCGCAGAAGTTCTTCTCGTCATCCGAGCGAACGGCGGCCCGCAGCCCCTCGGGGCTGAGGTAGCCCAGGGAGTCGGCGGCGATGGTCTTGGCGATCTGCTCGACCGTCTGCGTGGACGCGACGAGTTCGGCGCGGGTTGGCGTGTCGATCCCGTAGTGGCACGGGCCGTCGACCGGCGGAGACGAAATGCGCACGTGGACCTCGGTGGCCCCGGCCTGACGCAGCAAGCGAACGATCTTGCGCGAGGTGGTGCCCCGCACGATCGAGTCGTCGACCACGACGACGCGCTTGCCCGAGAGCACCTGCGGCACCGCGTTGAGCTTGAGCCGAACGCCGAAGTTCCGGATCGAGTCGCTGGGTTCGATGAAGGTCCGCCCCACGTAGTGGTTGCGGATCAGGCCCATCTGAAACGGCGTACCGCTGGCGTGGCTGTAGCCCAGCGCGGCCACGACGCCCGAGTCGGGCACGGGGATCACGACGTCCGCCTCGACCGGGTGTTCCTTGGCGAGCTGCTCGCCCATCGCAATGCGGGCTTCGTAGACCGACATGCCGTCGAGCACCGAGTCCGGCCGTGCAAAGTACACGTGCTCGAACACGCAGAAGCGGCGAGGCGCTTTACTCATGTGCGAGCTCGACAGGCCCTGGCTGGTGATGGTCAAAATCTCCCCGGGCTCGACGTCTCGGATGCGCTCCGCCTCGATCAGATCGAACGCGGACGTCTCGGATGCAACCACGTACGTCTCCGGTGCGCTCTTGAGACGACCGAGAATCAGCGGACGGAAGCCGTGCGGGTCACGCACGGCGATGAGCTCGTCGTCGGTCGTGAACACGATGGAGTACGCCCCCTGCACGCGACCGAGCGCCTCGGCGAGCTGGGCGGCGAAGCCACTGCGCCGGCTTCGCGCCATCAGCTGCAGGATCACCTCGGTATCGCTGAGGGAAGAGAAGATGGCCCCCTCGTCCTCGAGGTCGGCACGCAAAACCTCTTCGTTGACCAGGTTTCCGTTATGCGCGATGGCGATCGAACGCCCGCGATACTGCGCCCACAGCGGCTGGATGTTCTTGACCAGCGAGCCGCCCGACGTCGCGTACCGGACGTGCCCAATCGCGTGCTGCCCGGGAAGTTGTGCAAGCGCGTCACGGGTGAAGATCTTGCGGACCTGCCCCATCGCGCGCACGCCGTGCAGGGTGCCCTCCTGGTTGGACACCACACCTGCCGACTCCTGCCCTCGATGCTGGAGCGCGTGAAGCCCCAGGTAGGTGAGATTGGCCGCCTCGGGGTGATTGAAGATGCCGAAAACACCGCACATGGTTGCGCCGCCGTCCGCCGCCAGTTGCGGCAGATCGGTTGGGTAGCACGTTTTGCGCTCGCGCGGTCAGCCGAGGAAGCGGACCACGGTCTGCAGCACCGTGAGCGCGACCGCGGCCCAGGCGGTCGTCTTGAGGCCGTCGAACTCGACCCCGTCACTCAGCCGCGCCGTGAGGGCGAGAATCGCCGCGTTGACGAGTGCCTGAATGATGAAGGCGCCCACGGGGCCGAGCAGCGCGATCGGCAGGAAGATGAGCGTGAGCACGGAGACGAGCACCTTGCCCAGCGTCACGCTGAGCGCGCCGCCGATCGCCCCGGCCTTGAGCGCGCTGGTCGTCCCGCGGACCCGCATGCCGGAGAACAGCATCGGGAGGAAGAGGATCCCGAGCGCGAAGGCGACGATCGATGCGATGAGCTGGACCATGGCGCGAGTTCGAACTCTAGCAGCCAGCCGCTTCATTCCCGCGTCGACGGGAAAAACCCCCGCGCGGCGCCCTCCCCTCTAGCCGCCGGCTCAGCCGACGCCCAGGTTGCGCGCGAGCCGCTGCACGGGCGGCGTCGTATCGGGCTCGAAGGCCGTACCGGTCAGCTGCTCGTACAGCTCCACGTAGCGCTGCGCCGCTTCGACGCGGATCTCGTCGCTCAGTTGCGGCGGGTCGCCCTCGCCCCGGAAGCCGCGCTCGACCAGCCATCCGCGCAAGAACTCCTTGTCGAGGGCGCGCGGAGCCTCGCCGGCAGCCATCGACGCCTCGTACGTGTCCGCATACCAGTAGCGGGAGCTGTCGGGGGTATGGATCTCGTCGATCAACACAATCCGTCCGTCGGGCGTTCGCCCGAGTTCGTATTTGGTGTCGACGAGGATCAACCCGCGCTCGGCGGCCTTGCGCTGCCCGAACGCGAACAACTTCAGCACCGCTGCCTCGAGCTCGGCGAACGTGTCCGGGTCGATGTGGCCGCGCTCGAAGAGCACCTCTTTGCTGACGCTCTCGTCGTGCTCCCCCTTGGGCGCCTTCGTCGAGGGCGTGACGATCACCGCGGGAAGCTTTTGGTGGCGGACCATCCCGTCGGCGAGCGCATGCCCGCAGAACGTGCGCTCACCACGTTCGTACGCGCGCCAGATGCTCGTCGACCCGCTGCCGGTCAGGTACGCCCGCACCACCATCTCGACCGGAATCGGCTCGCACTCGATCGCGCGCGTCGCCTGCGGGTCGGGCGTGCCGAGCATGTGATTGGGCATCACCTCGGCCGCCAGCTCGAACCAGTGACGCGCGAGGCCGTTGAGGACCTGCCCCTTGAAGGGAATGGTCCCGAGCACGACGTCGAACGCGGAGACGCGGTCGGTGACGATGATGATGCGCTCGCCGTCCTGCGTGAAGTTCTCGCGAACCTTGCCGCTGTAGCGCGAACCGAGCACGTCGAACGAGGCGTCGAGCGCGTCGAGGGTACCGCCGTCGGCGAGAGCACTGCGAAGCACGTCGATTTCGACTGGCATCGAGCGCGGACAGTACCCTACTTCGACCGGCGCGGCTTCGACTTCGCGGGCGCCGGCTCGTCGCCTTCATCGAGCGACACGCAGCACCGGAACCCAATCGCAGGACTCATCGTGGACGCGCCCGGCTTCTTGCGCGTCGTGCACGACGCTCGGTTGGTCATGGCGTCTCCGCCAAGCACCGCGCCACCGTCGACCCATTCGCCGACGTTGCCTACCAGGTCGTACACCCCCTCCGGCGACACGCACTCGGCGCGGGCGCCCGAGCGGCTGAGGTTCTGGCCGACGCCGTCGAGAGCGTCGTTGCAGCGCCCCTCGACCCGGGCGCCAGCGTACGGCTGGCGGCGCCCTTCGGCCCCGCGGCACGCGAGCTTCCATTCGGACGCAGAGCACAGCCGGCGGCCGCCGTCTTCGCAGGCTTTCTTCGCGTCGGCGAGCGTCACCTGCGTCTTCGGGATTTCGCGCAGCCCGGGGTACTCGCCGGACTCCATGCACACGTCCGCGCCCTTGCGAACCTTCAGTCGGACCGTGTCCGGCGGGCAGGTCGGCGGCGCCGCCGCGACCACGGGCGTCTCCACGGGTTCGGCGGCCTCGACGGGTTCCGTCGGGGTTTGGGGCGCAGCGGCCGTGCTCGACTCCAGCCCCAGCAGCGCCGAGAGTCCGCCCCGCTCCTGGGCGACCGGAACGGTCAGTCCGATCGCCAGGACCGTCGCGCCAAATCCGATGACGGCGGCCATCGTCGACCCCCGAGGACCACGCGATTTGCCGTCCACCGGGCTGGGCTGTGGACGCGCGCGGGGAGCCACGGCAGGACGAGGCCCCGTATCGGAGTCTTCCATCGTCGGACGGCGCGCGGGCTTGACCCGGCTCGTGTCCAGCTCCAAGCCCCCGAAGCTCGACGGCGGTCCATCCGGAAGCGGTCCGACCTTGCTGACCGGAGGAGGCCCCGCCGGCGTGCTGGGAACCTCTTTTTTGCGGGCCGAGGAGGCGGCGGGCTTTGGCGAGGTGTCGAGTTCGAGGCGCGGACCGTCGTCTGCGACCGCCGCAGGGTTGACCTCTGCGTCATCGCCATCGACCGTGCTCAGATGCGGAGAGGACTCCGCCGCCGCAAGGGCTCCGACGACATCCGCGAGCGGGTCGGCCTCCTGCAGGCGCTCGTCGATGCCCTCGACCACGGGCAGCGCCAGACCGAACCCACTGTCCCCCGCAGCCATGTCGTCGTGGGCAGGCGGTGGCGGGATCGGGGCGGCTTCCGCTGGCGGCCGCCCGCTGGGACGCTGCGGCTTGACCCGGGTGTCGGGCGCTGGCGGAAGGTCGATCGGCGAGGAGCGCTTCGGTGGGGCCGGCAGCTCATACTCGGTCCCGGGCATCGTCGTCAGCGGTGGCAGCACCACGCCCGCGCCTGCTGGCGGCGCGGAAGGAGCCTGCGGAGGCGACGGCTCGGGCGCGGCAGCAGCTGGAGGCGGCGCGAGTTCGTTCAGACGCGCGCCGTCGGGCGGCGTGAGGGCGTCGGGCTGAAAGCGACGCGAGGGCTCATCTTCGATGCGACGGGCCGTGATCTGCATCGGCGGCGGCGCCGGGATCGGGGCCGCGGGTTCCTGCTCCTGCCGAACTTCGGCCGGAGCAACCTCCCCGGGCGGCAAGGAGAACGGATCGGGCACCGGCTCGTCGGGCGCCTCCATCACGCCCGCGATCGGGGCGAGCTCGGGCGGATACGCCTCTTTGGCGACCCGCTTGAACACGCGCGGTCGCTTGCCGCGTCGCTTCTTGCGAGGCTCCGGCTCGCGGACGCGCCCTTCGATCTCGTCGACGTAGCGACCCGCGAGCTCGCGAAGCTCGGCATGGCGGGCCATCCCGGAGTGGTCGCCGAGCCCGTCGCCCTCGGCCGGACCCGCCTGAATCAGCTTGAGCAGCTCCAGCCCCGTCGCGGGACGCTCGCCGGCCTCGAAGGCCAGCGACGCCTTGATGATCGGGGTCAGCGGGCCCGCGTCGAGCTCACCGTCCTCGACGGCGGCCAGCGCCGCAGACCCCAAGCAGTCCGTCGCCAAGGCGGCGACGACGGCACCCCACGCGTAGATGTCTGCGGCCGCCGTCGGCGGGTTGCCCTGACGGACCTCGGGCGCGACGACGTCCCCACCCAGCGCGCGAAACCTCGGCTGCAGCGCCTGCTGAGAGCAGGCGTCCGCGACGGCGTACTGCCACAGCGCGACGCCCTTCTCCCACAGCATGATGTTGCCGGGCGCGAGCGCGCCGTGCGTCCGGTTGTGCTTGTGCAGGTACGCAAGTCCGCGTGCCACCTCCACGGCGACGCGCGCGACCAAGCCCGCCGTGCTGCCGGAGCCCTCGAGTCGACGCTGCACGGAAACCGCGCTCGGCAAGACCTGGTAGCCGACGACGCAGAAGTCCGCTTCCCGATCGACGAGTCGGACCGGAACGAGCGCGGGATGTTGTAGCGACAACAACTCGGCGGCCCCGGCCATGAACCGAGAGACATCGACCTGCGAGGGCACGAGCTCGCGCTCCACGATCGTCAGCCACACGTTGGTGGCCTTCGTCTCCTCGGTGAGCGCCGCATGCAGCGTCGCCCCAAAGACGTGTCCTCCCACGTCGGGGTCCGCTTCTTCGTCGATTTGAACCTGACCGCAGATCAGGTCCCCGGGCGACGGCCTCACAAAACGGAGTCTATCACGACGAACACTCCGCAACGCGGCTTACGTTCGCCCGAAGCAAGAAAACGCAGGCGCGCCCGGCAGGTTCGCCCGCGCGCTCACGCACCGCCGGTACTGCCAAAGCCACCGTCTCCGCGGACGGCTTCGCCCACCACGGGTTCGGGATCGGGCAGCGCCTCGGTGGTCGACCAGGCGACCGCGCACACCGGCGCGACCACCAGCTGCGCGATTCGGTCCCCGTGGGCAATCTCGAACGGCGCGTCCCCGTGGTTGATGAGCAGCACCTTCACCTCGCCGCGGTAATCCGCGTCGATGGTGCCCGGTGCGTTCAGCACGGTGACGCCATGCTTGAAGGCCAGTCCCGATCGCGGACGGACCTGCGCCTCGTGCGTGGGGGGAAGCGCAATCGCCAGCCCCGTTGGAACGGCGACACGCCCGCCCGGAGGCAGCACCAACGGTGCCTCCAAGCAGGCGTGAACGTCCGCGCCGGCCGCATACGCGGTCATCCGGCGCGGGAGCACGGCCTGCGCGTCGAGGCGACGCACGAGCACGCGCAGGTCGGTGCCCGAATCAGGCACGCATGTTGAGGACCTCGCTCGGGTCGACGCCGAACGCGGCCTTGCGGCTGAGGCGGATCTTTCCGCTGGGGTCGATGTTCAGCACCTTCACGATGACCTCGTCACCCTCGTTGAGGATGTCGGAGACCCGCTCCACGCGCTTGTTCTCCAGCTCGGAGATGTGGACGAGGCCATCGGTGCCCGGGAGAATCTCGACGAACGCGCCGAAGTCCACCACGCGGGTGACCATGCCCTGGTACACCGCGCCGATTTCGGCTTCGGCGGTAAGGCCCTCGATGAGGCGCTTGGCGGCCGCGATCGACTCCGGGTTGTCCGAGGCGATCGTGACGCGACCGTGGTCGTCGACGTTGATCTGCGCGCCGGACTGCTCCGTGATCGCGCGGATCATCTTGCCGCCGGGGCCGATGATGTCGCGGATGCGGTCGACCTTGACCTGAACGGTCTCGATGCGCGGCGCGTAGAGCGAGACGTCGTCGCGGTGCGTCGGCAGGACCTTGTTCATTTCCGCGAGGATGTGCAGCCGGGCCTCGCGAGCCTGGTCGAGCGCGTCCTCGAGGATCTTGCGGGTGAGGCCCTGGACCTTGATGTCCATCTGCAGGGCGGTGATGCCCTCTTCGGTGCCCGTCACCTTGAAGTCCATGTCGCCGAGGTGGTCCTCGTCGCCGAGGATGTCGGTGAGGACGGCGATCTTGTCGCCGACCTGCATCAGACCCATCGCGATGCCGGCAACCGGCGCCTTGATCGGCACGCCGGCGTCCATCATGGCGAGCGAGCCACCGCAGACCGAGGCCATCGAGCTGGAGCCGTTGGACTCCATGATGTCGGACACGACGCGAATCGTGTACGGGAACTCGTCCTTGCTGGGCAGGACGGGCTTGAGCGCACGCTCGGCCAGCGCACCGTGGCCGGTCTCGCGGCGGGAGGTGCCGCGGATCGGGCGGACTTCGCCGGTGCAGTACGGCGGGAAGTTGTAATGCAGCAGGAAGGTCCGACGGACGTCACCGCGGAGCGTGTCGAGACGCTGCGCGTCGTACTCGGTGCCGAGCGTACAGGTGGCGTACGCCTGGGTCTCACCGCGCTGGAAGAACGCCGAGCCGTGCGGGCGGGCGAACGCGTGGGGCTCCATCCACAGCGGACGGACGTCCCGGGTGCCGCGGCCGTCGAGGCGCTTGCCCGTGTTGACGACCATGTTGCGGACGGTCTCCTTCTCGAGCTTCGCGAAGCCGGCGGAGATGTCCTCGCCCTTCTCGGGGTTCGACTCGAGGAACTTGGCCTTGGTCTCGTCCTTGATGGCCGAGATGGCGTCGTGCCGCTCGTGCTTGCCGGAGATCTTGAAGGCCTCTTCGAGCTTGGGCTTGGCGAACGCCATCACCTCGGCCTGAAGCGCCTCGTCGACGACGGGCGGGATGTACTCGCGCTTGGGCTTGCCGGCCTTCTCGCGCAGGCGGTGCTGCAGCGCGATGAGTGGCTGCGCCGACTCCTGGGCGAACATCAGGCCGTCGATCATGGCGCTCTCGGAGGCCATGTTCGCGCCGCCCTCCACCATGACGATGGCGTCGGCGTTGGCGCCCACGACCAGCGAGATGTCGGCTTCGGCGGTCTGCGAGAAGGTCGGCATGGCGACCCATTTGCCGCCCAGGTAGGCGACGCGGATGCCCACGATGGGGCCGGCCCACGGCACGTCCGAGATCATCAGGGCCGCGGAAGCGCCGGTGATCGACAGGACGTCGGGCTCGTTCTCTTTGTCGTGCGAAAGGATGTGGCTGATGACCTGCGTGTCGCAGCGGTAGCCCTTGGGGAAGAGCGGCCGGATCGGACGGTCGGTGACGCGGCAGGTGAGGATTTCGTGCTCGCCGGGCCGGCCTTCACGCTTGAAGTATCCGCCGGGGATCTTGCCCGCGGCGGCAGCGGCTTCGCGGTACTCGACGGTCAGCGGAAGGAACGGAAGGTCCTTCGGCTTGGGGCCGGAGTTGGCGCTGACGAGAACGGCGGTCTCGCCCGCACGGACGATGACGGCGTTGGTTTGCTTGGCGATGCGGCCGGTCTCGATGCTGATCTCGACGTCGCCGATCGTGCAGGATTCGGTAACTACGTTCATGGGTGTGCTCCTGGATGGAGGAGGCCCGAGCGGGTCGGCGTCCGCACCGTAACGGGGCGGTGGAGCCGGGTGGCGCGTCGAGGGCCGTCTCCGGGAATGGGGTTGAGTGCTGCTCCGCGCCGCGAGAGAACCGCGGGCGCGGGCGCGTGGGGCCCCACCGGCGACGGCCGGAACGAGGTCCCCACAAACGCCGAAGGGCGCGACCCTTGAGGGAAGCGCCCGTCGTACAGCGGCAGACTTACTTTCGGATGTTGAGCTCCGCGATGATCTTGCGGTAGCGCTCGACGTCCTTGCCCTTCACGTAGTCGAGGAGGCGACGCCGACGACCGACGAGCTTCAGCAGGCCGCGCCGCGAGTGGAAGTCCTTGCGGTGCGTGCGGAAGTGGTCGGTCAGGTAGTTGATTCGCTTGCTCAGGAGCGCGATCTGGACTTCGGGGGAGCCGGTGTCCTGTTCGCCACGCTTGAACTTGCCGATGATTTCGGCTTTGCGATCCGTAGAGAGAGCCATGGTGCTGCTAGTGCTTTGCGGTTGAGGGAGGCGACGACCGCCTCCGGGTTTTTTCGTATGCCGAAGGTCGGCGCAGAATCCTCGCGTGTCGCCGTGATGTCAAGGGCTTGTGTCGCCCGAACGATCGAAGCCGACGATGGTGCGGTCGACGCGCAGTTCCGCGCCATCGCCCTCTCCTGCCCAACGGGCCAAGACGAGGCTTTGACCTCGCGTGACCGCAATTCGGCCGTGTCGCGGACCCTCACGGAGCGCCGGGTGGTCGGCCGCGACCGCCTGCCCGAACCCCAAGCGCATCGCGAGGTCCGCCCCGTGCGCATCCCGCGACGCGTCGACGCACGGAAGCGCGAGGGCCTCGATCGGGGAGATCAAGCCCGCCATTACGGCGGCGGCCTGCGCTTCACGGGTGTCCTCGACCCCGCGCAGCCGGATGCGATGACGCGGCTTTCCGTCCGGCCGCGGGTCGAGAGGATGCACGTCGAAGCCCGAGAGCGCGCGCGGGTCCTCGAGCGTGTTGCGCCCCGACCCCACGCGGTGAAGCGCCGCGAGGTGAGCAGGGACGCCGAGCCGACGGCCGAGCTCTTCGGCGAACGATCGAATGAACGACCCTTTGCTGACGCTCAGCGTCGCTTCAATCCGACCACGCTCCAGCGGGCGCACGCCCTCGACCGCGTGGACCACCATGTCCCGGGCAGGCACCTCGACCACCTCGCCGCGCCTCGCCTTCTCGTGGGCGCGCTCGCCATCGACGCGGACGGCTGAGAACGCGGGCGGCGACAGCCGGTGTGCGCCTCGAAGGCCCTGCACGGCCGATGGGGCCGCAGCCCAAGCGTCTTCGCCCAGCGGCGCCTCGTCGAGGACATCGCCCGCTGCGTCTGCGGTGGTCGTGGAGCGTCCCAGCGCAAAGATGGCCCGGTACCGCTTGTCGTCATCGACGAGTTCGGGCACCAGCTTCGTTCCCGCCCCGACGCAGCACACAAGCAAGCCCGTCGCGTCGGGGTCGAGCGTGCCGCAGTGACCGACCGCGCGCGTCCGCAGCACCCAGCGAAGAAAGTCGCACACCTCGGCCGACGTGGGTCCTGCGGGCTTGTCGATCCACAAGACCCCGGTGGGGCCGCGGTCACGCCTCCGCTTGGCCATCGTCGCCGCTGCCGTCGTCGCCGCTTCCGTCACCGACGGCAGAGCCGTCCGCGTCGCGGGCCGCGTCCTGCTCGCGCAGCTCGGCGAGCACCTGCTCGATGCGGGTGCCCTGTTCGATCGAGTCGTCGTGGGCGAACCGCAGCTCTGGCGTGCGACGCATGGACAGCACCTTGTTGAGGTGCCGCTTGAACACGCCCGCCGCGGCATTGAGCCCCTCGACGACCCGCGCGACCTTGGGGCCCCCCTCGAGCACGTCCACGTAGACGCGCGCGAGCGAGAGGTCCGGCGTCACGCGCACGGCCGTCACCGAGATCATCTCTTGGCGACGGACGCGGTGGTCCTTGATCTCACCACGAAGAAGCGCCCCGGCGATCTCTCGCCGGAGCAGCTCTTCGACCTTGGACTGACGCGTGCTCACGCGACCGGCCCCTCCTCACCCCGCGACGCTCAGAGCGTCGGCGGGATGGCTTCCATCTCGAACGCCTGGAGCTGGTCGCCCTCGGCGAGTTCGGTGAACCCGTCGACCACGATGCCGCACTCGAAGCCGTCCTTGACCTCTTTGACGTCGTCCTTGTGGACCCGCAGAGAGCCGATCATCCCGCTGTGCAGCACCTCGCCGTCGCGAAGGACGCGAACGTGGCTGCTGCGGGTGATGAGGCCACGCGTGACCCGGCAACCGGCAACGACGCCCAGCCGTGGGATGGGGAACAGCGCCCGGACCTCGGCTTCGCCCTGCTCGCGCTCCCGGTACTCGGGCTCGAGCAGACCGATCATCAGCTCCCGCGCCAAGTCGAGCGCGTTGTAGATGACGCTGAAGGTGTGGATGGCCACGCCCTCGTGCTCGGCCACCGGAGCGGCCTTGCCTGCGGTCTTGACGTTGAAGCCGAAGATGACGGCTTCGCCAGCGTGGGCGTACTTGACGTCGGTTTCGTTGATCTGCCCGACCTCGGCCTTGATGACCTCGAGTTTGACCTTCTCGGTCTCGTTCGTGATCTCCTCGAGGGCCTCGGCCAGCGCTTGGGCGGAACCCTGCACGTCAGCCTTGAGCACGATCTTGAGGACGGGCACCTTCTTGCGAAGCATCAGCTCGGTGATGCTCGGACCGGAGCGGACGCTCTCCTTGCGCAGGCGCTTCTCGCGACGGTGCGCGACCAGAGCCTTGGCGTCCTTGTCGTTGTCGACGACGTTGATCGTGTCGCCGGCCAGCGGCACGCCCGAGAGGCCAAGGACCTCGATGGGCGTGGAGGGACCCGCAGACTTCTGCATCTTGCCCTGCTGGTTGATCAGGCCCCGAACCTTGGCGTGGTACTCGTTCGCGACCACGATGTCGCCCTTGTTGAGCGTTCCGCTCTGGACGAGGACGGTCGCGACGGTTCCGCGGCCTTTGTCGATGCGGGCCTCGAGGACCGTACCGGTGGCCTTGCCATCACTGGGTGCGTGAAGCTCGAGCAGCTCCGCCTGAAGCACCAGCGTTTCGAGCAGGTCTTCGACGCCCTGACCGGTCTTGGCCGAAACCTCGACGATGGGCACGGCGCCGCCGAACTCCTCGCCGACCAGCTCGTGCTCCATGAGCGCTTGCTTGACGCGGCCGGAGTTGGCCTCGGGCTTGTCGATCTTGTTGACCGCGACGACGATCGGGACGCCAGCTTCTTTGCTGTGCTTGATCGCCTCGATGGTGGTCGGCATGACACCGTCGTCCGCCGCCACGACCAGGACCACGATGTCCGTGATCTGGGCTCCACGCGAGCGCATCGCCGTGAAGGCTTCGTGGCCCGGGGTGTCGAGGAAGGTGACCTCGCCCTTGGCGGTCGAGACCTTGTAGGCGGCGACGTGCTGGGTGATGCCTCCGGCCTCGCCCGCAGCGACCCGGCTGTTGCGGATGTAGTCGAGCAGCGACGTCTTACCGTGGTCGACGTGACCCATGACGGTCACGACGGGCGCGCGGGGTTCGGTCTCGATTTCCTCGGAACCGGCGATGAGGCCCGCCTCGTCGAACGCGACGTTTTCGGCGGTGTAGCCAAACTCCGCGGCCACCATCTCGGCGGTCTCGTAGTCGATGGCGTTGTTGATGGTGATGCCGCGCATCCCCATGCCCCACAGGGTCCGCAGGATCGCGGACGCCTTCTTGCCCATCTGGTGCGCGAGGTCGGCGACCTGGATCGCTTCGTCGACCCGAATCCGCTTCTTCTCGTCGCTCATCTCGACGGTGTTGATCTTCGGCGGACCGCTGGGACCCGCGTGCCGACCACCCCGTCGCGGAGGCTTGCGACGGCCTCGCGCCTGGTGACGCTCTTCCCGCTGCTTGCGCTGGGACGCACGTCCCATCTTCTCCTGCTCGTTCGCGTCGGTGATGATCACCTGCTGCTTACGGCGGTTCTGCGGGATTTGAATGAAGCCGAGGATCTTCGGCTCGGAGCGCTGCGACGCAGCACCGACGATGACGCCGTCCTCGTTGCGGACCACACGCCGACCACCGCTGTCTGCGGCCGCGGCGGTTCCTTCGGCAGCAGCCTCAACGGGGGCTGCGGCCTCGTCGGCCTTCGTGGCAGCAGCCGGCGACGCCGGGGCGTCCGCGGGCTCGGGTTCGGGCGCGGGTGCAGCCTCGGCCGGTTTGGGTGCGGGAGCCTCGGCCGCGGGCTCGGGCGCCGGTGCAGGCCGCTCCGCAGGACCGCGCGCTTCAAGGCGCGATGCCATGCCACCGGGTAGCCGACGCGTGTTGGACGGCAGCGCAATTCGCTCCCCGACCTGCGGCGCTCGCTTGGGTGCCTCCGCCTCGACTTCAGCCTCGACGGGAGCTTTGGCCTCGACAGGCGCGGGCGCAGCTGCAGCGGACTGCCGACGGACGGGCGCTGCCGAAGCCGGACGCGACTCGGCCGGACGAGCCGGCACAGTGCGACGGGTCGGCTGAGACCGGGGCGTCGGGCTGGACGACGCAGCGGGGCGCGCCTCGGGGCGACGTGTCACCGGTCGAGCTGCGGGTTGCGGCGTCTCGACCTTGGCGGCCTCTTCGGCCTCGGCCCGCTCGGCGCGACGACGACGAACGTCGGCGCCGCGGCGGCGGATGACGGTACCACCACGCTTTTTCGTACCCGCGGTCTTGTTGCCACCAGCGATGACCCGCTCTTGAGTCGTCGCGGGGGCGGCAGCGGCTTCGGGCACGCCTTTGACGGTTGCACGAACGCGCGACGCTTCTTCAGGCGTCAGCGTGCTCATGTAGTTTTTGATGGGAATGCCGAGGTTTCTGATCACCTTCTCCAGGGATCGGTTGTCCTCGTTCAATTCTCGCGCGAGCTCATAGACTCGAACCTTGGCCATGACGCACCCCCTTGTGGGCCCCACCCTGCGACTGCAGTTTCTGCTGCAGCTTGGTGAGTTGGTTCAGCCGATCAGATGCTCCCGAAGGCGCACCCGAGCGGCAAAGTTGTTCGACTTGTCGTGTCACGGCTCGTTCAGCGTCCACCCAGAGGGTCGAGCCAGGGGCCGAGACAGACAAGCCTTTCGGACCGGCGAGCATGCGCGTGAACGCACGTCGTTTGACGGCCGTTTGGTAACAGGAATGTGACGGGCACAGATACGCGCTGCGCCCCACCGCGTCCGACGAGTCGGCGACGGGCACGACGTGCCCATCGGACCGCCGGCGAAACCGCAGGAGCTCCGACGCCGGATGACGCGCGCGACAAGCGACGCACATCCGCGTGGGGTGGTGACCGGCGCGACTCAATCGGCACCTCCTCGCCCGTGCTCGGCTTCAAGCTCCGGCTCGGGCTCCGGCGGGTACTCCACCTTGAGTTCGATATGGCCACTGGCCGCATCGTTCGCGACTTCGATGATCTGCTCGGCTCGGCTCACGCCGCCGAGCCCCTCGACCTGACCGAGTTCTTCGGCGTCGGCGACGGCGAGATCCCGGAGGTTGCGCCATCCCATGTGGAACAGCACGTCCGAGAGTTCGTGGCCAACGCCGTCGATCGCGGCCATCTCGGCCTTGTTGCGCGCCTCTTGCTGCCGGATCTTGCTCTGCGAGAAGATGTCGATCCGCCAGCCGGTCAGGCGCGACGCCAAACGAACGTTCTGGCCGCGCTTACCGATCGCCAGGCTGAGTTTGTCGTCCGGGACGATGAGCTCCATCGTGTGCCGGTCGGCGTCGATGAGCACGCGAGAGACCTGTGCCGGCTGAATCGCGTTGCACACGAAGCGCGCCGGGTCGTCGTTGAACGGGACGATGTCGATCTTCTCGCCGCGCAGCTCCTGTACGACGGCCTGCACGCGGCTGCCCCGCATTCCGACGCAGGCGCCGACCGGGTCGACGTCGCGCTCGCGGCTGGAGACGGCAATCTTGGAGCGAGCACCGGGCTCGCGGGCGCAAGCCTCGATCCGCACGATGCCCTCGAAGATCTCCGGGACTTCGTGCTCGAAGAGCTTCTCGACGAGACCGCGGTGCGTACGGCTCAGGATGATCTGCGGGCCGCGGGCCGACTTGTCGACGTCTTTGACGAACGCGACGATCCGGTCGCCAGGTCGCAGCGACTCGCGCGGGACCTGCTCGCGCACCGGGAGAATCGCTTCGGCCTTGCCGTTGTCGACCTCGACGATGATCGAGCCACGCTCGAACCGGCGAACGATGCCGGTCATCAGCTCGCCTTTCTTGTCTTTGTAGGCGTCGTACAGGTTCTCGCGCTCGGCCTCGCGGACGCGCTGGATGATGACCTGCTTGGCGGTCTGCGCCGCGATGCGACCGAAGCCACCGACGCCGACGCGCAAGGCCTCAATCTCGGGGTAATCCTTGGCCTGCTGCTCCGCCCGCTTCTTGTCGGACGGCATGTAGAAGATCTGGAAGAGCAGCTCGTCGCCCTCTTCGGCTTCGAGACCCGAGCGCTGGGCCTGCTCGAGCGTCAGCTCGCGCATCGGCTGCTTGATCTCGTCGACGACGTACAGAACCTGAAACAGGTTCACCATGCCGGTCTCTTCATCGAAGCTGGCTTCGATTTCGCGCTCTTCGAACACCTTCTTGGCGGCGGCGAGCACCGCCTGCTCCACCGTCTCGGTAAGAACGGCGCGCGAGATGTTCTTTTCGCGGCAGACTTGGTCGATGACCGTGCTGAGGTTGACTGCGTCTTCCATGGCTAACGAGACCTTTCCGAGCGTGACCGTAGCGTTGCTGACGAGCTGATTGCGGCTGCTCAGGCTTCGTAGACCAGGTTCGCCCGGCGAATCTGGTCGAGTTCGATGCTGTAGTGCGCCCCGCCGTCAGGGTCGACGAGCGTGACCGTGCCGGCGCGGTCGTCGTCGGGGGCACTGGGTGAAGGCAGCACGCTTTCGATGCGCCCGTTGAAGTTCTTTTGCTTGGAGCCGGCGTCCAGCGGAGAGAACGTGGTGACTTTGGCGAGACCGCCCACGTGGCGGCGAAAGTGAGAGAGCTTTGCGAGGGGCCGGTCGATGCCCGGCGAGGAGACTTCGAGCGCGTAGGGGGCCTTGAGCACGCGAGCGAGCGCGTGCGCGTTCGGGTCGGCCTCGGCGGCGTCGAGGGTGCTGGAGATGACCGGCGACATCTTGGAGCAGTCGTCGAGGGAGATGCCCCCTTCGGCGCGGTCCAGGTAGAGGACCAGTCGGCGATGCTTGCCGCTCCCGGTGAACTCCGCGAGCAGCAGCTCGTAACCCATCGCCTCGACCACGGGACCGACCGCCTCCTCGACGAGTTCGTCGGGACGCACGACACGCACGGCACCTGCCGCAGGCCCAGAGGAGGGACCGGCGGAGGGACCCGGGGACTGGCCCTCGGGCTGCGGAGAAGGCGCTTTGATGCCCGTCGGGGCGGGCGGCGCTTCGTGGTCGGTGGGTGGCGTCATGAGGAGGTCGAGGCCTGCGGCGAAAAAAAAGAGCGGGACCCGAGGGTGCCCACTCTCAAACGGCATGGCCTTTTGAGATGCTGCGGAGCGAGCGAATAACACAGCGATTGGGGCCCC
The DNA here is from genome assembly GCA_039024335.1 of Myxococcota bacterium. GTDB lineage: Bacteria > Myxococcota_A > Polyangia > Nannocystales > Nannocystaceae > CAJXVA01. Next base: position 18,435 of record JBCCQM010000069.1, read on the forward strand.
GCAAGCCGGTGGAGCCGGTCGCGCGGGAGGTTTTGACCGACGGACGCCGGTTGTGGCGTGGGATCTCCCCATTCGGCCCGGGTTGGTGCGCCCGTGCCCCCTCCGATCGGTTTCTGGCATGCTCCCCCAGTCCGTGGGACGCCAACGCGCACAACCGGGCCTCCACGCGTTGATGGAGCGCTACGTCGACGGGGATCGGCGCGCCTTCGAGCGGCTTCACCTCGCGCTCGAAAGCCGCCTTCGCGGCTTCTTGATCAAGCTCGTCCGCGATGAAGCTGCGTGCGACGACCTCCTCCAACTCACGCTGCTGAAGGCGCACCTGGCCCGCGACCGGTTCCGGGTCCCCGGCGGCGATCCCGACGGCGCGGTGCAGGCCTGGTACTTCGCGATCGCGCGGAACGTCGCGATGGACTTCCTGCGCGACCGACACCGCAAGGATAAGCGTCGCGCGACCTCGGCGAACGAAGACGGCCCCGACATCGTCGGTGAGCTACCGGACCAGAGCCCCAACGCGCAGGAGCACGGGGAAAAGATCGAGGCCGAGCAGGCGATCGTCGAAGAGGTCCGCGCCGCGATCGAGCGGCTCCCACCCAAGCAGCGCGAAGTCGTTGAGCTGCACAAGCTTCGCGGCATGTCCATGGCCGACATCGCGGCTCGGCTCGATGTCCGGGAGGGTGCCATTCGCGTGCGCGCGCACCGGGCCTACAAAGCGCTCGCCCGCCTGCTCCAGCCCAAGAAGCGTCCTCTGCTCGGATACGACGACGCCAGCACGGAGGCCGAGTGAGCGGAACACCCGACATCTTCGAAGCCATCGGTGCCGACCTCTCGGCGGCCCAAACCAAGAAGCGCCGCCACTTCATCCCCGCGATCGTCATCGTCGCGATCGCCATCGGCGGGCTGCTCGCGATGCTCGGGCTTCGCAGTGACTTCGCGTCGATGCCCGCGTGGCGCCAAGCCAGCTTCGTGGCGTCGTGGTTCGTCTGCCTGCTGCTTTTCCCGGCGGTTGGCGTCGGTCTGTGGTTCCCCTCGCGCGGGCAGAAAGTCGCGCTTGCCACTGTCGGCGTGCTGCTGCCGGTCACCGCAACGCTGGGCTGGCCCATCGTGCCCGCCGGTGGGCACGCAGCGGGGCCGTGCGCCGCGATGACGCTGTCGGTGGGCGTCGTGCTCGTCGGTGTCGGAGCGGTGAGTGGTGCGTTCGCCCAGCGCCGCTCCCGGAGTTCAACCGTGTGGGTTGCGACGGGCCTCGCGCTCGCGTCCTTGGTCTCCGTGTCCTGCGCCTGCCCGATCAGCGAGATCGACCACCTCGTGTTCGGCCACTTCGCGCCAGCAGCGGGCTTGGCCGCGCTGGGCGTCCTCCTCGGCCGCTGGCTGCACGCCCGCATGCGCGGCTGAGGCCGCAACCTAGCGTCGAGCTTCGTCGCGGGCCTCGGCGCGCTGGCGCCTGGACAGTCGCCGCGAGAGCGCGTGGAACATGCGCCCTGCCCCGGGCCAGTCCACCGGACACAGCTCGTGATGCGTACCGTCCTTGAGCGCAACCATGAAGACCTGGGTCAAGCCCGGCGGGCGCAGCTCGACGTAGAGCTCGGCAATGTCGGCCACCTTCACACGGCGTCGGTCGCCCCGGTCGGGAAAGACCAGCGTGTTCCACACCAGGTACGGCGCGAGAGGCAGCCGCGCGAGCAGCCACGCGCGCATCCACGCAAGCACCCACAGCCCCGCGAGCAGCATCCCGATGCGGATCGCCCAGCCCTGCCCGTACGCGGCCTCGACCCAGCGCGGCGGCAGCCGAATGAGCACGATCGGAAACAGCGCCAACCCAAAGGTGATCACGATCGTCAGCTCGGCGAGCTTGCCGGTCCAGTCGCTGGGACGGACCACTTTGAGGAAGGGGCGCAGCACCGACGGCCGCAGCATACGCCGCCGAGCGCGGACCGTCCCGCGCCGCCGAGCCTCACGTATCGCTCTGCTATCCTCCGGCCATGCTTCGCCTGCTCGCCGTCGCGTCCGTCTCGCTGCTCCTCGTCAGCTGTGACGACACGACCGCCTGTACCGAGGTCGGCTGCGAAAACGAGGCCGTCGTGACGTTCCCGGCCGGGCTCATCACCGGTCCCTACGAACTCACGCTGAGCAACGGGTCACAGATGGAAACCTACATCTGCAATGACCAGTCCCGTGCGCCGGAGAACCCCGAAGGCGTCTCGTGCGATGCGGCTGGCTTCGAGCTCGTCGGCTCGGTCTTCGCCGCGCGCTCGTCGGTGTTCGTCACGATCATCAGCGAGACCGGCGACGCGCTGCTCGAGCGCAGGGAAGTGACGCTACAGGCCGTGGAGACGGTGCAGCCGAACGGTCCCGACTGCGAGCCGACCTGCGTGGTCCGCAACGGCCGAGTCCAATAAGGGGAACCTCTCGGTTCCCGTCGCTGCGGCGGCCAAGCCCCCTTCGCTCCACCCTCCAAGGCCGCCCGGTAGGGCGGCTCTCGCTTCGCTCGTCGTCGCGGCCGTGTCCTGCCTTCAGAGGCTTGTTCTCTCCGAGACGGCCAGCCCTGGCTGCACTGACAGCGTACGGGAGGGCGGCTCTCGCTTCGCTCGCGGGTGCGGGCGTCGTCGGCCTGAAGTGGCGGGTTTGCTTCGAGAGCGCCTGCTCCGAGGTGCGCAGGGGCAGTGCGCCTCCTGCTTCGCTCGCGGGTTGCGTTCGGGTGGGCTGGCGCAGCCAGCGTGTGCGCGGTGGGCCGTGCGGGCGGTCAGTTGAAGCGGACGTCGAGGCTGTAGCCGCCGGGCTCGAGGCTGAGCGTGTCGACCGACAGGAAGTAGGTGCCCGCCTCGAGGAAGACCTCGAGCAGGGCGAAGCCTGGAGTGGCCTGGAGCTGGTCGCTGATGCACTCCTGCTCGGTGAGCGCGCTGCAGTCGCGGCGGAAGCTGATGAGCGGGCGGAAGCCGCCGGTGCCGATGACCTCCGCGGTGACGAGACCCGCCGTCGGCATTTCCAGCCGGAAGAAGTTCTCCGTGCCGATTCCGCCGCACTGCGAGTCCGCGTTCCCCTGGCCGCCGCCGAAGTCGTTCTCCCACCGGAACGATCCGCCCGAGGATTGGAAGATCGTCTCGGGGTGGATGCCGCACTCCTCGGTCGCGACCGGCTCGAGCTCGAGGTCGAACGCGTAGTTGCCCCCCGACTCGGGCGAGTCGATGGTGATGTAGTAGGTGCGGTTGCCGAACGCGAGGAAGTGCCGCCGGTCGGCGATCTCGCCGTCGAACCAGTCGTCGGTGCAGGTCCGCGCAAGACCCTCGTCGGCGCCACACCCGTTTTCGTAGACCCGCACGTTGGGGCGGAAGTCGGTCTGCGCAGCATCGAACACCAGCGTCACGTCGGTGGCCGCGGTCGGCGTGAAGACGTAGACGTCTTCCAGCCCAAACGCGTCCCCGCACTCGCCGCTGTACAGGCCAGGCCCGCGCAGCTCGCCCGACGCGGAGGCGTTCGTCGTGGGCAGCTCGATCGGGTTGGTGCACGAGCCCAAGCGGCCCTCCTCCGGGTCGGGGAAGGACGCCGAGTCGTCGCCATCCGTCGACCCTCCGGAGTCGCCGCTGCCGCTGCTGCTGTCGAGCCCGAAGCCCGCGTCGGTATCGGCGAGGAACACCGGATCACTGCGGAGTCCGCAGCCCAGCACGAAAGAGCCGAGGAGCAAGGCGGCGACCGAGAGCCTGCGCATGCCTCTGGTTTAGCATTGCTAGTTTTCGGGCGTCAAAACGGAGGGCCAGAATCGCTCGACGTGCATCTTCACGCGGGCCTCGCCGCGGAAGTGGTCGATCTGCGGGACGAACACCACGTCGACGCTGCTCCCGCGTGCAGGCTCCTGCGCCGCCATCCCGAACGCGATGGCGTCCGCCTTGCCGTCGGACTGCCCCAGGGTCATCGCCAGGTGGCGCTCCTTGAGCACCCGGGTGCGTTGCACCAGACAGCCGCGCGCGATGAAGCGGGGCCGATCGAACCCGACGCCGAACGGGCCCGCAGCCCGAATTGCGTCGCACAGCTCCGTGGTGAGCGCGGTCAGCCGCAGCTCGCAGTCCACCACTTCTTCGTCGACGCGCGCCGGGACGCTGGCGCGCTGCTCGGCGACCGCGGCGTCGAACGCATCGATGAGCCCGGGCAGCTGGTCGACGGTGACCGTGAGACCCGCGGCCTCCTTGTGTCCCCCGAATCGAACCAAGCGGTCGGCGCACTGGGCAAGCGCCGCCCGCACGTCGACGCCGTCGCAGCTGCGGACGGACCCGCGCGCGAGACCTGCGGCCTCGTCGATGCCGAGGATCGCGACGGGCCGGCCGAACTGCTCGACCAGACCGTTCGCCGCGATGCCGACCACGCCGGGCATCCACCCGGCATCGGCGACCATCAGCCCCGCGCGAGACTCGAGCTTGGGATCGGCCATCAGGGCGGCGGTCGCTTCGGCACCGATGCGCTCGGTCTGTCGCTTGCGCTGCGCGTTGAGCATCTCGACGCGGTCGGCGAGCGGCTCGGCTTCCGCATCGGTGCGGGCACGAAGCAGCGAGAGCGAGGGGTCGGCGGTGCCCAGTCGACCGGGCGCGTTGATGCGCGGCCCAAGCTTGAAGCCCAGGTGTCCTTCGTCGAGCACCTCGGCTCCGTCGACACCGGACTTGCGCAGCAGCGCCGCCAAGCCGGGGCGACCGCGCTGGCCCAGGTGACGCAGCCCCGCGGCGACGAGCACCCGGTTCTCGGCCTCGAGCGGCATCATGTCGCAGACGGTCGCGAGCGAGACCAGGTCGAGCAGCCCCCGGGGGTCGGGCAGGTCCCCCACCCCGGCCTTGGCCAGCCGCGTTCGAAGCCCCGCACACAGGTAGAACGCGACGCCGGCCGAGCACAGCCCCTTGAAGGGGAAGCCACAGCCGGCCTGGTGCGGGTTGATGAACGCGTCGGCGGGCGGCGCCACCTCGGGGACCTGGTGGTGGTCGATGACGATCGTCTTGATGTCGTGGTCGCGCAGCCACTGCAGCGCCTCCACGTCGGAGGTGCCCAGATCACCGGTCACGACCATCTGCGCGCCCGAGTCGACGAGCGCCGAAGCGTCCTCGACCCCGATTCCGTAGCCCCGGTCGCGGTGGGCGACCTTGGCGACGACTTCGAGCCCGAGCGCCTCGAGGTACGTGGTCAGAATCGTCGTGGTGGTGACGCCATCGACGTCGTAGTCGCCGAACACGCCGACCCGGAGCCCTTCGTTGCGGGCGTGGACGAGCAGCTCCAGCGCGTCGGAGAACCCGGCCATCTCGTGCGGCGGTCGAAGCCGATTGAGCCGCGGCGCGAACGCAACGTCCATCGCCGGCCCAGGCTCCACCCCGCGCGAGAGCAGCAGCCGCACCGACAGCGGATGCCGACCGATCCGCTTCGCCAGCGCGACGACCTGGTCGAGGCTTCGCCCGTCGTCATCGAGCGAACGCACCGACGGCGGTGAGTCCGGCGTGCTGCCAGCCTCGACCGCCGTCGAAGAGTCGGGTCCAACCTCGCTCACGAGGACTGCGGACGGCGACGACGTCGGCGACGCGACGCCTTCTTCTTGGTCGGGCCGCCCTCCGAGCCGCCTTCGCCGTCGCCAGCGCTGGGGCCTTCGGTGGCTTCGGCGTCGATGGCTCCGGGCGAGTCTGTCTTGCCGTCGAGCAGCGTGCCGGTGCCTTCACCGTCGTCCTTCTCGTCGACCCACTGCAGGTGACCGCGGCCGCCGTAGAAGCGCTTGTTGACGTACAGGAACACCGGCGTCGCGATGTACAGCGACGAGAACGTGCCCACGAGGACGCCGATGATCAGCGCGAACGCGAAGTCCTTGATGGGTCCGGCGCCCATCAGGTAGGTCGCCAGGACGACGAGCAGCGTCGTGCCCGAGGTCAGGATCGTCCGCGACAGCGTGTCGTTGAGCGCGTCGTTGGTGACCTTGTCGATCGGCTCGTCGCGGTGCAGGGCAACCCGCTCGCGAACGCGGTCGAACACGACGATGGTGTCGTTGATCGAGTAGCCGATGATGGTGAGGATCGCGGCGATGGTCTGGAGGTTGAACTCCTTGCCCGTCAGCGCGAAGGCACCGATCACCAAGATTGCGTCGTGCGTGAGCGCCACGATGCCGCCCGGCGCGAACCGGAGGTCGAAGCGGATCATGACGAACAGGAAGATGAAGCCGATCGCGTACAGCATCGACTTGGCGCCATCTTCCTTCAGCTGGCCGCCGACCTTCGCCCCGACCGTCTCGGAGCGGACGATTTCGACGACCGTGTTCTCACCGAACTTGCTGTCGAACTCGCCTTTGATCTTGGCGCCGACCCCGATGAGCGCGAACTCGGCCGGGTACTCGCCCTCTTTGGCGCCGAAGCCCTTGTCCGCGGTGCCCTGGCAGCCCGCGGCGTTGATCTTGGCTTCGAGGTCTTTGTAGTTGGGCTCGGCGTCGAAGCCGAAGAACAGCTTCGAGCCCCCGGGGGGGTGCTGAAAGCTCAGCTGCGCGGTGGTGCCCTGACCGTCGACGGTCTGCACTTCCGCAACGGCCGCCTTGCAGGCCTCGATCTGCGCGTCGTCGATGGAGAGCGTCTCTTTGACCCGGACGAGGACCTCGTGGTCCGAGTCGGGCACGGTCACCACAGAGGCGCCGTCGTAGCCGCCCTCGTCGAGCGCGCTGCGAATGGCGTCCACACCGGGGTCCTTGTCGGCGTCGAGCTTGAGCCGGACCTGCGAACCGCCGGCGAAGTCGATGCCGAAGTTGAGGATCGAGCCCTGCGTGACCTGGTTGTAGACCATCGCGCCGATGGCGATGGCGATGGCCACGAGCGAGAGGCTGATGTAGCGCCACCGGTTCTTGACGAACGCGATGCTCGTGCCCGAGGGCACCAGCTCGAAGAACTTCTGCTTCTTGTCGGAATCGGACATGTCGTTGCCGCCCTTCCGTTAGATGGACACGCGGTCGAAGCCGCGGCGGTTCGACTGGAAGTCGAAGAACAGGCGGCTGCACCAGACGCCGGTGAAGATGGAGGTGGCGATGCCGATCATCAGCGTCACCGCGAAGCCCTGAATCGGGCCCGAGCCGTACTGGTAGAGCACCAGGCCGGCGATGGCGGTCGTCAGCTGCGCGTCGAGAATCGTCGTGAACGCGCGGTCGTAGCCGGACTCGATGGCTGCACGCGCGGTGAAGCCCTCGCGCACGTACTCTCGAATCCGCTCGAACACGATGACGTTCGCGTCGACCGCCATGCCGATGGTCAGCACGATGCCCGCGATGCCCGGCAGCGTGAGCGTGGCGCCGAAGAACGCCATCGCGGCCAGGATGAGCACCATGTTGAGCACCAGGGCGAACACGGCGATGAGCCCCGAGCCCCGGTAGTAGAACAGCATGAAGAGGATGACGGCGCCGAGGCCGACGACGAAGGCCAAGAAGCCCTGTTCGACCGACTCGCGGCCAAGGTCAGCACCGACCCGAATCTCGAACTCTTTCTGAAGGCGAGCGGGCAAGGAGCCCGACTTGAGCACCTTCACCAGGTCGTTCGCTTCTTCGCGCACCGTCTTGCCCGGCGAGCTGCCGAGCGTGATGACGAAGTTGGCGCTGAGCCGGTCGTTGAACACCGGGTCCGAGCGCACTTCATCGTCGAGCACGATGGCCATCTTGCGGCCGATGTTGCCGCCCGAGAGGTCTTCCATCTGGCCGGCACCCTGGCGGTCCAGGCTCACGGCAACCTGCGGCTGACCCGTTTGCGGGTCGGGCTGCACGCTGGCGTTGTTGATCTTGTCGCCCGCAATGCCCGCGCGACTGTGCAGGATGTACGAGCGGTAGAGGATCTCGGGCTCTTCGCCGCGGCGGGTCACGATCGGCACCGGGCCGAAGAAGACCGCGCGGTCGGGCGGCAGGCGCCACTGTGGCGGCAGCCCGTTGAAGAAGTTCTGGAGCGTCTTCTTGTCCTTCGCGAAGTACGCGTAGGGCTCTTTGACGGTGACGCCGTTGTCGCGGCCGTAGTCGCGCTCGACGTTGACCGAGATGCCCATGCCCTCGGTGACGAAGCCGGCCTCGAACAGCGCCTTGAGGTAGGGCTTGCCGGTATCGCGGAAGGGACGCTCGTCGTCGACGAGGTGCATCGTGAGCACCGCCTGGCGCTCGATGATCTTGAGCAGGCGACGGAAGTCACCGCTGTCTTCGAGCACGGCCTCCTGCGCGACCTCGCTGAGCGTGACCACGTCGCTGGTCGCGTCGGCCAGGATCGTCTGATCTTCCTCGAGGATCTGCAGCTCGAACGGCAGCCGATCGTCGATGATCTTGAGGTCCTCGGTCATCTTGCCGGCGAACGTGCTCGAGAGCAGCTCGCGCGCGTTGCCGTCGGGAATGGTCAGCTTGAAGGCCCACGGGTTGCCGCGGACTTCGCCGATCTGTACCTGCTGCACGCTGCCGGTCGCGGTGAGCACCTCGCGGAGGCGGTCACTGGCCTGCTGCGCCGCGGCCTTCGCCTCGGTGCTGGTGTCGCTGAGGCCCGGAAGCTCGACGACGATCTGACGGTTCTTCGGGTAGATGTTCGGCTCGGCGACGCCCATCGCGTCGACGCGCTTGCGCACCGTTTCGAGGGCCGTACCGACCGTCTGCGCCCGCGTCTCGGCGAGCTGCGCCTCGGGCATTTTCAGCGTGATGACGCCGTCGGCCTCGCCGGGCGCCGTGGGGTCCTCGGGGTCGGTCCGCTCGAGCAGGCCGTACGAGGGGCCCATCACATCGTCGGTCGCCAGCGACACCTGGTCGGGCGACTCGAACTTGATGAGCAGCGTGTCGTTGCCCTCGCGCGTGACGGTGGGGCGAACGTCCTTCTTCTCGGCGAAGTTCGCCTCGAGCTCGGCAGCGATGCCGTCGAGCTTGTTCTCGAGGGCTTCGTCGACGCCGACGGAGTACTCGAGGTGCAAGCCGCCCTGAAGGTCGAGGCCGAGCTTGAAGGTGCGGGTGAACGTGTCCGTGATCCACCCGGGCAGCCGCTCGGGGGCGTTGGGCACCACCGACGGCAGGATCGAGAGGACCCCGAAGACGACGAGCGCCAGCAAGCCGAGCGCTTTGAGCTTGAGAAACCTACGCATGGGATGACCTGTGCGGCAGACTTGTCGTGCGAAGTCGGAGCCTTAGCTGGCTGCCTTCGCGTCCTTCTTGCCGTCCTTTTTGTCGTCTTTGGCCGCGTCTTTCGTGGCCTCGACCTGAGTGTCGTTGATCTCTTTCTTGAGCACCCGAATCTTCACCTTGTCGGCGATTTCCACCACCGCGATGGTGTCGTCGATGCTCGAGATGCGACCGAGAATGCCGCCTTGAAGCACGATCTTGTCGCCCTTCTTGATCCCTTCGATCCGCTTCTTCCGCTCCTTCTCCTGGTTGCTCATCGGGCGGAGCACCATGAAGTAGATGACCGCGAACATCAGCGGGATCATCAGAATCTGAAGATTCGGAAGTCCGCCGCCTTCGGCGATGAGCGAGACCGGAGCGAGAGCTCCGAGGAGGGTGGCGAGCGAGGTCGTCATGGCGTGTGGTCCGCAGACTAGGCGGGTGCAGGCCCCCATCTGACGAGAGAGCCTGCGCAGCCGCCGGGGCTTAGCAGAGGGTGGAAACCGTGGTCAAGGCGTTCGTCGTGAGGGATGGGGGCGCAACCCACTGGAATCGAACGACTTTCACAATTGCCCCCTGCGGACCGGGGGTGGGCGCACGTGGAATTGCGCCCGTTGGGCCGAGAAGACCTACTCCTGCGGCGGTTCACAGAAGGAGCCGGTGTAGCCGACCGCGAGATCGACGCACCCTTGATACGCGTGCGTTTCCCAAAGGCCGCCGAGCCCGCCGCCGAGGTGCGACCAGTCGAGATCCCACCAGTTGACCAACACGGTGCGCGAACACGGGCTGCACACGTGGTCCATGGGGCACCCGGTGTCGAGACAGTCCGACGGCGCCGGGCGACACAGACCGGGCCAGCCGTCGGGCGGGTTGCCGTCGACGATGCACTGGTTGCCCTCGATGCATCGCGCGCCGGCGACCCCGCCGCAGGCGCCGCCCTGATCGGCGTCGGGGACCTGCTCGCAGATCGCTTCGGGCGTTTGCCACACCGCTTCGTTCGCGAGCTGGTTGCACCGGAAGCCCGCCGGGCACGCGGTCGTGCAGGACGCCGCCGGCTCGCAGGTGCCGCCGTCTTCGCCATAGGGGTCGAGGTCGGCATCCCAGGCGCACGCGGACCCGCGCAGGCAGGGGTCGCCGAACCGGCACGCCTCGCCGTCGGGGATCTTGCAGACCGGCACGAGGCCGTACTCCGCGTCGAGCTCGCAGCGTAGGCCCTCGGGGCACGGCGCGAGTTCCTCGTCACACAGCGCCCCGTAGGCGGCTTCGAGGCCATCGGCCTTGCCGCCAGCCGCGGCGGGGACGTCATCATCGGGCGCAGAGGCGCCGTCACAGCTGGCGAGGACCCCCGCAGCGAGACAGAGAAAAGCGAACACGGAGTGGGCAGGAGCCGTCATCGCGGCGAGGACGTACGCGCGCCGCGATGTCGCGCCGCATCGTCCGCTTTTTCACGTCGACGGTTCGAGGCGCGCATGCCCATGGAGGTCATGTCGCCCGCGCGAAGCCGAACTGCAGGCACGCCGAGACGGGACGACGCCTGTGGCGCGCCCGGGGTTCGTCGAGACTGTGTGCACCCCGAGGACGGACGCCGCGGCGTATGTCGCAAACGAATTTTCGGCGGCGTCACGACGTGACACGCAGGGCGCCAAAGCTGACACTGAGCTGGCTTTGGAGCACACGCCCCAACGACTGCACCTCGCTGGGCCGCAGCTGCGACGCCGCCCCGAGGCGCTTCGCGGCGCATCGCTGCAGCGCCTCGGTCGCCCGGTGGACCCACCGCGCCGCCGTGCTGCGATGCACGTCATACGCCGCCGCGATGCGGTCGATGCCCACGCCGTCGAGGAACTGCATCTTCAAGACCGCCCGGTCGCGCGGAGAGACGTCGGCACACGCGGCCCGCAGCGCCGCGGAGAAGGCCTGGTGCTGCGAGCTTCGAAGCACCGCGACGTCCGGCGCATCGGCGGCAACCTCCACGAGCCGACGTCCGAGTGCATCCGCGACCTTGGCCTGGACCTGCTCCTTCCGCCCGAGGTCGACGGCGGTCCGAATCGCCGCCACCTTAACCCACGACGCGAGCGGACCCCGGGCTTTGTAGGCGAACAGTCGTGGCGGCGGCCCCACGAGCAGCCGGGTGCGCAAGAGCTGCCGGACCTCGTCCGCGAGGTCGTGGCGGCGATCGATGCGGGCGATCGCCGGGCCGACGCCGCCCAGCACCTCCCGCTCGAAGACCGAGAGCGCCGCACGGTGACCCGCCAAGCACGCTGCAGCGAGCATCACGTCTTCGCGGGCCGACGCGGTCGCCGACGGATCGACCTCGAACGATCGCGCGTGCTGCAGCGCGTCGACTTCGGCCTGGGCGATGGCCGGCCAGCGTTCCACCGCCCGTCGCCACGCCGAGCCCATCCACGCGTCATCCACCGGCGCAGTGTAGGCAGCGCGGCCCCGGAGGCAACCGGTCGGTGAGCGACCCAGCACACGCGCGCGGCTGCCTCAGCGAAGACGAGGTCCTCGCCTGGATTCGCGGCACGGCGACGGAGGCCGAGCTGGCCGACATGCGCGCGCACCTCGACGCCTGCCCGACCTGCTTCGTCGTCGTGGGGGCGGCCCACGCCGAGACCGTCGCCGAGCCGCCCGCCTCCGAGCAGCGCTACATCGCCGACCGAGAGCTCGGGCGCGGCGGCATGGGCGTGGTGTTTCGCGGCCGAGACCGGGTGCTGCAGCGCTCGGTCGCGATCAAGGTCGTGAAGATGCAGGGGTCCGCCGCCGACGCGCACGCCCGCCTGCTCGACGAGTCTCGCCTGATGGCCAAGCTCCGGCACCCCAACGTGGTGATGGTTCACGACGTTGTGCAGAGAGCCGGCGAGGTCCACGTGGTGATGGAGCTGGTCGAGGGCAGCACGCTTCGCGCGTGGGCCAAGCGCACCCGGCCGGCGTGGCCGCAGCTGCTCGCGATGCTCGAGCCGATCGTCGCGGGCCTGTCCACCGCGCACGCGCATGGCGTGCTGCACCGGGACTTCAAGCCCGACAACGTGCTCGTCGGGGACGACGGACGTCCGCAGATCACGGACTTCGGGCTCTCCTCGCTGCTGAGCACGCCCGCGTCGGGTCGCCGCGTCATCGGGACCCCCGGGTACATCGCGCCCGAGCAGCGTCGCGGCGGACCCGTCGATGCCCGCGCAGATCAATACGCGCTCGCGGTGAGCGTGTGGGAGCTGGCCAGCGGGAGCCGGCCGCAGGCCGCGGACCTCGAGGCGGGACGCTCTCCCCCGCAGCTCCCGCCGACTGCCCGCCGCGCACTGAAACGGGCCCTCTCGACCCACCCACGCGACCGCTTTCCCGACGTGGCGACGTTCGCTCGTGCCCTCCGCCCCCGGCCGACGCGGGGACGCTGGCTGGCCGCCGGCGCCTTGATCACCCTCGCCGGCGTCGCGTTGACCCCCGGCCGCGAGCCCCACGCCTGCGCGCGGGCCAACACCCCCGCTCTCCGAGAGAGCCCTGCCCTCGCGGCCGCGTTGCTCGAGCGGGACGGCTCGCGCGGCGCGCTGATGCTTCACGAGATCCAGGCGGCGAGCGAGACCAGCGCCCACGCGATCGACGACGCGTGGTCCGCTCTCTGCGAGACCGGCCGGGCCAACGCCCTGGCCGCCAGCGGGCAGCGCCTGGTCGCCCACTGCATCGACACCACCGCAGCGCAGCACGAAGCCGTCCTGAGCCTGCTCGACGACGGCGAGCTTGCCCTGGCCGACGACTTCGCTCGACTCGCGCGGGACGCTGGCGCCTGCGAGACGCTGCCCTTGACCGGCGGTGGGTCTGCCGCGGATGCGGACGCGCTGCGTGCCCACGACGCCCGCGACGCGTTCGCCCGCATGTGGGTGTTTGCGGCGCACCACGACGAGCGCGCGAAGGTCCTCGCGGACGATCTGCTCGCGCGCGTCGATGACCCGCACGTCCGCGCGTCTGCACGGCTCGCCCAGGGCTTCGCACTGTACGGCACCGATGCGCGGGGCTCCGCCGCCGCGTTCGTTCGCGCCCAATCGGCGGCAAAGGAGCTCCGCAATCCGATCCTCGAGACGCGGGCGGTGCTCGGCGCGATCAGTGCCAACGCCCTCCTCGGCCGATACGACGATGCGGCCGCGCACCGCCAGCGTGCTGCGGCGCTGCTCGACGGGCTGCCGGACTCCGACGTCCGCATCGGCCTCTCGATCCAGCTTGGGCTCTCCGACGCCGTCCTCGCGCTCATCGAGGGGCGTGCGGCCGATGCCCTCGCGGCGATCGAGCAGCTCGAGCGCAGCGAAGGGCAAGGGACCGCATCCGTCGCGCGCATCGGCATGATGGGGGTGATGGCCGCGGAGCTGCTCGGCGACTACGAGGCCGCGCTCACCCGACAGCGGGCCATGGTGACGTGGCTCGAGAGCCACGGGTCCGCGCCGACCCGGGCGCTGGTCGGCGCCCATGCGGACCTGGCTCGCATCGCGCGGGTCGTGGGGCGCACGGACGAAGCCGAAGCGGCCTATGCCCGCGCGGACGCGCTGCGAGAGGGCGCCGTGGTTCCGCCCGACCAACGTCGCACGCTCGACCTCGGCATGGCGTTGCTGTTGGCAGACCGCGGCGACGCAGACGCTGCGCTGGCCCGCCTTCGGCCGTACAGCCTCGACGAACACGAAGTCGCGTTCACGCGCGCCACCGTCCTCATGATGCTCGGACGTGCCGACGAGGTCGCCCAGGACGACGCTCTGCACGAGGCGCTCACGCGCAGCCCCGTCTCTGCAGGCATCGAGCTGGCCGTGGTCCTGGCGGGGGCGCACCACCGCAGCGGGGAGGCCGAGCGCGCCGCAGCCCTGCTCGGGCCGCGCCTCGCGTGGCACCAGGCCCGCTTCCCTGCGGCCGCCACGACCCTGGCGGGCGCCCTGCTGCACGGGTGGATTCAGCTCGAAGCCGGTCAGCTCTCGGACGCGCGTGCGAGCTTCACCCTCGCCGCCGGGCACCCGCATCCCTCGCTGCGCGCCGCGGCCCAGGTCGGGCTGAGCGCGCACGCACTGCGGCGCGGGGATGCCGTGGACCGAGAGGCGCTCGAGGACGCCGTCGATACGCTGGACGCCGCTCCGCACAGCTGGGCGTATGAACGGGCTCAGGCTCGCGCCCTGCTGCGGACCGTCACCGCTCAGGCCGGCGAGGAGTAGGCCGCCAACATCGGCGCCAGGGTCTCCAGCGCGGCATCGAACGTGCCGTTGCGCAGGCCCTCCCGCATGACGGCGATGATCTGGGCGTAGAAGAACAGGTTGTGAATCGTCGCGAGCCGGCCGTACAGCGGGTCGTTCGCGCGATGCAGATGCCGCAGGTACGCGCGACTGGTCGTGGTGCAGCACGGGCACGCGCACGTCTCGTCGATCGGACGCAGGTCGTCCTTGTGCTCGGCCCGACGAATGTTGATCTTGCCGTTCCAGGTGAACAGCTGGCCGTTCCGCGCGTGGCGGGTCGGCATCACGCAGTCGAACATGTCCACGCCTGCCTTGACCGCTGCGACGAGGTCGGCCGGCGTGCCGATGCCCATCACGTAGCGCGGACGATCGGTCGGCATCTTGGGTGCGATGGCGGCCATCGTCGCGTGCATCGCCGGGGTCGGCTCGCCCACCGAGAGCCCGCCGAGCGCGAGCCCCGAGAACGGCAGCGCGGCGATCTGGGCGAGGTGTTCCTCGCGCAGCTCGAGGTCGGTGCCGCCCTGCACGATGCCGAAGCACATCTGCGTCGGGGCCAGAATCGTGTCCTTGAGGTTGGCGGCCTCCTCGGCCCAGCGGGTCGTCCGCTGCATGGCCGCGCGCATGAGCGCCGGGTCGGCGTCACCGGGCGGGCAGTGATCGAGGATCATGCAGATGTCCGAACCCAGCTTGGCCTCGACTTCGAGCACGCTGCGTGGCGTCATCCGGTGCTTCGACCCATCGAAGTGCGTGCGGTAGTCGACGCCGGTGTCGTCGATCGTCTGCAGGCCCCGCAGGCTGAAGACCTGATAGCCGCCGCTGTCGGTCAGGATGCCGCGGTCCCAGCCCATGAAGCCATGCAGGCCCCCGTGCGCGGCCACCAGATCCGCCCCGGGGCGATGCGCCAGGTGGTAGGCGTTGCCCAGCACGATCTGTGCGCCGACCCCTTCGAGGTCGTCCGGGGTGAGTCCCTTGACCGCGCCGTAGGTGCCCACGGGCATGAACACGGGCGTCTGGACCGGGCCGTGCGCCGTCCACAGGACGCCGCTGCGTGCGTCCCCGCTGCGTGCAACCTCGGTAAAGGTGCCGACGGGCTGCGTGGTCTGTGGCGCGGGCGCGTCGCGGAGCACGTGATGAGGATGAGGTCGGGCGTCGCTCACGATGATGACTCCTGGGGACAGATCAGCATGCAGTCCCCGTAGCTGTAGAAACGGTACCCCTGCGCAACGGCGTCCTCGTAGGCGGCCAGGACGCGCTCGCGCCCGCCGAGGCTGCATACCAGCATCAGCAGGCTGCTCTTGGGCAGGTGAAAGTTGGTCATCAGGTGGGTGACCACGCTGAACCGGTGCCCCGGCGTGATGACCAGGTCGGTGGTTCCGCTGCACGCCTCGAGGGGACCCCCCTCGCGGCCGAGCGTCTCCAGGGTGCGGGTGACGGTCGTTCCCACGGCCACAATCGGACGCCCATCGTCCCGGGCCGCCTGGATGCGGGCAGCACAGCGCGCGTCGATCGAGAATCGCTCGGCGCCGACCTTGTGGTCGCGGACGTCCTCCGCCTCCATCGGCAGGAACGTGCCGGGCCCGACGTGCAGCGTCACGGTGGCCGGGTCGAGCGCGGCGACCATGTCCGCGTCGAGATGAAGGCCGGCGGTCGGCGCCGCGACGGAGCCTTCATGCGCGGCGAACACGGTCTGGTAGCGCTCGGCGTCCTCCGCGTCCGGGCCGGAAGGACGGGCGATGTACGGCGGGAGCGGAATCTCGCCCGCGGCGTGACAGGCCGTGAGCACGTCACCGTCCACCACCGTGAACACGCGGGCGCGGGGGTCGACGGCGTCGGGCCCGACGAAGGCCAGCCGCAGCCCGGGGACCGAGACCTCCTGACCGGGGCGCAACTTCTTGGCGTTGCGAACCCACGCCGTGATCGACGCGCCGACGCCCTGCCCCGGCCCCGGCGCACACAGCAGAAGCTCGAACGCCCGCCCGTCGTCGCGGGTCGCGTGCAGCCGGGCCGGCACCACCTTCGACTGGTTCACGACCACGAGCGCGTCCGGCGGCAGATGCTCGCGCAGCGCATGGACGTGGGTGTGGACCCGCTGCGAGCCCAGCACCAACATCCGCGACGCCGCGCGCTGCGGCGCCGGGGCGTGGGCGATCTGCTCGGGCGGCAGCGCAAAGTCGAAGGCATCGGGTCCCATGAATCGGCGACTTTGGACGCCCCAAGCGCGCAGGGCAAGCCCCCGCCGCCTCGCGGTTGCACCACGGGCTTGGGCCCATTTCAAGCTTTCGGCCACGCCGCCTCCGTCGAAAAGGGCAAGCGAGGCGGCGCGCGGAGTTGCACCACGGGCTGCTAGGGTGCGCACGATGTCCGTCAGCCTCGCGCCCCTGGCCCTTGCGCTCGCCCTCGCCCCGGCCGCCTCGGACCCCGCGCCCGCCTCGCCCGCGGCGCCGGCCCCCGCGTACGAGGGCGACGTCGAGGCGGACATCGACGTCATCCTCACCGACAGCTCGAAGGCCTACCTTCAGGCACGCGCCCGCTTGGAGGCGCACCCCGCCGCCGCGGCCCCAGCCCTGCTCGCGCGGCTGCAGGCCGTCCCGGCGCCGGGCCCGTCCGAGCGACGCCGCCTGATGGGCGTGCTGGCCCAGATGCGGCGCCCCGAAGACCTCGAGCTGTTCGCGGCCGAGCTGCGGCGCACGGTCGTCAACGCGGACCGCGGAACGAACGTCCTCGAGGTCGCGGACCCGTGGCGCAACCTGCTGCTCGAACAGGGCCCCGCCGCTGCGCCCGCGGTGCAGACCCTCGTCGGTGACACCGCCCTGCCCGTCGAGGTCCGCGCCCAGCTGCTGCGTGACCTGGTTCGGCTCAAGCCGGCGGCGCAGACCGGCCAGCTCGTGGTGCTGGTCGGGCGCGGCCAAGACGAGCTCGAGCGGGGCCTGCGTCGCGCGCTGGTCGACCGCGCGCGAAAGGAGGCATCGGTCCGAACCGCGGTCGTCGCCGCCACCGACGCGGCCCTGGATGCCGCGCTTGCCTCCCCGCCCGACGAAACAGAGGCCGCGCGCCTGCCCGCCCTGCTCCGCTTCCGCGCCCGGGTCGCGCAGGGGGACGAAGCCAGCGTGGCTCAGCGGCTCGAATTGGCAGCCAACGACGCCGACGCGCGCTTCGGCGTGCGGGTGGCCGCCCTGCGCGGGCTCGGCCTGCTCGATGCGCCCGCGGCCGTTGCGGCGCTGCAGGCCATCGCCACGGCGCAGCTCGACCCGTCCCGCCGGGACACCCAGCGGGGCGAACTGCTGGGCTGGCTCGCCATCGACAACCTGCCCGAGGCCGAGGCCACGCGCTTGAGCAGCGAGCTTCGGCTGATCGAATCCGACGCGCCGCGCCTGGCCGTGCTCGGCTACACGTATGCGCCGCGCGATGGGGCCCAGACGTGGCTGAGCGCAGCGATGGACAACCCGTGGCCGCAGGTTCGGCAGGCCGCGTTCGAGCGCGTCCAGGCCCCGTGCACCGCCGACGAGGTCGACGTGCTCGCCACCCGCGGAAGCGCGACGGGCGAAGGCGGCGACACCGATCGAGCCGCCGCGCGGGCTTCGGTCGCTGCCTTGGGCCGATGCGGAGGCCCCGTCGCCATGCGGCGGCTCAAGGCGATCCTTACCGACGCCAACGGAGACATGGAGCTGCGGGCCGAGGCGGCGCGGCGCCTCGCCAAACACGGCGGCCCCGACGGGGCGAAGGCGGTCATCAGCC
>JBCCQM010000070.1:0-35705 GCA_039024335.1 Myxococcota bacterium
CGATCTACGCGGGCAACAACCACGGCATGGAGTTCTTCCCCGAGACGGACCCCAACCGCGC
This sequence comes from Myxococcota bacterium, assembly GCA_039024335.1. Lineage (GTDB taxonomy): Bacteria > Myxococcota_A > Polyangia > Nannocystales > Nannocystaceae > CAJXVA01. Next base: position 62 of record JBCCQM010000070.1, read on the forward strand.
GACGATCAGCGTGCGCGCGCCCGACGGAACCGACCTCGACGCCACGGACGCGATCGTTCGGCAGATCGAGGCCATCCTCGCCGAGGAGGGCAACGTCGATGTGTTCGTGGCCGAGACCGGCATCAGCGGCGGCGGCGACCCGATGACGGCAGCGCAGCCTGCCGCGAACTTCGCCCGTATCACCGTCGACTTCCTGCCCGACGAAGCCTCTGCGCTCGAGGGCGAGACCGTGCGACTCGAGTCGACGACGCTGACGGTCGACCGCATTCGCCAGAAGGTCTTGGAGATCCCCGGCGCCGAGATTTCGGTCGAGAAAGAACGCATGGGTCCGCCGGTCGGGTCGCCGATCGCGGTGGAAGTCTCCGGCGAGAACTTTCACGAAGTCGGAGAGTTCGCGGCCAGGGCTCGCCGCGAACTGGCCGAGATCGACGGCGCGACCGACCTGACCGACAACTACCGCGTCGGCCGGCCGGAGATGCGGCTGCGCATCGATCGCGGCGCGGCCAAGCGGGTGGGCACCAGTACGTCGTCGGTGGCGAACACGGTCCGGACCGCGGTGGCGGGGGCCAAGGCCTCGTCGTTCCGCGATGGTGACGACGAGTACGACATCAAGGTGATGGTCGACCCGCGCTTCCGCGATGACCTGCAGTCCGTCTTGGCGCTGCGCGTGCCGGGCAAGCTCGACACCAGTCCCGACACGTTCCCCGTGCCGATGTCGACGGTGGCCTCGTTCGAGCTCGCCGGCGGCAACGGCAGCATCCGGCACATCGACCAAGACCTGGTCGTGACGATCGAAGGCGACATCGCCGAGGGGCACAACGAGACCGAGGTCCGCAACGCGGTGCTGACGTACATCGACGAAGCGGAGGTGCCGCCGGGCTTCAACCTGCGCCTCGGCGGCGCACAGGACGAGCAGAAGGAAGCCGAGGAGTTCCTCGCCAACGCGTTCCTCATCGCGATCTTCCTCATCGCCGTCGTGTTGGTCTCGCAGTTCAACCGCTTCGACCTACCGCTCATCATTCTCGCCTCGGTCGTGCTCTCGCTCGTGGGGGTGCTGTGGGGCCTGATGATCACGAAGACCCCGTTCGGCGTGATCATGACCGGCCTGGGCGTCATTTCGCTCGCGGGCGTGGTCGTGAACAACGCGATCGTGCTGCTCGACTACGTGCAGCAGCTCAAAGCCACGGGCATCGCCACGATGGAGGCGCTGATCGAGGCCGGCTCGGCCCGCTTCCGCCCGGTGATGCTCACTGCGGCGACCACCGTACTCGGCTTGGTGCCGATGGCGTTGGGTATCTCGATCGACTTCCGCAACATGCGGATCCTCGAGGGCACCCAAAGCGCACAGTGGTGGGGCGCGATGGCGGTGGCGGTGATCTTTGGGCTCGCGTTCGCCACCGTGCTGACGCTGGTGCTGGTGCCGACGCTCTACAGCATTCTCGACGACCTTCGCGGGCTGCCTGTGCGGGTTCGCGGCCTCTTCGGCGGTGCAGCGCCCGTGCGCGACCCCGAACCGCCCGACGCCGAGCCATCGGTGGCGGAGTGAGGCGCGTGCCCCCGCTCGCCCGCGGCCGCACCTGCGGTACCGTGGGGTCATGCGGTGGTGGTCGGTCTGGACGTTGGTCGCGGTGCTCGGCTGCGGAGGCGACGACGCGGCGGCCCCGACGGTGGCGGGGAGCAGCGGCGCCGTCGACCCGGACAGCACCAGCGGCATGCAGACGACGGGGAGTGGGGCGGCTGGCTCCGACGTCTCGGGCGAGCCGTCCACGTCCACCGCGGCGGACGTGACCAGCGGCGTGACGCAGGGCTCGGACTCCTCGGGCGGGGATGCCGGCACGACCGGCGCTCCCGACCTCCTGCTTCCGCCGCCGGGCGTGCTGCTCGACTATCAGCTCGGCGGCGCATACGAGCCGCCCGCGGGCGTGCAGGTGGTCTCCCGGGACCGCACCGCCACGCCCGCGCCGGGGCTTTACAACATTTGCTACGTCAACGGCTATCAGACGCAGCCGAACGAGGAGCAGTGGTGGCTCGACGAGCATCCCGAGCTGCTGCTGCGCGATGAGGACGGGTCGCCGTTCATCGACCCCGACTGGAACGAGATCCTGCTCGACATCACCACGCCGCGAAACCGGGCCGCGCTCGCCGACATCGTGGGGGACTGGATGGACGGCTGCGGCGATGCCGGCTTCGACGCGATCGAGATCGACAACCTCGATACCTATGCGCGCTCCGATGGCTTGATCAGCCAGGACGATGCCGTCGCGTTCATGGCCTTGCTTTCCGCGCGGGCCCACGCGGCCGGGCTGGCGATCGCGCAGAAGAACTCGACCGAGATCGCCGACCGGCAGCCTGAGATGGGCACCGACTTCGCGGTGGCCGAAGAGTGCAACCGCTGGAGCGAGTGTCAGGACTACAAGGACGTGTACGGCGAGCTCGTCTACGTGATCGAGTACCGCGCGCAGGACTTCGAGGCGGGCTGCAGTGCGTTCCCGGAGCTGTCGACGGTGCTGCGCGATCTCAACCTCGTCACGCCCGAAGACGGCGCGTACGTCTACGAGACCTGCTCCTAGCAGGCTCGCCTCAGTACGGGTTCGCGGGCACGAGCGCGCCGCCGACCGCTCCAACCTCGTCCGTCGCGACCGAGGCGTCCGTGACCCCCGGCAGCGTCACGGTTTCGCCTGCTTGCAGTCGCAGCAGGTCGAGGCCGGCGTGGGTCAGCGGCACGCCCGGCATGCAAACTTCAGGCGTCCCCCCGTCGCTCGCCACGTAGACGAAGCCGTCGCCGTGGACTGTACCGACGCCCTCGGGGTCGATGACGAGCGCGGTGACCTCGTCGACGCCGATGCCGACGGGGTCGGGATTCCAGCCGTCTTGGGCAATGCGGGCCATGAAGCCGAGCAGTCGGCCCATGCGGTCGCGCTCGTAGAAGTGCGAGTCGGTCACGACGCCCTGCAGAGGCGCGAAGGCGAAGGGGCCTTCGTCCATCGTCGTGTACATGTTGTACGGGTCCTCGAGGACCTCGTCTGGATAGACGGTGCCCTCATAGGCCGCGAAGACGAACTCGCCGAGGATGGCCAAGCCGGCGCTCGTGCCTCCGATGACGCCGCCGCGCTCGTACACCGATTGCACGGCTTCGGCGAGCGGGCTGTTTGCGTAGAGCGTCATGTAGTCGGCCTGGTCGCCGCCGGCGAAGAAGATGACCTCGGCCTGCTCGACACGACACGCCACGTACGGGTCGTCGGCCCAGACGGCGCCGTCGACCCGCAGCGTTTCGACCGAGTCGAGGCCGCCGATGTCGTCGAGAAAGTAGTCGTTGTATCCGTCGCTGCCCGACGCGCGAATGACGACCGCGTCGCCGCCTGCGGCCCACCCGAACGCAGCGTCGAAGGCCTCGTCGACGTCGGGTCCGCCGCCCATGAGAATGAGTCCCGGTCCCGTCGGATCGACGTCGGCGTCGACTTCATTGCCGACCAGCCAGCGAGACAAGCCGGCCGGAGGCGCGGGACAGGTCTCGACGCGTACGCCCGTGGAGCTGCTGCCCGCTCCGTCGTCGCTGCTCGACGAGCTTCCGCCGCTTCCCGTACTCGAGGTTTGCCCGTCGTCTGCAGCGCCGGTGCTCGTGGAGGCGGCGCCCTTGGTCGTCGAGCCGCCACCGCGGCTGGTCACGCCACCGGACGTCGCGTCACCCGTCGTGCTGCCGGCTGCGTCCGCGCCCGTGCTCGTGGTCGAGCCGTCGTCGGTCTCACCGACCGCGGGGTTTGCGTCGCATCCCCCCAAAAGGAGCAAAAGCAGCGGCAGGCGTCGCATCTGCCCGAATGTTGCACCACCCCAAGCGGCGGTTCACGGGCAGATCAAATCTCGGGCCGCTCGCCGTACACGATCGACTCGATCGTGAAGTACGCCTCGCCGCGCGGACGCACGACCTCGACCTCGTCTCCTTCGACTTTCCCCATCAGGGCTTTCGCGACCGGAGATTGCAGGCTGATGTGGCCGCGGTCCGCGTCGGACTCGTCCGTACCGACGATCCGGTAGCAGGAGCGCGCCCCATCGTCGTCTTCGAGGACGACCCACGCACCAAAGCCCACCTTGCCCGCGCTCGCGGCCTGCATCGCGGGTGTGATCACCTTCATGCGGTCCAAGCGGCCCGAGAGGAAGCGCAAGCGCCGGTCGATCTCTCGCAGTCGGCGCTTTCCGTATTGGTACTCGGCGTTCTCGGAGCGGTCTCCGAGCGCTGCGGCGGCCTCGACCTCGTTGGTGACCCGGGGGCGCTCCTCTTTCCAGAGGTATTCGAGCTCGTCCGTGACCTTTTTGTGGCCTTCTGGGGTCACGAAGATCGGCAGGTCCTTCGCCATGGGCCGAGCAGTATGGCACGCGATTGTCGGCGGCATGCCGGCCGGATATTCTCCGGCGCATGGCTTTTCGACTGCGCCATCTTCAGCCCGCGGCCTTCGCGATGACTCTGACCGCGATGTTCGTCGGCGGCTGCGACAACGGCGGCTCCAGCGATGAGGGCACCGCCGAGGGCAGCAGCACCAGCGGCAGCGCGAGCACGACGGGCACCACCGGCACCCCGGACCCCTCGACCGGCTCGACGACGGCCGTCGCCACGACGGACGCCGCGAGCAGCTCCTCCAGCACGACCGACGCGGGCGACTCCACCAGCACCGGCGGCGAAGACGGAAGCTCGTCCACCACCGGACCCGTGTGTGACCCCGGCACCAACAACTGCGTCTGCGACGATCAAGGTGGCTGCGAAGGGTCGCTCGAGTGCCTCGACGACGTGTGCCTCGACCCCGCGGGCTGCCAGGGCAAGCAGGTCGACACTGAGCCCAACAACGACGAAGGCTCGGCACAGGCGGCCAACGACGTCACGTGCGGCCAGCTCACCGCGGTCGAGGGCAGCACCGAAGTCGAGGACGAGGATTACTTCACGTTCACCATCACCGACCAAGGGGACGACTGCCCTGCGAGTGATGGGACCATCGCCATCGTGACCGCGGACCAGCCGCTCGAGGTCTGTATGTTCTTCTCGTGTGACGCCGGCGCGTCGTCGGTGAACTGCCCGAACGCCGACGAGGTGACCTCGCCCGACGGCCTGACCGGCTGCTGCGGCATCGGCTCGGTGGAGCCGGACTTCTTCTGCACCGGCGTCACCAACGACGGAACCGGCGTGCTTCGCGTCGGCGGCCAGGAGACCCAGGCCTGCGTCGACTACGAGCTGGCCTACCGCGTGCTCTAGCAGCGGTCGCCCGGTTGGTCGAAGCCGCGCACAAAGCGCGGCTTCGGCGTTTAATCGTCGAGCGTATCCATGAGCTCGCGGAGCAGGTCGTGGACATCCTCGGTGGCGTCCTGGACCGACACCTCGTCGACCTCGGGATCCCAGGTCCACAGACCGCCTAGGAGCGCGTCGCTGTGCACATCGTTCATGCCCCATACCTAACCGCAGGGGGCGGACTCTCGCCATTTCTCGGCGATATCGGCGAAATGGCCTCAGGAAGCCCCGGAACGCCCGTTTTTCCCCGCTGGCCGGTTGTGCCATACTCCGGCGCGCGATGGCGTTGCACCTGGGGACAGGTCTGATCGAGACGCGGGGAGAGCCCGCCGTCAAAATGCCCAAGCTGGAGAAGGCGCTGGCAGCGGCGCTGGACAAGCTCGGGTGGGACCAAACGTATTCGGGCAAAGCACCGCCCGAGGAAGACCCGGAGGACGAAGCGACCGAGTTCGTGTTGCTCGCGAACCCGGACGGCATCCTCGCGGTGCGCATCGATGAGGTGAACGTCGTGCGCGACCTTGCCCGACATGTCCAGACAGCGTTGTCTGCGCCTCTGATGGTCTTCACGACCAAGGGCTCGCTGTTCGGGCGGCGCTCGGTCGAGGTCAAGTGCCGCAAGTTCGAGGTGGTCGACGGCGAAGTCAACGAGCTTCCCGTGATGGTGACGCACACCGCCGAGGTGACCGACGTCGAGCACAACGAGCTTCGGCAGGCGCCCAACGCGTTGCGTTCGCGGATCAAGACGGCGAACGATTCGCTCCTCGGTGCCGAGGGCAGCGCGGACTTCAAGCCGAAGAAGGTCCTTCGCTACAAGCGCGCGCACAAGAAGGTGAAGTTCAGCTCGCCGCGCTTGAGCCGGCTCATGGAGCAGGTCGAGACGTGCGAGGCGTTCGAGGTCGTCCACGAGGGCGACCAGCCGATCGTGAAGCTCGTACTCAGCGGCGGCGCGAAGAGCCTGAGCTACCTCAAGGCCGAGGAACTCGTCGAGCTCGAGAAGGCGATCGAGAGTCGCCCCGAGATTGCCCGGCGTCGCGTCGGTGCCGACGGCTGAGCCCGCCCCGCGACCAGCTCAGCTCGGCTGCACGTGGCCGCGGGCGAGGTGGTCGACGAGCAGCAGCAGCGTCGGCAGGCGGTGTCGCCCGTCCATCGAGCGCACGGCATTCGCCGCCTCGGCGTTGGTCATGCCACCGGCCGCGGTCACCCACAGCGGTGTACTGCCGCTGCCGCGTACGACGGCCTCCGCGGGCGCGCCGTCGAACGCCGTCTTCGCGACGCCGACCATCGTCGGCGTGCGTCCGTCTTCGCGGAGCGCGTCGAGCACGTGGCGGCCCAGCCCCGGGTGCTCTGGGCCCAGATTCACATAGCCGTCCACGAGGACGGTATCCACGTCGTGGGCGGCCAGGACCCAGTGCAGCAGCGGCATCAAGCACGGCAGCTCGCGCTCGAAGAACCGCCCCGGCACGTACGGCGCAAAGCCGGTTGCGATCTGGGTGTACGTCGCAGCCGGCATCGGGTCGTCCCACCGCGCAAACACGACGGCGGCCGCACGCGCATGCGTGTCCGAGAGGTAGTGGACGTCGGTTGCGACGAGCATCCCCGGCAGTAAAGCCGCGGTTGCCCCTCGCGTCGAGCGGCTCAGGTGAGATCGGGCCGCCGGCGAGCAGGACTTCGGTCCCCTCGAAACGATGGAAGCTGAAGCCAACGAAGTCTTCGTTGTAGCCCCGCGTCAGACCGGCGAGGTGCGCATCTGCGACCTGCTCGTCGGCAAGGTCGTGGACCAGGAGATGTTCCTGGCCAGCTTGTTCTCCTCGTCGCCGAGGAGCACACGCAACGGGCGTGCGAGCGAGGGCCCCGCCCGAGCCGGGAGGGAGCCCCGAAGGCAGGATGGCCTCCGAAGTGCGGGGAGCCCCGCCAAACCACCGTCACCTGAGGACGAAGGAGCACGCGCAACGGGCGTGCGAGCGAGGGCCCCGCCCGACCCGGGAGGGAGCCCCGAAGGCAGGATGGCCTCCGAGGTGCGGGGAACCCCGCCAAACCACCGTCACCTGAGGACGAAGGAGCATGCCCAAAGGGCATGCGAGCGAGGGCCCCGCCCGACCCGGGAGGGAGCCCCGAAGGCAGCTTCGCTGCCGAAGGCGGCGGGAACCAGGCGGTTCCCCTCAATCAATACGCCTTCGCCATCAGCACGCGCTGCGTCGACGGCTTGCCCGTCTTGATGCACACGCCGGGCTCGGGGTCGGGTCCCTGGCCAGGCAGCGGGATGCAGCGGATGGTGACCTTGGTCTCCGCCTTGATCGCCGCTTCGGTCTCCGCCGTGCCGTCCCAGTGGCACCACGCGAACGTGCTCGAATCGCCCGAGAACGTCTCGACGAACTGCTCCCACGTGTCCAGCGTCACCGTGCGCTCCGCGATGCGCTGCTTGGCCGCTGCCAGCAGCTCGGCCTGGTACGCATCGAGTCGAGCACGCATGCCTTCGACGAAGGCGTCCGTGTCGACGAACTCCTTCTTGCCGGTGCCGCCGGTCCGCATCTTCACGCAGACCGATCCCTTTTCGAGATCCTTGGGCCCCAGCTCGATGCGCATGGGAACACCGCGTCGCTCCCAGTGATAGAACTTCGCGCCGGGCCGCATATCGCGGTCGTCGATGCGCACCTCGAGGAAGTCGCGGTAGCGGACGCCCTCGGGCGCGATGTCGATGGCGCTGAGACGAGCCTTGAGGTTCTCCGCGGCCTCCATCACGGCAGTCTTCTGCTCGTCGTTCCGATAGATGGGAATGATGACCGCGTGAATCGGAGCGAGGGCGGGCGGCAGCACCAGGCCGTCGTCGTCCGAGTGCGTCATGATCAGGCCGCCGATGAGGCGCGTCGAGACGCCCCATGAGGTCTGCCAGACGTACTCGAGGTCCCCGCTCTCGGCTTGGAACTTCACGTCGAAGGCCTTGCCGAAGTTCTGTCCCAGATCGTGGCTGGTGCCCGCCTGCAGCGCTTTGCCGTCCTGCATCATCGCTTCGATGCACAGGCTCTGGAGCGCGCCCGCGAACTTCTCGGAGTCGGTCTTGATGCCGCGGACGACCGGCATCGCCATCACGCCCTCGGCGAAGTCTCCGTAGACGCCGAGCATCTGACGCACCTCCCCCTTGGCTTCTTCATGGTTGGCGTGCGCGGTGTGCCCCTCCTGCCAGAGGAACTCGGTCGTCCGCAAGAACATGCGGGTGCGCTTCTCCCAGCGCATCACGTTCGCCCACTGGTTCACCAGCATCGGCAGGTCGCGATAGCTCGAAATCCACTTGCCGAAGAAGTGACCAATGATCGTCTCCGACGTGGGGCGGACGACGTACGGCTCCTCGAGCTCTTCGCCGCCGGCGTGGGTCACCACCGCAAGCTCCGGGGCGAAGCCCTCGACGTGCTCTGCTTCCTTGGTGATGAAGCTCTGTGGGACGAGCAGAGGGAAGTAGGCGTTTTCGTGCCCGGTGTCCTTGAACCGCGAGTCGAGCCCGCGCTGCACCTTCTCCCAGATCGCGAAGCCGTACGGCTTGATCACCATGCAGCCTTTGACCACCTTCGCAGGCTCGGCCAGGTCCGCTTCCCGGATCACGTCCTGGTACCACTGCGGGTAGTCCTCGGACCGCGGCGTGATCTTCTCAGGCTTGCTGCTCATCGCGCGGAGAATCGCCCGCGCCGGCGGCTTGGCGCAAGCGTGGCGTCCGCGACCACCACAGCAGCGCGGCGAGGCTGCTCACTGCCCCAACGCCCACGGCCAAGAAGATCCGCCACAGCCCCGGATACCCAACCGCGGCGAGGCGACGGGCCCCGTTGAGCAGCAGGTCGGGCTTCTGCGCGACGAAGCCCCAGGCGGGTGAGCCGCGCAGCGTCCAGTGCGAGACCCACAGGTAGCCGGGGTCATCGGGCGTGCTCCCGTGGAGCGTTACCATCCACTCGAAGATCGAGTGCTGCGCGAGGTGAGCCTGTAGCGCGATCGATGCGGCGAGCAGCACGGCGAGCCCCAGTCGGCGCCGCCTCGAGCCGTGCTCCCACGCCGCGGCCAAGGGAAGCAGGGTGAAGGGGACGACGGGAAGCAGGAAGCGGGGACCGATGGCCCAGCCGCCCCACCAGTCGCTGCGGGCCGCGACGAACACGAGCCGCGTGAGCACCACTGCCGCGCTGAACCAGGCCACGGCCGGCACCCGTCGCCACAGCGCGCGCCAGCCCACCAGCGCGCCGAGCAGGATCGGCGAAGTGAGCCACAGACTGCGGCCGGGGCTGAAGAACAGCGCGAGGAGCTCCAGCCCAGGCACGACAAAGTGGCTGTAGTAGCCGAAACGACCCGACTCGAACGGGCTCCCGAAGCGCAGGTACTGGCTCCACCCGAGGCTGGCCAGACCGAGGGCGCCGAGCAGCAGCGCGATGGCCCACGTTCGCGCCATGTCGTGGCGTTGGGACCACGCGGGCGCGAGCGCGTACCCGACGAACGCGGGCACGGCGACGATGTTGAGCAGATGCACGTGGACGCTCAGACCCATGATCGCCGCCGCTGCATACAGCCATCGCGCGGCGGCGGGGGACGCCTCGGCGCGACGCTGGTGATGGATGGTCACGCACAGCGCTGCCCCGACCAGTGCGATGGTCGACAGCGGCTCGCTGAGGAACGTGCGGGTGTACGGCCAGGCGAGCGTTCCCAACCCGTACGCGGCCCCAACCACCAGTGCCGTCCCTGCGGTGTAACCGAGTCGGCGTACCCACGTGACGAGCAGGAGCGTTGCGAGCGGCGTCAGCAGACAGTTCGTGAGGCTGACGATCAGTCGCGTCCAGTCCGCTCGCTGGCTGCGGCGGTGGACGAAGAAATGGTCGGAGCGGATCGCATGCTTCCACTGCGGTGGCGCGTGCTCGGCCGCATGGCCGCCGGCGACCACCATCGGCATCGCGACGACGGACAGTCCGTGCCCGAAGAACCCGTACCGCGCTCCGTCTGGGCCTGGCGCCCACCCGAACGTGCCGTTGGGACGGCCCTTGGGTTCACCGGTCCTCCGCGGGATGCCCTCGATGTCGAGCGAGCCTCGCTCTACGAGCGCCTCAGAGGTTTGAAAGACGATCTCGTCGTCGGGGAAGACGATGCGCCCCGACGCGGAAAGGAGGTACGCACAAACGCAAAACACCAGGAACGCGACGATGCGTCGCCGTTCCTGGTGTGCGGGCGTGGAGGTCACGCGCGAGGCGATCAGCCGGAGGTGCCGCCGGTGTCCGACATGCACATCGAGGTGTCGAACGTGCACATCATGTCGTCGCAGCCGAGGGTGCCCGAGCCGAGACCGAGGCTGGCGCAGTCGAAGCCTTGGAGGTCGGCGCCGTCGCACTGCTCGCCGGGGCTGACCTGGCCGTCGCCGCAGCCGCCGGGGTTGCCGGTGGTGGGGTTGTCGCCGGACGACGAGGAGTCTCCCGCCGACTCGGAGGTCGTCGGGTCGTCGGTGGTGCTGCCCTTGGGGCCCGTGGTCGAGGTGCCGGACTGGCCCTCGGTGGTGGGCTCGGCGGTGTCGTCCACACCGGCGGAGGTGCCGGAGTCCGTGTCGTTGCTGGTCTCCGCAGCGGAGCCAGCCGACGCGGTGGTCAGGCCCGGATCATCGACTTCGGTCGTGCAACCGACGAGAGTGCCGAGGAACACGGCGCAAGCAACCCCAAACCCAGTGCGAAGCATGGGGTCACCATAGATCGGTGGCGCCGGGTCCGGTCAAGGAAAAAGCGCCCCTTTTGGAGCGCAACGCTTGACATCGAGCCGCAGGCTCCTCACGGAGTGCAGCCATCCCCGCTCCCGCAACGCCGGTCGATACTTGGGAACCTTTGGCGGCGCCCGATTTCGTACGTGCCATGACATCAGCGTCACGGTTCATGGGTGTTGCGGACGCGCGCCGCGGAGGGGCCGCGCGGTTCGACGTCGATCAGATCGCGTCGCGTTCTTCGCGTTGCGCCAGCGTGAACCGTTCGTCATCCACGGCTGCGAATCCGCGGGCGGGTCGCGCGAAGAAGTAGCCCTGCATCAGCGTGCTGCCTACGTCGAGGAGTGCGTCTCGCTCGGCTTCGTTTTCCACGCCTTCGGAGATTGCCTTTGCGCCGATCTCGTCGGCGAACTCGTGCATGCGCTGGAGCAGGCGCTGCTTCACTGGGTGCAGGTGCACGTCGCGAATCAAGCCCATGTCGAACTTGATGAAGTCCGGGTCGAGTTCGGCGAGCGCGGTGAGGCCTGCGTATCCGCTGCCGAGGTCGTCGATCGCGAGCCGGTACCCGCAGTCGCGAAGCTTGGCGAAGAACGACTTGATGCGGCGGTAGTCACCGATCGCCGCGCGCTCGGTCAGCTCGAACACCACGTTCGCTGCATGGGGCGTCAGTGAACCGTGAAGGGCCTGCTCTGCAAACTTTGGGTCGTCGAGGTCGGCGGGGTGGATGTTGATGAAGTGAAGGTAGGGAGTTGGCCCCACGTCGACGAGTTCGTCGGCGATGACGCTCCGCAGGACGCGACCGACTTGCCACACCCGGTTCATTCGCTCGGCGACGCCGAAGATCAGGTCGGGAAACTTCATCCCCTCCATCGTTCCGCGGCACAGCGACTCGTAGGCGATCACGGTGCGCTCGCGGCAGTCGACGATGGGCTGGTGATGGAAGACGAACGCGCTATCGCGAAGCGCTCGGTCGAGTAGGGAGGCCGAGCATTCGAGCTGATAACCCTTGGGGTCGGCTGCGGCGCGCTGGGCCGCTGCGACCGCGCGTGCGAACGTCTGGGCGCGATGTCCGTGTTCGAGCTGAAGCGGGACGCGAGCCACGGTGATCTCGTTGGCGTCCGTCGGCGTGTCGAGCAGGGGCTGCACCGCGTCGATGATCAGCGCGCGAAGGTCTTCTTCACCGAGCTTGTCCTCGTCGCGGTGCCGCCACGCGATGAAGTCATCGGCAGGCCAGCGCCGAACGCCGTACTCGCGCCCGCTGATGCCGAGCGTCCCGACCAGCGTGCGGGCGACACACTCGACCAGTGCTGCGTGGGCGTCGAGCCCCGCGCGCTGCTCGAGGGCCGCTCCAAACGGGATCCGTACATAAAAAAGGTCGAGGCTCCGGCGGTTTTCACGCCGACTCAGAGCGGGAGGCAGCGTCCAGGCGGAATCGACGAGGAAGGACATGGGACCCCAACGCCATCGTCGATCGCGGTGACGCGCTTGAGCCCGTTGTGGCGTAGGGGCTCGTTTCGTGCGCCCGCGTGCCGATCTGCGGCTCACGCTGGGCCAGAGAGGTTCGCGGGGCGGTCCCTGGAAGGTGCGCGAAAACGCCTGGACGGCAGAGGACGTCCGCAGAATGGGGGCGGAACCGAGCAGCCCAGAGGCAAGAAGGCCCGTGGGCGTCGCGCTTCACGCGCTTGATCGTAGGGCTGCGAAATCGGTAGACTATGAGCGGTGCAAGGGGTTTCCACGGCCTTGCCGGGCGAGGCGCCCGGAACTCGGCTCGGCAAATACCAACTCATCCGTCGGATCGCGACGGGCGGGATGGCGGAGATTTTCCTCGCGCGAGCACAGGCGATTCACGGCTTCGAAAAACAGGTCGTGTTGAAGCGCATCCTGCCGCAGCACGCATCGAGCGACGACTTCATCCGGATGTTCCTCGCGGAGGCTCGCCTCGCCGCGACGCTCCACCATCCCAACATCGTCCAGGTCTACGACATCGGCGAAGAGCTCGGGACCTACTTCTTTACGATGGAGTGGATCCAGGGGCAGGACCTTCGCCGAATCGTCCGTGCGGCGCGGAAGAAGCAGACCCCGATCCCGCTCGCCCATATCCTGCACATCATCATGGGCATGGCCGGTGGTCTGCACCACGCCCACGAGAAGAACGGCAGTGACGGCCGTCCGCTCGGCATCGTTCACCGCGATGTGTCGCCGTCGAACGTGCTCGTCACATACGAGGGCGACGTCAAAGTCGTCGACTTCGGCATCGCAAAGGCCGCGGCGGCGCAGGTCTCCACCATCGCGGGCACCCTCAAGGGAAAGATCCCTTACATGTCTCCGGAGCAGTGTCGTGGCGAAGCGGTCGACCGCCGCAGCGACATCTTCTCCATCGGCACGCTGCTGTGGGAACTGACCACGGGCAAGCGGCTGTTCGCTGGCGAGAACGAGTTCGCGATCCTCAACCGGGTCGCAAAAGCCGACGTGCCGCCGCCGAGCAGCATTCGGCCCGAGTACCCGCCCGAGCTCGAAGCGATCGTGATGCGGGCGCTGAGCGTCAACGCGGAGAACCGCTACCCCACGGCGATCGACCTTCAGATCGACCTCGAGGACTTCGCCCGCGAAGCGCGGCTTCCCGTGTCGTCGGCCCGCATGGGTCGCTTCATGCGGCAGCTCTTCGACGAAGAGATCAAGCACGCGGCGGCCGAGCTCGCGCACGCGGAGGCGAGCGCCTCCGAGGTGCCCGGCGGCACGATGGTCGTCTCACCGAGCACCCCGCCCGAGGGGATCTCGGACCTCACGCCGAGCGAGGTTCGGCAGCACGCTGCACCCACGCCCGGGATCGTCGCCGACACCAACGGGTCGAACACCGACATCCACGTCGCCGATCCGTCATACCAGCCTCGAAAAGGTCGCGCTGCCGCCGCGATCGCGGCCGGCTTCGTGCTCACGCTGGGGCTCGGTGGTGGCCTCTACATGATGTCGGGCGGGGACGATGACGCGGAGCCGACGACGGCGCCCGCCTCCGTACCGACCGTGCTCGAAGCGCCCGCCGTCGAGCCCGACCCCGCAGACATCCAGGCCGACGCTGCACCGCCCATCGAGCCTGCCCATGAAAGGGGAGATGCCGGGGACGGCGTCGACGCGCCGAACGATTTGGCCGAGCCGGCGCAGGACACCGCCGCGCCCGAGGCTGACGCCGCCGAGCCGGTCGAGGTGGTGCCCGACCCGCCGGAGCCCGAGGTCACGCCCGAGCCGAAGAAGCCCAAGGCCACGCGCACCAAGACCAAAAAGCGCACGACGCGTACGCGGCCCGAGCCGAAGCCGCCCGAGCCGGACAAAAAGACCGAGAAAAAGAAGAAGACGCCGAAGTACAACGCGGACTCGGCGCGCCTGCCCGGCTTCTAGGGCGCGAGCGAAGCTCGTCTGCGATCGTTCCCACGCCGGTCGACGAAGGCGGGGTGGATTGGGCATGATGGGGCGGAGACCTTGAGACGAACCGTGAGCAGCCCATTCGTTCGAACGATGACGCTCAGCGTCGCGATGAGCGTCGCGACGCCCGCGCTCGCGTTCGCACCGCCCAAGAGCGGCTCCAAGAGCGCTGCGGCCACTGAACTCTATGAGTCGGGCCTCGAGCGCTTCGACGCTGGTGAGTACGAGGCGGCGATCGTCGAGCTCGATGGCTCGTTGAGTATCGAACGCTCCGCGCGAGCTCTCTTTGCCAAGGCTCAGTCGCTCAACAAGCTCGACCGCTGCAAGGAAGCGGTCCCCGTCTACAACGAGGCGCTGGGGCTGCTGCCCGAGGGCTCTGAGGCGTGGTCGCTCGTCAAAGACGGACTCGTCAAATGCATCGAGAAGCTCGGTGACGAAGAGGCGGCGGCCGCAGCTGCCGCGCCGGTCGTGGTGGATGAACCGATCGACGAGCCCGCCGAGACCGAGACCGAGACCGACGACCCGCCGCCACCCGCGAAGCCGGGCAAGGCTTGGTACAAGGATCCGTATGCGCCAATCTTCATCGGCGTAGGCGCAGTCGGCGTGGGTATCGGCGGATACTTCCTCTCGGAAGCATCCCGTGAGAACGCCGAGCAGCCCGAGCGCTACGACGAGTTCGAGGCGAAGGGCCAGCGCGTTCAAGACCTGCAGGTTCGAGGCGGCATCATCCTCGGCATCGGGGGCGCACTGGTCTTGACCGGCGTCATTCGCTACGCGGTCCTCGCCTCCAGAAACCGCCGAGCCAAGGTCGCGTTCACCCCTGCGGTCGCGCCCAAGTGGGCCGGCGTTTCCGTTCAGGGGCGGTTCTGAGTCGAGCGCTCCGGCTCGAAGTCGGCCCGCTCCAGGAAGCGCGCGGCTGGGAAGTTTGGGCGCGTCGTCGCGACGCGTATGATGGGGCGGTTCGTGTTTCGACCCCGCCTCATGACGCAGACGCTTGCGGTCGCGCTGTCGCTCGGCGTTGCATCCGTGTCCCGAGCGGCGCCGTCTCCTGATACCTCGTCGGAGTTTGCCAGTGAGCGGGCGCGAAGCCTGTACGAAGCCGGCCTGGCGAAGTTCGACGCCGGAGACTACGAGGGCGCGCTCATCGACCTCGATGAATCGCTGGAGGTCGAGACCAAGGCGAAGTCGCTGTACGCGAAGGCGCAGTCGCTGAACAAGCTGGGGCGCTGCCGCGAAGCGGTGCCGATCTACAACCGCGTGCTGACCATGCTGCCCGACAGCTCTCCGGCGACGGGCGCGGTGAAAGATGCGCTGGTGATGTGCGCCGAGAAATTGGTCAGCGAGGACGCGGACGAAGAGCCAGTCGACGAGGCCGACGATGACGCGAACGACGAACTCGAGGACGACGAGTCCGACGAGCCACAAAACCGTTGGTACACCGACGTCGTCGCGCCCGTGCTCATCGGTGCGGGTCTGGTCGGCGTGACGGTCGGCGGCGTCTTCCTCAGCCGGGCTTCGGGAATCGACCCTGAGAACGCACCGTCGTACGGCGATTTCTCCAGCCAGCGGGACGAGCAGCGCTCGGCGCAGATCACCGGTGGCGTTGCCATGGGGGTCGGCGCCGCCCTCGTACTCGGTGGCGTGGTTCGCTACGTCGTGGTCGCGTCGCGGGGCCGAGAGTCTGCTGACCTCGCGCTCGTGCCGACCGCCTCGCCGCGTGCCGGACGATGGTCGGTCGGGCTCGGCGTGGCCGGTCGCTTCTAGACGTCAGACGTCGGCGGCTGACGAAGGCGGCGGCGTGGCAGCGGGCCGGTCTGCGGCGTCTTGGGTGGACGCGGACCGTCGCAGCTGCAGCGCGCCCCAGACGATCCCCGCAAGCAGCGGCGCGATGCTGAGGGGGCCGGGGAGTCCGAGCAGCAAGCCGAGGTTGGTGTGGCGCGTCGTCGCGGACGGGCGCGCCTCGAGCAGATGCCCGAAGGCGAACTCCCACAGCGGGTCCCCGCTTTGTGCGACTTCGGGGCTGGCCGCTGCGAGCAGCATCGCCTGCAGGACGCTCCACGTCGCGAGGGCAATCGTGGCTCGAGGGACGCGTGCGAAAGCAGGCCCGAGGCCGAGCGCGACAAAGCCGAGCGCAGGCACCATGTGGCGTGGCCCCGCCGACGCGCCACCGTCCCACATGTAGTAGCCGGCGTTGAGCAGCCAGAAGTACGCGCTCACGAGCAGGCACAGCCCGTGGAGCGGACGTGTCTTCGGATCCCGCAGCCCCACGACCAGGCCCCACGTCGCAAGCAAGAGCAGCGGACTCAGATAGAACAGGCCGCGGAAGCTGCCGAAGAGCAGCGCGAGCGCGGCGTGGGGGTCGGGCGCGCCGAGGCCGTATCGGACGGCCATGCCCTCGGCGAACTCCTCGCGGTAGACGAAGTCATAGCCGGTTCGCAGCGGGCTGCCGAACGCGACCGCGTGATAGCCGGCCAGCAGCAGCGC
Source organism: Myxococcota bacterium (assembly GCA_039024335.1). Lineage (GTDB taxonomy): Bacteria > Myxococcota_A > Polyangia > Nannocystales > Nannocystaceae > CAJXVA01. The sequence goes on from JBCCQM010000070.1 coordinate 16,942, forward strand.
CCACGGGATGCCGCCGACGATCACCCATGCGGCCGCCGTGCGTCCTCGACGAAGCACGGCGTATCCGACGAGCATCAGCGCAACCACGGCGCTGGGATATTCGGTGATGACGGCGGCTCCGAGCAGCAGGCCGGCGGCCAGGGGCGCGGTCACCGGGGCGTCGTCGTCGGCGAGCTCCAGCACGGCCAGCGCCGCGATCAGAAGCGCGCCGCACAGCGCGTGTCCGTAGAGTGATGTCGCGTAGACCCACACCGGCGTCGCGAGGCAGAAGCACAGCGCGATGCTGCGGCCGCGCTCACCCCACAGTCTGCGCCCGAGCAGCAAGACGCCGCCGCCACCGAGGATGGCCGTGGGCAGGACCACGACGAAGAACGTGCAGACGTACAGCGCAAACCGATAGGCGGGGCTGTACGCGATCTTGTCGCCGGGCTTTCGGTCTTCGGGTTCGAGGACCGCGCCGAGCTCACGGACCCGCGGGTCGAGCGACTGGACCTTCGTGCCCGGTGCATCCGCGCCGAACCCCCTCCGCACGAGGTCGTAGGCTGCGTACGGGACCACGGCGAAGAACGAAACGCCGGGCGCTTTGTCGGAGTAGAAGTGCCCGTCGCGAAAGCTCTTGTCGCCGGTGGTGTGGTGATGCGGATCGATGGCGGTCGTGCCCGACTCGACCAGCGCACGCGTCAGCGCAAAGCGGGAGTTCTGGTTCCATGCGGGCGCACCGACGAAGTACGCGAACGAGACTGCGGCGAGCACCAGCACGATGATCGAGCTGCGCTCGCGCAGCGGTGCCACCAACGCGCGGAGCCACGCAGCGCGCGGCGGGCCAGCGGCCGACGTGGACATTTCAGTCGGCGGCGGCGCGGTCGAGCATGCTCGAGACCGCTTCACCCAGCGCCGCACGGCTCTGTTCGGCGAACTGAGCCTCGGGGCTCTGCGCGAGCCGCTGCAGCATCTGGTAGGCGCCGGTGTAGCGGCGGCCGGGGTCTCGGTCGAGGTTCTTGCGGACGATCTCGGAGAGCTTGGGGGAGAGGCCGGAGACGCGGCGACTCGCCTGGCTGATGTCGAAGCGGGTGATGGCTTCGCGGACGAGGTCGTCGGTCTGGGCCGCGAGGCACCGCTCGCCGCGAAGCATTTCCCACAGCATCACCGCCATCGAGAACAAGTCGGTGCTCTGATTGGCTTCGCCGCCAGGCACCACGCGTTCGGGCGCCATGTAGGCGAGGTCGCCGGCAACCGCGTCGTCGTGGTCGCTGGCCAGCCACGCGCTTCGAGAGGCGCCGAACCCGATGAGCACTGCGTCGCCGTTGCGGGAGACCATGACGTTGGTCGGGTTGATGTTGCGGTGGACGAGCGCGAGCGGCGTGGGGCCGTCGTCGTCCATGAACTCGAGCGTGTGCAGGTGACGGAGCGCGTCGGCGAGCTGCCCCATGATGTAGACGGCGACCTCTTTGGTCAGCGCGCGGGGTGCATTCTCGTGATGATTGAGCAGCACCGACAGCTGCACGCCGTCGACGCGGTCCATCACCATGTACGGGATCCCGTCTTGGTCACCCGATGCGTGCAGGGTGGGGCAGCTGGGGTGGTTGATGCTCTGCAGCATCTTCACCTCGTGCTCGAACATCGCGCGACGCCGGGCTGCATCGGCGCCGATCGAGCTCCGCGGCGGCTGAAAGAGCTTGGCGACGTATGTGGGGCGGCCATCGGTCGGCTCGTCCTCGTGCCGCACCAGGTACACCCGGTACGATTCCCCCGCCTGCGGGAGCTCGGAGACGAGTCGGTACTTGCCGAGGCTGCGCAACTCCATCGATTTGCAGTGTGCATGGGCCAGATCCGCCTGTAAAGGCGTGCGGGAGGCCGCGCAAACGACCGGCGGACGTTTGCGCGGGGCCGCTGCGCCGGTATTGTCCTCGCCGTGCAACCCGCGGATGCAGCCCCGCTCGTCGTCTTGGGCGCCGGACTGACCGGTCTCTCTACCGCGTTGCACGCCGCCCGAGCGGGCGCGAACCCGGTGACCGTGCTGGAGCGGCGCGACGACGTCGGCGGCAAGGCTCGCAGCCGACGTCGCGACGGGTACACGTTCGACATCACCGGGCACTGGCTGCACCTGCGAGATGCGCGGACGCAAGACCTCGTGCAGTCCCTGTTTCCGACGGGAGATCTCGTTGAAATCGAGCGGTGCACCGGGATCTACACGCACGGCGTGATGCTTCCGTACCCGTTCCAGGCCAACCTGCACGGCCTGCCGCTGCCGATCGTGCAGGAGTGCCTGGCCACCTTCGTGGAGGCCCAGGTCGCAGCCGCGGCGCCGGACGCCAAGCCTCCGCGCACGTTCGAGGAGTTCGCGGTTGGCCGCTTCGGTCGCGGGATCGCCGAGCACTTCTTCATCCCCTACAACCAGAAGCTGTGGGGGTCGCACTACGACAGCCTCACGCCGGACTGGATCTCCCGCTTCGTGCCGCTGCCCGACGTGCGGCAGATCGTCGGGGGGGCCATTGGCGTGCGCCAAGACGGCCTGGGCTACAACGCGCGCTTCTCCTACCCCGCGGCGGGGGGCATCGACGGCCTTGCGAAGGCGCTCGCCGGCGCGACGACGCAGGCGGGCGCCACGCTGCAGCGGGGTGCCGAGGTGACGCGGATCGACACCGAGGCTCGCGTGCTCACGCTCGCCGACGGCACGACGCAGCCGTACGGCAAGCTTGTCTCGACGCTTCCGCTGCCCGAGCTGGTGCGGCGCCTGAGCACCGTGCCCGCCGCGGTGGCGGAGGCGGCCTCGAAGCTACGGTGGGTTCGCTGGCGCTACCTCGACGTCGGCACCAAGAGCCCGGTCCCCATGAAGGAGCACTGGGTCTACGTGCCCGAGCCCTCGGTGCCGTTCTTTCGCGTGGGCTGCTACTCGAACGCGCTGCCGGCGATGGCGCCTGAAGGCTGCGGGGCGCTGTACGTCGAGCTGGGCGACCGCGACGGGCAGCCCGATCTGCCGGCCATCTTCGAGGGCCTCACAGCGATGGGCGCGCTGGCCAGCCCCGACGACGTCGCGTTCGCCGACCTGCACGACATCGAGTATGCCTACGTGGTGTTCGATGAGGCCTACGACGAAGCGCGCCGCGTCATCTTCGAGCACCTCGAGCGGGTCGGCGTACACAGCTGTGGCCGCTACGGGGCGTGGATTTACAACTCGATGGAAGACAGCATCCTCGCCGGAATGGAGGCCGCCGCGTGGCTGACGGCTTGAACGACCCCGAAGTCACGGTGGTCATCCCGATCTACAACGAGTCGGGAATCCTCGAGCGCAGCGTGCAGGACCTCGTCGCGGGCCTGCGCGACCTGCTCGGCCCGGAGGCGTTCGAGGTCATCCTCGCCGAAAACGGCAGCAACGATGGCACCCCCGAGCTCGCCGCGGGCTTGGCCGAGCGCTACGCCGAGGTCGCCACGTTCTCCTATCCCGAGCCGAACTACGGGGGGGCGCTGCGCGAGGGCATCTATCGGGCGCGCGGTCGCTTCGTCATCTGCGAAGAGATCGATCTGTGCGACCTCGACTTCCATGCGCGAGCGCTCCGGGTGTTGCGTGAGGGCGAGGCGCAGCTGGTCATCGGCTCCAAGGCGATGCGGGGGGCCAACGATCAGCGGCCGCTGAAGCGTCGCGTCGCCACGCTTGCGTACAACGGACTACTCCGCGTGACGCTGGGCTTTCGCGGCACCGATACGCACGGCCTCAAGGCATTCGCGCGCGAAGCGGTGCTTCCCGTGGCGGCCTCGTGCGTCGTGGAGCACGACGTGTTCGCCAGTGAGCTGGTGATCCGGGCGCAGCGCAGCGGTCGGTCCGTGCAGGAGATTCCCGTCGAGCTCAACGAGAAGCGCGCGCCGTCGGTGCGGCTGGGCGCTCGGGTCCCTCGGGTGCTCAAGAACCTGATGCGCTTGATGGTGTCGATTCACCTGACGCCGTCGTCGGAAACCGTGCCGGCCGCGGCTCGCACGGCCGACTCCCGCGATGGCTGAGCGCCGCACGCTCGTCAGCGTCGACCTCGACGACCTCGACTGCTACCTCGCGGTGCACGGCCACGGCAAGGGGGCGCCGTCGCTGGCGCTCACGAGGTGGCTGCCGCGCTTCTTGGACCTGTTCGACACGCTCGACGTCAAAGCCACGTTCTTCGTCATCGGTCGCGACCTCCAGGCCGACGTGGCGGGAGCAGGGGAGGGCGCCGCGGTGTTGCGGCGTGCGCTGGCGGCGGGTCACGAACTCGCGAGCCACGGCTACGCGCACGCCTACGACTTCAGCCGCTGGTCGGCGGAGGCGGTCTCGGACGACCTGCGCCGCGTCGACGCCTTGCTGCGCGACCTCGGTGCCGAACCAACGGGCTTTCGGGCCCCCGGGTACACCCAGTCCGCCGTGATGCTGCAGGCCGTCGCGTCGCTGGGGTACCGCTACGACAGCTCGGTGTTGCCGTCGCTGCCGTACTACGCGGCCAAGGTCGCCGTGATGGGGGCGATGGCGCTGCGCGGCCGTCGATCCGCGTCGCTGCTGTCGGGCGCGGGCTCGTTCCACGGCCCGATGCGTCCGTGGCGAAGGACCGACGTTCCGCTCGTCGAGCTGCCGATGGCCGTCAGTCCTTGGCTACGGCTGCCGCTGATCGGGACCACGCTGCTCGGCGGGCCCGAGCTTCTTCGGCGTCGGCTGGTCTCGGCCGCCCGCGCGCTGCCAGACTTCCACCTCGAGCTGCACGCGATCGACCTGGGCGACGCGCAGACCGATGAGGTCGCCGCGCCACTCCCCGAGCTTTCCGTGCCGTTTGCGATCCGTCAGGCGCGTCTGCAGAGTCTGCTGCGCGAGCGCGGCCCCACCACGCTGCTGCGTGATGCGGCCGCGTCGGTCGCCTGAGGCTACTTTCGGCGGGTGCGGGTGCGGGGCTCGGACGAACTCTCGCGGCGGGCGGATTGCGTCGCGAGGCGGTCCGCCTCTTCGTTGCCCGGATGACCCGCGTGCCCCTTGATCTTGAGCAGCTCCAGGTTGGGCAGCCGCTGCATCTGCTCCTTGATCGCCGCGATGAGCTGCAGGTTGGTCTTGGCTTTCCAGCCACCGATCAGCACGCCCAGGCTCCATCCGCTGTCGGTGTAGAGGTGGATGCTGGTCTCTTGCTCGGCCTCGGTGATCTGCTCGAGCCCGCGAAGGATGGCGGTGAGCTCGGCAATGTTGTTGGTGCCGCTGCCGATGTACTCGCTGATCTCGAGGGTGGTGTCGGGCCGCTGCATGAACACGCCGATACCGGCGGGGCCGGGGTTCCCCGAGCAGGCGCCGTCCGTATAAATGACGATCGTGTTCTCGTCGGCCGGAGTCTTGGGCGTCTCGCGCAGCGCGGCCTTGCTGGTTGCCGCGCGCGCGGAGCTTCCGCCCATCTCCTCGTCGCTGACGATGTCTCCACCGACGTCGACGATGTTGTCCGGCGCGGCGCGGTACGACTTGGAGGCGCCGAGGCGATAGCGAACTTCCACACGCCCGCGGTGAACGATGGGCTTTCCGGCCGGAAGGACCCGCACGTACACTTCTTCGCCTTTGAATTCGTACTTTTTCCAGGGCATGGGAGCGCGCAAGCCTACCGATCCCGACGACCACGTACCAGGGCGCCGGCATCGCGGAATGCGGTTTGTGGGCGAACGGTTGCAACCGGGTTTGGGCCCGTGCGTCTTGCCTGGATCGCAAAGGCTGTCAAAGACCAAGAATGGTCGAGAACAGCCGATTTTTTATGCTTGCAGACAGTTTTGGCGTCGACTAAGTACCCCGGGTGATGATTCGGACGCTTGCGACCACCACCTGCGCAGCTGCCCTTTTGACGCTCACGGCCTGTAAGGGCGGCGGAGCGGCAGGGGACGCCGCAAAGCTGATCCCGGATGCCGCCACCGTCATGGGCGGCGTTGACTTCCAAGGGATGATGAAGAGCCCCCTGTACGAGGGGAACAAGGCGATGCTCGAGGAGGGCGACCAGAAGGAAGCCATGGACGCCGCCAAGGCGTGCAACCTCGGCCCCGACACCTGGAAGTCCGTCGTCTTCGGTTCCGACCCCGAGGGTGGCGACAAGAAGATGGCGTTCGTCGTGACCGCCACCGGCCTTGGCAAGAAGGAAAACCTCGAGTGCATCGCCGGCAAGATCAAAGAGAAGAACGACGGTAAGGAGCCTTGGACGATGGAAGAGAAGGACGGAAAGCTCGTCCTCACCATCGAAGAAGGCGAAGCCACCGGCTACGTCGTCAACGACAACACCCTCGCGGTTGCAGGCTCCGACTGGGCCGGCGCCGTCAAAGAGCTGGTCGACGGCAAGGGCAAGCCCGCCATCGACAACAGCCTCAAAGACGTCCTGGGTCGTACCGACATGGGCAAGACCGTCTGGGCTGCCGGCGTCATCCCGGCCTCCATGGCTGCGGGTCCCGCCGACGGCATGAAGGACGGCGCGATGTGGATGGACATGTCCTCCGGCCTCGAGCTGATGGCTTCGGTTGGCGTGAAGGACGCGGACACCGCCACGGCCAAGGCCAAGGAGTTCACGACCCAGTTCGACGCCGTCAAAGGCATGGCCGGCACCGTCGGCATCCCCGAGGCCGTGGTCAACAGCGTGAAGATCGAGGCGAAGGACGCCGCGCTCAACGTCTCGGCCAAGGCTTCGAAGGAAGACCTCGAGAAGATCAACGAAGCCGTCAAGAAGAGCCTCGGCGGCATGATGTAGCTCACGCCTCTCGCGTTTGCGAGATTCGGCGAAAGCCAGCATCCTTCGCGCCCCGGTCCACTTGGCCGGGGCGTTTCGCGTTTCGTCGGTCTCCGACGAGACGCACCTTGTAGCCGCTGTTGGCGGTGAACATCGAGGAACATCCAATGCGAAAAACTCCCCTTCAAATCGTCAAGGAGCAGCACGGCTCCAAAGCGGACCTCATCACCAAGCTCGCCGGCCTCATCGAAGCCGAAGAGGGTGAGTCGGACGATGACCACAAGCGTCGCCTCCGCAACGTGTCCAACGCCAAGCTCCTGCACCTGCTCGACCTCGGCGAGCGTGCCAAGGCCGCCGGCGGCCGCGACGGCCTCGTCAAGAAAGTCCTCGAGCTCAAGGGCCAGACCAAGGACCACGAGTACGCCGACGCCCTGAAGACCAAGTCGCTGGGCCACCTGCTCGACCTGGTCGCCAGCCTCGAGCACCGCGCAGCTGGCAAAGCCAAGAAGAAGCCGCTGCACCTTCGCAACCGCAAGAACTAATCCGGCGGGGAGTCTTGGGGCTCCCCGTTGCTTGTTTGCGATGCGCGACGTCCCGCACCTGTCTGCACTGACGCAGGTGCTCTCAGAACACGAGCCCGAGCTGGCAGCAGCTCCGGCTCGTGTTTTCGATTTGGCGGCGGTAGCCGTGGTGTGTGCCGGTCCGCCCGACGACCTGCGCGTGTGCTTCATTCGAAGGGCCGCGCGCGCCGGCGACCCGTGGTCGGGTCAGATGGCGTTCCCGGGCGGGCGGCAGGACCCCAGCGACGCAACCGTGCAGGCCGTGGCCGAGCGCGAGGCGTTCGAAGAAGTTGGCCTGCGTCTCGAGCAGGCGACGCTCCTCGGCCGGCTCGACGACGCGACGATGCGCCGCAAGAACGGCGGGGTGCTGGCCTCGTTCGTGTACGACGCGGGCCGAGCGTTCCCGTCGCTCACGCCGGACCCCGCCGAGGTCGCGGCGACGTTTTGGATCCCGCTCGCGCATCTTTGGGACCCCGCGAACCGGACGACCGTCGACTGGACGCACGAAGGCCAGGCGATGCAGTTCCCCGGCATCGCGCACGGCGACGACGTGGTCTGGGGTCTGAGCCTGCGCGTGCTGGGGCGCCTGGGCGAGCTGCTGAAGATGCCGCTGCCCGACGCCCTCGCGCCGTTCCGTCGCTAGCGATTGATGATGATCGGCACCGTGGCGAGGTTGCCGGAGGCATCGCGCACGCGGACGACGATGCGGTGCTTGCCCTTGTCGAGGTCGGCGGGCAGGTCGAACACGACTTGCTCGTCGGGGCTGTCGAACAGCCCGTCAGCAGCCCCGGCCACGCGGAAGCGGCCGCCGTCGATGCTGTAGGACGCGTCGTGCACGTAGCCACCGCGGTCGGTGGCCGCCGCGGTGACGCGGTTGCCTTTGACGGTGGGTGTGGACACGCTGGGGCGCTGGCGGTCGACGACGAACGGGTCGCTGACCAGCTCGTCGGTGCGGGCCCCCGCGCTGCCGTTGGTCGGCTCGTCGCTGGCCGTCACGCCAACCTCGTACACGCCGTCGGGCACCGTGGAGAGGTCGAGGCTGAGCTCGCGGCTGGTGACCGGCTTCTCGTCGTCGGTGAGCTTGACCCACTCGCCGTCGGAGCCGCCCTCGGGCCGGATGCGCACGTCGTAGACGAGGTCGTCGTCGTCGCGCGCGTCGACCTTCCACTTGATCTTCACGTTCGGGCTCGGCTCGCTCTTGTCGCTGGCCTTGAACTTGGGCGCGTCGATCGAGACCGACGTGAGCAGCGGCGCGAGGTTCTCCGGCGCGTAGAAGGCTTCGAGGGAGCGGAGCGTGGCGTCGGCGTCGTCGAGGCCGATCTCGAGCTCGAGGAAGCGACGCTTGGGCAGCGAGGCGAGGCTGCCGCGACGACCGTCGGTGGCCGTGGTCAGCTTGATCTCGGTCCAGTCGCTCCAGCGGTCGTCGGGCTCGTCGGTGGGGCCGACGCGCGCGCGCACGCGCAGGGAGCCGTCGCCGCGCACGACCACCGCGCCCCAGTTGGACGGGTGAATCGCGTCGTGAATCTTGGTGCGGTACTTGGCTTGTGAGGCCACTGCGGCGCGCAGCTGGTACACCGCCGCGCCGTGAGCCGTCGCGGCGAAGGTTGGGCCCTTCGGCAGCTGACACAGGGCGGTGGTCTGGCGCTCGTCGAAGTCGGCCACGGTCGCCATCGAGCGCGGCCCGGACACGCGGTAGATCTTGCCGCTCTTCGAGGTGCCCACGAGCACGCCGGCGTCGGTGGTGAGCAGCGAGGTGAAGTACTGGTCGCTGCGACCCATCCAGCGATCCCAGACCGCCTCGGTCGAGCGGTCGAGGTCGAGCTTGTCCCCGAGGTCGACAGCATAGAGGGCGCCATCGGCCGAGGGAGGCCGCTCGCTCCCGGCCATGCCGCTGGGGGGCGCGCCGGTGAGGCTCGAGCGACGCAGCGTCTTGCTGAGCGCGTCGAGGCTGTTGAGCTTGCGGTCGGCGAAGCTGTTGACCGCCGCGACGAGCTTGCCGTCGCTGATGGCGAGCGCGCGGACTTCGTCACCCGAGAAGCTGTGCAGCATCTCGCCCTCGACCTCGTCGGTGACCCGGTAGACGCGCGCCTGCGGCGAGGTGCCGACCACGAGGTCGTCTCCGACGGAGGCGACGCTGAGCAGGTCTTTCTGGTCGACGTCGAGTACGACCTTGGGGTCCTTGCCCGCGAGCGACATGACGTAGAGCTCGCCCTTGGGGCCCGTCGCCGCGTAGAGCTTGCCTTTGTGCACGTGCAGCGCCCAGACCTGCTCAGCCGGCAGGGTGGCGAACGGACTGACCTTGCCCTTCTTGCTGACCTTGACCAGGGCGCCGCCGGGCAGCGTCGCCGCCACGACCTCGCCGCTGGGCAGCTTGGCCATGGCGCTGACGAGCACGCCGTCGAGCTCGGCAACCGGCTCGACCTTGAGCGTCGCGTCCATGGCGACCTCTTTGCTCCTCTTGCTGCGCTTGCTGGGCCGCGTCTTCTTGCCGGCCTTCTTGGACAGGTTGGGGTAGACGCGCAGGATCGACGCTTTGTCGGCGGTGCCGATCAACATCGACTTTCCGTCGGCGAGGCAGCTGAACGCGGTGCGCTGCTGCACGTCGCCACGCTGCGGCAGGTAGCCGACCGTGACGGTGCCATCGGACTCGATGGCCGCGCCTTGGGTCTCACCCGCGTCGAGGGCGGCGTAGTCCGAGAGCTTGAGCGTACGCGTGCCGCCGGCGGACGCGGCGGCTGGAGCGCCGGCCACGGCGGCGGTCAGCAGGCAGAGCAGAAGGGGGCGAAGCGCGGTGGTCATCAGAACGACTTGGGGAACGACTTGGGAGCCTGGACGTTCAGCTTGAGGCGGTGCGTACCCACGATGATGTTCTTCGTGGGAATCACGCGCCGAGAGAGTTGCTTGAGGCGGATCGAGGGCTGCGTGGAGCCGCGTTCGATCATCGTCTCGAGGACGCTGTCGGGCAGCTCGGGAATGAGGCCCTGTCGGGTCGAGAGACCCTCGCCCTCGCGGTAGATGCTCAGCACGACCGACCGAGCCGGGTACCCGGAGATGACGGTCGTGATGAGGTCGTCGATGTTGTCGGAGATGGGGCGGTACGGGATGCTGAGGTCGCCTGCGGAGATCTCGACCATCACCTCTTCGCCCGCGGCATCGTCGGGGATGCGAATGGGGAAGACCTCGGTGCGCGCCTCACCGTCGTGGTCGCGCAGCGTCACCTCCAGCTCGAGCAGGTCGCCCGCGCGCACGGTCTCTTGCAGGCGCCGGACGTTTTCGATGGTGTCCAGCGGGGCGCCGTACTCCATCGTGATGTCGTGGCGAACGTCGTTGATCTCCGCCACCTCGAAGTCGTTGTCGAGCAGGGCCAAGATCGCCAGCACGCTGCGGGTCCGGCCGGCGATGCGTCCGACGAGGCCGCCGGGGAAGAAGACCTCCTCGTCGAACTCGAGCGTCTTGCGCCCCTGTGACGAGGTGTACTCGATGCGGGTGCCGATCTTGAAGACGACCTCGGCCGAGTCCCGGCCGGCCTCGTCGAGCGCCTCGGCCAGGATGGACGCGATGAGGTTGGGCGTGAGGTCGACGCCGAAGGCGACCTTGTTGGTGTAGGTGCGCGGCTTCAGGTCGGGGTCGGGCCCCTTCATCGCCGTCACCACCGGGATCATCGGGGCGCGCTTGTCCGTACGCAGGGCGATCGCCGCCTGCCGGTCCTGGTACATCAAACCGTCGATGCTCAGCGGGCTGCTGACCTTCACCGAGCGCTGGTAGCTGTTGATGATCGTGTGAACCCGAGCGTGTCCCATGGGGACATTGGTAGGCCCGTCGTCGAACATCGAGTGACCGAAGGCGAGCAAGCGGTCGCCCTTCTTGTTGACCCACGTGACCGTGCCGTTGCCCGCCACGCTGCTGTCGCCGTCGATCAGCACCACGGAGACAGCGTCGCCGCCGCCCCAGCCCTTTTTGGCGTTGTTGCCGCCGCTGGCCTGCCCGCGGCCGCCACCGCGGACCGGCGTCATGCCCAGCGCATCGCCGAGCATGCGGCTCGCGGCGGTGCCCATTCCGGAGACCGACATGGGGACCATCAGGGGGACGAGCGACTCGGCGGCGTCGAGGTCGTCTGCACGACGCCGCGCCGGCAGAGGTGAGGTCTCGAGGCCGAGCATGGCGTCGGCCCACGCTCGCGTGCCGCGGCGCTTCTTGCCGCGCACGGCCGGCCGCTTGAGCACGTCGGGGCGGTACGGGAGCTCGCCGACCTCGAACATGTTTTTCATCGGGGTCAGGGCCCCGAGCGCGTCCTTGTTGAAGGGCCAGCCATACGAGAGTGCGCCGACGAGCTTGCCCTCGACGTAGATCGGGCTGCCCGACATGCCGCCGACGATCGAGCTGTGCTCGAGCCGCGGGTCGTTCGACTTGAAGAGCACCGCGTCCTGCTTGGGCAGGTAGTTGTGAATGACGTCGACGATCTCGACCTCGAACTTGTCGGTCTGCTCGCCGGAGAACACGGTCACGGCGTGACCGCGCATCCCGGGCTTCACGTCGGAGACGGGCATGACCTCGGGGGTCTTGGCCGCCTCGGCCGGGCCGACCGCGAGCAGGGCAAGCACGCCGAGAACAGGAAGGGCCCAGCGGGCGCTACGTGGGAGAGCGGGGGCGCTCATGGCGGGACAGAGCCTTTCGCATCATGCCGGCCAGATCGTCGGACGGCGTATAGAAGTAGCGGTGCTTGGTGCGTCGCTCGTTGGTGAGCGTGAGGTCCTCGACGCCTTCAGGCGAGAGGAACACGACGCGGGGGATGTATTCGCCGTCGGGGGCGTATTGGAGGCTGCGCGGCTCTTTGTCTTGGTCGACGTTCACCATCACGAAGCCCTGCGCGAGCTTTTGGATCTCGTCGTCCGCGAACATCGGCTTGAGCTCCTTGCAGCGCTTACACCAGCTGGCGTGGACCACCAGCATCACGGGCATGCCGGCGGATTTGGCGTGGGCGAGCGCGCCGTCGAAGGGCTCCCAGGGGATTTCTTCGCCGAACCCGTGGGACGGTGCAGTGGCGGCACGGGGCGGACCCGCGGGCACGGCAGCGTCGTCGCACCCCGCTGCACCCGCGACGGCGAGCAGGCCACAGAGGCTGAAGACGAGTCGTCGCACCGGCCGCTGACGATAGCACGCACGGGCGGGTTCGCCCCGAACCCACGTCCAAACGCCTGCGCAGGTGTCCGGTCCCGGTTCACCGTCCCACGTCACTGGCCCATGGGTTGGCCACGCGGTGAAGGGCGGGCGGCGAGGCGGGCCGAGATCGCAGGCGCGCCGACATGGCACGGCAGTTGAAACCTCGGCCCGACATGCTTGATGGCACCGTCTGTAAACTCCCCGTGCTCGACCGGCCGCGGGAGCGGCTCGCACTGCTCGGCACCGACGGGTTGCGCGACGTCGAGCTGGTCGCGCTGGTGCTGGGGGGCGGGCGCGCGCTGCCCCGGGCCGCGGTGGTGTTGGACGCCGTTGGAGGCCTTCGCATGCTTCGCGGAGCGACGCAGCACGAGCTCTGCCAGGTCGACGGCTTGGGCGAGGCCGGGGCGTCCGCGCTGTGTGCCGCGTTCGAGCTGGGTCGGCGGGCGGCCCGGCTCGAGATCCCGCTCGGGACGCCGTTGCGCAGTCCCAGCGATGTTGGCGCCTACGTTCGCGCGCGGCTGGGCGACGCGCCGACCGAGCAGTTCTGGGTGCTCGGCCTCGACGCCCGTCAGCGGGTCAGCCGGATCGAGTGCGTGGCGATCGGCTCGTTGGCATCGGTCGACGTCCATCCTCGGGAGGTGTTCCGCCCGCTGGTCCGCGCGGGCGTTCACTCGCTGATCGCGGTCCACAACCATCCCAGCGGGGACCCCACCCCCAGCGACGCCGATGTCGAGCTGACCCGTCGGCTCGCCGACGTCGGTGCGCTCGTGGGGATTCCGCTGCTCGATCACCTGGTGGTCACGCGAACGCGGGCCGTCTCCATGGCGGAGATGGGGCTGCTCGGCTGAGGCTGCGCGCCGCGCACGGGATGGCGTCCGGTTGGCTCCAACAGCGCCGCCGTCGGTTCGCGCCACCGCACGCAAACCGACGGGAATAGGTGGCGCCGTTCCCGGTTGCCAGGGGCTACACTCCCTCGGAGCCGCGATGAACTGGAAGCGCATCAAGGCCGTCGGCAAGCTGGGCTTGCTCTTCGGAACCCCACTGCTCGTCGTCTTGGGCCTGTTCGGTACGGGCGTCTATGTCGGTGACCTGTATCGAGAGCCGATCACCTCGTTCGAAAAAGAGTGGCTTGGCCTTGATGTCGAGGTGGCGCCGGCGCACGCGTCGGACGACGCCGATGACCCCAAAGAGGAAGAGACGCCGCCGAAGGCTCCGGTGACGGAACCTCCGGCAGAGGCGTCGGAGCCGAAGCCCGAGCCCGAGACGAAGCCGGAACCCGAGACGAAGCCGGAACCCGAGCCGGAGCCGAAACCCGAGCCCGTCGAGCCCACACCGCCGCCGGCCGAGCCCACGCCGCCGCCGGTCGAAGTCCCGCCAACCACCGTCGACCCCGTCGAGGGGCCGCTGGCAACGCAGCTCGCCACGCCCGTCGTGGTCGGCGTGAAGGTGCTGGTCGATGACGCGCTGGTCGAGCGCCGGCCCGATTGGATCGACTACGTCCAGCGCACGCTCTCGCGGGCGTCCGCGGTCTATCAGAAGCAGTTCGGCGTGGAGCTCGAGCTGGTCGCGGTGGGGCGGTGGGGCGTGCCCATCGAGGGGCTCTCCTCGCTCGAGCTGCTCGAAGACGTGCAGGCCCGGCCGCGAGAAGCCGCCTCCGTGGTGGTGGGGTTCACCGAGCGCCCGCTGGACAACCGCACGTCGGGCAAGGCGTTTACGCCCGAGTCCGACGCTCCCTTCAACGCGTCGGCGGCGGTCGTCTACGCCAACGCATCGCATCGCGACGCGCACCTGCGGAGCCTGCTGCACGAACTCGGTCACCTGTTCGGCGCACGCGACATCCCCGACGCTGCGCATCCCGACTATCAGTCGGGGAGCTGGATGAGCTACGCACCGGTCCCCGAGTCTCGCGCACCCTGGATCGATGCGGCCAACCGCGCGCGCATCCTCGAGCGCAAGCAGAAGCCGTTTGCGCCGGCCTCCGCACCCGCACCCGCACCCGCGGAACCCGCTGCAGAAGGAGCCACGCCATGAGCACATCGGACAAGCCGGCCAAGGCCGACGACGCCGCCTTGGTCGCGACGGACGGCGACGACGACGGCACGAAGAAGAAACGGGGCCCGCTCGCCTGGGCGCTTGGGTGGATCGCGGTCCCCGGGGCCGTGCTGGGTGGCATCTTCGCCGGCGGCGTGATCGTTGGCGCGAACTTCCACGACAGCTGGGTGACCCGCGCGTTCGTGTGGATCGGAAACCTCGGCTCGTAGCCGCTGTGCTCTAGTCGGGGCGGCGGAGCATGTGGACCCGGGCGCCGACGGGCGTGGGGTCGATGGGCGGATGGTCGGCGACCAGTCGCTCGATGATGGGGACCGCCTTGGCGACCGTTGTTTCCGCGTGCATCGGCGAACACTCGTCGTCGAAGACCGCGACGACGCGATAGATCCCCGCGAACGGGCGCGAGAGGGCGTGCGCGTCTCCAACGGGTGTACACCAGGCGCGATTCGAAGCGCATGCGCGCGCGATTGCGGACCACGCGAGCAACAGCGCGTCGGGATCGTCGGCCTGCTCGACCCGCGCGCGGACCTCCTCGAGGCGTTCGGCCAAGCCCGCGGGGGGCGGGGGAACCTGCTGGCCGGCGAGCCAGCGCTGGACCGACGCCGGGGGGGCGTCCGCAAAGGTCTCGCCCAGCGAGCGGGCGTCATCGGCATTCCTCAGCCAGCTGCCGCGACTCGAGCTTCCCCAGACGATGGGCGAGCGCTCGTCGACGACCCAGATCGCGGTCGCGGCGATGCGGTCCTCGAGCGCGTCGAGGGTCTCGCGAATCTGGCTTCGAATGCGCTGGCCGTCGTCGGCAGGGCGCGGGGCGTCTTCGGTTGCGTCGGTCCATGCCCGGCGAAACGAGCCCGCGAGCGTCTGCAGCTGAGCTTCGGCGCGATCGGGAATCTCTTCGAACGATGCGCACAGTGTCCAGCCTCGCTCCAGCGGGACGCGGACCGTCGTCTCGCCGTCCTCGGGCCCCGAGGCATACTCCAGCCAAGCACGGGTGGCGCCAAGGTCTCGGCAGACGAGACCGAGCAGACGATCGAGCGCCTCCATCGACCTGAAGCCTACCGCGGATGTGCGGCACTGGATGGTTCGAAGGCGGGACTCCGGCCGGTCTCGGTGCGGACTTCGTCTCGGTATCGGGCCAGCTCGTCCTCGATTTCGAGTCCTGAGCCGCCCCGCGCATCGACGAGCATCGTGGCGGTCTCGCGGGCGACGGTGCCACCCAGCGCCGGGTCGGTCAGGGCGAGGGGAAGCCGGCGCCGGAGGACGTCGGCGACGTGCGCCGCACCCTCGAAACGGATCGCGTGCTGCAGCTCGACGCGCCGGTAGGGAAGATCATGGACGATGCGCTCGGCGAGCGAGGGGTCCTTGGCGGCGGCGGCAGCGAGGGTCCGGGCGAGCGGCCCATGTCGGCCGTGAAGGTCGGCGAGCAGCGGATCGGCGCGCTCCTCCTCGCGTAGCGGTTCGCCCGGGACGAGCGGGGCGACGTCGGTGTCGCAGGGGCCGATCGGCGGCCGGTCGTCGGGCCAGCCTGGACGCAGCCGCTTGGCGACCACGTCGACGACCTCTTCGGCCATCGCGCGATAGGTCGTCAGCTTGCCGCCCACCAGCCCGATTGCGCCCGACTCCGCGTGAATCAGCCGGTGCTTTCGGGAGACTTCGACCGTGTCCGCGCCGGCACCCTCGGGTCGGACGAGGGGACGAACCCCAGACCATGCGCTGATGACCGCCTCGGGGCGAAGGTTGGCGGTGGGCAACACGTGCGCGACGGTTGCGAGCAGCTCCGCCTCTTCGTCCCGTGAGACGCCCGCGCGTCCAGGGTCGCCTTCATAAGGGACGTCGGTGGTGCCCAGGTACGTTCGCGTGCCCCACGGCACCACGAAGAGGATGCGTCGCCGGTCGCCCGGCGCCTGCACGACGACGGGCTGCCGCACGGGGACGTCGTCGGCGCGCAGCACCAGGTGGATGCCCTTGGACTTGAACACTACGCCGTCGCCACGGACGCCGAGGAGTCGTCGCCCGGTCCAGGGCCCCGTGGCGACGACCAGCTGGCGGCCGACCGCGCGACCGCCATCGTCGAGGAGCGCCGCGACGCCGTCGTCCGTCCGTTCGAGGCTGCGAACCGGCGTGTAGGTCAGCACCTCGGCCCCGTGGCGAAGCGCGTCTTGAAGCACGCTCAGCGTCAGGCGGGCGTCGTCGGTGACGGCGTCCTCATAGAGGACAGCGCCGCGCAGGGTGTCGGGGCGCAGCAGAGGCTCGAGCTGCGCGCACCGCTGCGGGCTGGCGTAGTCGTGCGGGTCGCTCCGGAAGAAGTTCAACGTGTCGTACAGCGTCAGCCCGACCCGGAGCTTCCACGGGCTCAGTCGGTCGCCCGCGTACGCCGGGAAGAGAAAGCGCGCCGGGGTGACGAGGTGGCTGGCGCTCTCGTACAGCCGTGCTCGCTCGCGCAGCGCCTCGTAGACCAGGCCGACCTGGCCCTGCTCGAGGTAGCGGACCCCGCCGTGAATCAGCCGCGTGGAGCGGGAGCTGGTCCCGAACGCCACATCGGCGGCGTCCAGGACGAGAACTCGGAGTCCGCGGCGGGCGGCGTCGCGAGCCACGCCAGCCCCGCTGATGCCAGCGCCGACGACGACGAGATCGTACACGGTGCCCGCGTCGACCCGTTTGCGGACCGAAGAGGCGGTCGCAGGGCCCCAGGGGACGAATGCGCCGTTCGCGGACGGGGAGTCGATGCCAGGGGAGTCTGCCTGCATGTCCAGCGACGCCGGTTGACCAGGGCTGTACGCGATGGAGGGGGGATGGTCAAACGTTCTCGGCTTTGCACATCCGAGGCGTCCGGCCAGTTGCGCTCGGCGCCGTGCATTGTGAAACTCCAGGTGCCAACCCGAACAGGAGCCTCGATGGCGCTGTACACCCTGTACGTTCAGTACGCGGGCCGACCCCCGGAAACCAAGTCATTTGATAAGGAAACGATCGTCCTCGGACGTGACGTTGGAGACATCGCGCTACAGGACCCGCAAGTGTCGGGCCGTCACGCGGAGATGCGGTTTCAGGGGGGCCGCCTGGTGTTCCAAGACCTCGGCTCCACAAATGGATCCTTCCTCCCTAGCGGTGAGCGCGTGCAAGCGCCCATCGAGCTCGGCATCGGGCAAGCTGTCCGCTTGGGACAGTCTGTCATTACGGTGCAGCACATCGATTTCCCCGGCGCGGTCGGGCAGAGCAAGACGATGTTCGCGGGGGCTGGCGCAGCGCCGCCTCCCGCAGCACCGCCCGGTGGTCAGCCATTCGCGCCGCCCGCCGCTCCGCCGATTCCCGGGGCGGGCGCCCAAGTAAAGCCCGGTGGTCCGCCGCCGGGTCCGCCGCGCCCGGGCATGCCGGGGGGACCCGCGCCTGCGCCGGCCCCGATGGCGGCTCCGGCACCCGCACCCGCACCCGCACCCATGGCCGCTCCGGCACCCGCGCCCGCACCGATGGGCGCTGCACCGGGAATGCCTGGCGCACCGGCACCGGCACCGATGGGCGCCGCGCCGGGAATGCCGGGCGCACCCGCGCCTGGGATGCCCGGCGCACCGCCGCCGGGCGCCCCCGGGATGGGTGCTGCACCTGGACAGCCGCCCGGGATGGGCGCGCCGCAGCCTGGCATGCAGCCCGGGGCACCTGCTCCGGGGATGCCGCCCGGTCAGCCCGCCTATCCAGGCCAGCCAGGCCATGCGCCCGCGGCTGTCGATGGCGGCGGTGGGTTCATGGACGACCTCAAGGCAGGCTTCGCGCTGCTCAAGCCGGTGATGGTCCCGGTCGTGCTCGTGCTCGGCTCGATTTTCTTGCCGCTGGTGGGGCTCATCTCTCCGCTCCTCATTCTTGCGGCGTGCGCCATGCTCGTGCGCGCGCGCGTCGGCATGAACGTCGACGCCGCTGCGTCGGTGAAGTGGGCGATGAGCGACTTCGTCGGCAACTGGGTCAGCGCTCTACTCGCCGGGATCGTGCCGTTCGCCGGTCTCGCAGGCGGCGTCCCGTCGATGGTCATCGAGGGCAAGCGCAACGGTGACGCACTCAGCCGCGGCATCGAGATCCTCAAGCTCGACATCGGCCGCATCGTCATCGCAGCGATCATCGCAGGCTTCGTTGGAAGCATCGCGGTGGGCGTAGGTGGAGCCATGGCGGCCATTCCCTACGTCGGCTACCTCTTCTTCTTGCTGCTGCTCGTCGTGGGCTACGGCTTCATGTTGGGGTTGATGCTCGCGACCGGCGTGCATCAGTACTTCGCGCTTCGTGCCCAGCACGAAGGTGCGGACGTCGAAGCCGAAGCGGTCGA
>JBCCQM010000071.1:0-35175 GCA_039024335.1 Myxococcota bacterium
CGCCTGACGGCGTCTGCGCCTCTCGTCTTTGCAGGGGCCTTTCGCAAAGGCCCCTCGCTGCGGGCGAGACGTCGCCCTCCGCTTCACCCCAAACGGACGCCTGACGGCGTCTGCCCTTCATCATTCGACGTCTCGAGAAGTGCGCCTGATTGAGGTCGAGCACCTTGCTCAGGCGTCGGCGTCGGTCCGCAACGCTCGGTCGAGCGCGGTCCGCATCGCCGACGCGCTCTTGTATCGATCCGCGGGATCCTTGGCGCACGCGGTGCGAATCACGGCGTCGAGCCGATGCCGCAGCGTCGCGGAGTACGTGTCGGGCAGCGCGTCCTCGAGGCGGGGAAAGTCCTGGTCGCACTGCGCCTGGATCAGCGCCGTCGTCCCGTCGGGAATGACACGCTCGAGCGGATGCCAGCCCGCAAGCGCCTCGAACAGGCTCACGCCCGCCGCGTACAGATCGGCGCGATGGTCGAGCGTCGACTCACCGAGGATCTGCTCGGGCGCGACGTACCGCGGGTCGCCGCAGATGTCGATCGAGCCGCTGTCGCGCCGCCGATCCAAGGCCACCCCGAAGTCGAGCAGCTTCGCGGAGACTTCGGCTCGCCCCGGGCGCCGCGCGACGAAAATGTTCGCGGGCTTGATGTCGCGATGCACGAGGTCGGCATCGTGCGCGTGGTCGAGCGCGTCGAGCACATGGGCAAACAGAATCCCGACCAATCGCGGGGGCAGCCGAAGTCGTCGCCGCCGCGCGCGACGGAGCAGCGTGTCGAGGTCGCGCCCCTGGAGGAACTCCATCGCGAACCAGTCCAGGCCGGTGTCGGGCTGAATACCCAGGTCGAACACGCGCAGCAGGTGCGGGTGCGACATGCGTGCACCGTGCCGCGCCTCCGCGAGGAAGCGGTGCCGCACGGCGACGGGAAGGCCAGGCTTGAGCACCTTGATCGCCACGTCACGCTCGAGCATCGGGTCGTAGGCCCGGTAGACCTTGCCCATGCCACCTTCGCCGAGCACGTCGGAGATCCGGTACTGCTTGCTGTGGAACAGGGCCCGCGCGATCTCGACGGCGCCGGCCTCGGGAGCCGGGTCGAGCGCCGGAGCGAACGCCTGGGTGACGTGCGTCGATTCGCGTGTGACCTGCATGGCCGCGCTCAGCGTGCGCACAGACGGATCCGCCGCGCCAAAAACAGGATGAAACCGTAGGCGGGCAGGTAGGTGGAGGTGCGATCGTTTGTCGATCGTGTCAGGCCCATATCGCGATTGGCCGACCAGACGCCATCCGCTGGACCGGTTCGCCCGCCAAACACTGTGCGGAACCGTCGTCGATCCGCCGGGCCGACCATGCACATGCCGCGGCGTCGAGGACGTCGTCGATTCCCACCTGCGCCAGGACGTCGGAGTCTGCAGGGACCGCGATGCCCTGTTCTGCAAGCAAGGCGAGCCGCCTCTGCATGCCGCCCCACGTCTTCTTGGACAGCAGGGGCGCGCCCTCGTTCATCACCCGGAATGCCACCTCGGGATGGACCTCGAACACCCGTGGATCGAGCGCGTGGGCGTCGACATCCCGGATCTTGTCGAACAGGTTGTAGGACTGCTTGCTCAAGCCCTTGCCCGTGGACTCTCGTGACGCCGCACTCGCGGCCGCGTAGCTCGTGGCGTTCAACGCCGGACGCGTCGGCGCGTTGAACACCGACGACGCGCGGCCCTTCAGCACGGCTCGGGCGGCCGCGTCCGCCGAGCGTGGCCCTTGCTCGACCAGACCGACCGGCGTGTCCACACCCACCACGCTCGCGCCCGGGTACCGCTGGAGCAGCATCGCGAACCGGTCGACCACGGCGCCCTCGACGAACCCGTCCCGCGACACTGCCACGGCAACCCAGCCCTGCTTACAACCGTCCGCCCCTACGAACATGACGCCGACCCAGCTTCAGCACGAGAAACACGTCTCAGTAAGGACACACACGGTCCTCGGACGCCGCCGAGGACCGGTGCCACGCATTAGAGGCTCTTGATCGTGCGCTCGACCGCGGCTCGGCTGCTGTGGCCTTCGGGTGCGGCCTTCAAGAACGCCTCGTAGGTCTTCTTGGCGGCGCCGCGCTTGCCCGCTTTCTCCTGTGCGCGGCCGAGGAACAGCAGCGACTCGGGGTACCAAACCTCGGCGTTGGCAGCCTCGACCGCCGCAGCTTTGAGTTCGGTGACCGCCTTCGCGGGCTTGTTCCGCTCAAGCAGCACGCGACCCGCCAGGTAGTGCGCCTCGTACAGCGCGGCGTCCAGCTCGAGCGCCTTCGCGAAGGCTCCCAGCGCTGCGTCGTTCTGGCCGAGGTCACGCTGCGCGCGGCCGATGTTGAGATACGCCCGCGGGAAGCGATCGGTGGCAGCCGTCACGGTCTGGAGCTCGGTCAACGCCTGCTTCGCCTGCCCCGCATACGCGAGCAGCCGGCCGTAGAGAAAGCGAGCTTCGAGGTGGTCGGGATCGATGCCCACAGCACGCCGGTACTCGGTCCGCGCGTCGGGATGCTTGCCGTTGAACTCCAGGATCTTGCCCTTGAGCACCGCAGCGTCGGCGTTGGGCTCGGGCGGCCGGACCCCCTCGATCCGCGTGAGTGCGGCCTGAGGATCGCCTGCGGCGAGGAACGCCTCGGCCATCACCAACTGGGCTTCCCATGCGTTGGACGAGCGCGCGATCACTTCGTCTGCCAGCGTCTTCGCGTCCTCCGGTTTGCCTTGCGCAAGCCGCAGCCGCGCAGCGACCAGCTTCACCTCATTGGACGCATTCGGATCGGAGGCACGCTGGCCCACGAGTCCTTCGAGCTTGTCGAGCTCGCCCTGCGCCGCGAAGATCTTGCCCAGCGGCGCGACCAGTCCGGGGTATCCGCCGGCACGGTCGTACACGGCGATGAGGTCGGCTTTGCCGCCTGCGGTGTCTCCGGTCTTGCTTCGCGTCACGCCGCGCAGCACCTGCGCCGCGTTGTCCTCGGGCGCACCCGCCAGCGCCTTGTCGAGTGCCGCAAGCGCCGCCTTGCTCTGCCCTTGGTCGAGCTGAAGCCGCGCCTTGGCAACCAGCAGCTCGGCAATGACCGACGGGCCCATCTTCGCTTCGCTCGCCCGGGCAACGCCGGCGTCGAGCGCCGCCACGGCCTCGACGGGCTGACGTGCGGCGGCCAGCATCGCCGCCTGCGAGAGCGCAACGCGGTGGTAGCCGGGCTCCTTCTCGAGGACCTTGGCGTACTCGGCCTGCGCTTCGTCTACCTGCAGCCGCATCGCCTGAACCTCGCCCCGGTAGAACGGGATCTCGATGCGCTCCGCATCGGCTTTCTCGAGCGCGTCGAGGCTGGCGAGCGCCTCGTCGCCCTTGCCGCTGGCGACCTTGAGCTCGATGTCGAGGAGCTGGGTCTCGACCGACTTGGCATCGAGCTTGCGCAGCGCGTCCATTGCCTCGAGCGCCGGAGCGAAGAGCTTGCCATCAATGCCAGCGCGTACCTTCGCCTCGAGCACCGGCGGGCTGTCGGGCGCCGCCTCGAGTGAGGCGTCGAACTGCGCCATGGCCGACGCGTAGTCGCCCTGCGCCGCAGCGACCTTGCCTCGGACCGCTGCCACACGCGCCTTGTAGCCCGCAGAGTCCCCTTCGCCGCTGGCGAGTCCCGCCACGGTATCGCTGGCGACCCGGAGCGCGCCGCGTTCGAGCGCCGCCTCGGTGAGCAGCAGCGCCATGCCGGCGTGCTTGGGCTCGGTCTTTGCCGCGGTCTGAAGAGCAGAGAAGCCCTTTGCGGGATCTTGCTGAAGCTGTGCTTCGAGGCCCAGCACCTTGGCGAAGGTCGAGTCTCCGGCGGCCTTGGCTTCGCTCAGCGCGTCGCCGGGACGACCCTGTCGCAGGCGCATCAGCGCCCGGTAGGCAGCGGTACGCGGTCCTTCGCCCGCGAGCACGCCCTCGGCGGCTTCGAACTTGCCGTTCGTGATCGCGATGAGCCCCGCGACGCGCTGCACGAAGGGCTCCTTCGACGCCGCGAACGGTTGATACGCGGCTGCGCCTGCCTTCGCGGCCTCCATGTCGGGCCCGTAGCGCAAGTGCTGGAGCAGGAGCGCTTCAGCCTGCCCCACCGCGTCGCCAGCCTTCTCCGATGCGGCCGCTGCGTCCGCGTAGCCTTGCGGGGTGTCGGCGTCGAGCATCGCCAAGACCTCGTCGGCACGCTCGGCGACCGGACCCACGGGCGCGGGATCGGGCTTCTTCTTTTCTCCACCGTCAGGCTTCTTCACGAGGCCGCGCTCGGGCGGTGGGGGTGCGTCGTCGAAGACGCCCGCCATGTACAGGCCGCCGCCGAGCAGCGCGAGCAGGCCAGCCGCCGCGCCGAGGTAGATCAATCGGCGGGAGCTTCCCTCGTCTTCGATCGCGCGCGGCGTGGGACCCCGCGGGGTCGCAAAGCCCGGGCGATCGGCGAACGCGTCGGCGCCTTCGGCACCCGCGACCTTGGGCGCAAGACCTCCGGCCTCGCGCGACTCGACCCCCATCTCGGCAGGCGCGAGCCCGGTGCCTGCGGGCTCGAGGTCGAGACCGGCGGGCGCGACGAGGTTGCTCGCAGGCGCGACCATGTTGTCGACCGGCTGCACGTCGGCGCCACCCACAGGCGCGGGCAGATGAAGGTCGGTGCCGGCGGGGAGATCCAGCCCCACGGGCGTGGGCAGGTCCGAGCCGGCCGTGGGTGCCGGTAGATCCAGGTCGCTTCCGTCGGGCAGGTTGAGCCCGACCGGCCCACCGCGGCCCCCACCTGCCGCCGGTGCGGGCAGGTCGAGCTCGAGGGAGGGCATCGGCGCACCTGCGTGTGCCGGTGGCGGAGGTGGGGCCTTGGGGCCCGGGCCGCCACGGCGCTGCGCTGGCGCTGGCAAGTCCAATCCCCCCACGCCCACGGGCGGAGGCGGTGCGGCGCCCGGCGCCTTGGGCAGGTTCAGGTTGCTGACGCCGCCTTGCCGAGCCGAGGGCGCGGGCAGGTCGAGGCCGCCAACGCCGGGCGTCGCCCCTTGCCCCTGCTCGAGTCCGAAGCCGGGCGCCGGTGGAGGCCGTCGCGGAGGCGCAGGCGGACGGGGGACCGCCGGCGCGGGCAGGTCGAGCGCGTCCCCGGCTCCACCTGCATCTGCACCACCGCCCACGTCGAGCTGCAGACCACCGGAGTCCGTGCCTCCAAAGTCGAACTCGCCGATGGTGGACGGGTCCGTCGAAGGCTGGGGCGCCATGTCGGCCGACAGCGGCGTCGGTGGGGTCGCCGGCGTCATGTACGGCGACGGGTCGGGAACGTTGGGCGGCATCGGGGCATCGAGGCCGCCGAAGCCTTCGCCCGCGGGCGTCTCGATACCGGGCGCCGCAAATCCGCCGTCGCTGGTGGGCGGTCCGTCTTGCGCCGGGAGTCCGAACAGCGTGGAGTCGGGACGCCCTTCGGCGTACGCCGGCGGAGCACCGGGTCCGGGCGGCGGCGGTGGAGGAGCGCCTGCACCGGGAGCGACCGGCGTGCCGCAGCGAGGGCACGACACCGTCGCGACGTTGGGGTCCAACTGAAATCCGCAGTTCGTGCAGTTCGCCATGAGTGGTCGCGGGGCGGCCAGCGCCAACAGGACGATACCACCCCCTTGCCAGCGCGGGCGGCCGGCGAAGGCACGATCGCGGGCGTGCGCGGCCCCTCGCACAGACCCCGACAAAGCCCCCAAAACAACGCCGCAGGCTCTGGTCTCGCGACCCAAACCGGGTCACCCTTCGCCGGTGATCCTGCGCGACCCGGTCCACGGTCTCATCTCGTTCGAAGGTGCGGCCGAGTCCATCGTGTGTCGGCTGCTCGATACGCGCGAGCTGCAGCGGCTGCGTCGCATTCGGTGCTTGGGGCCCGCGTCGCTGGCGTTTCCCGGCGCCGAGCACAGCCGGTTCGCCCACGCCGTCGGGTCGGCTCACGTCATGAAGCGCTACCTCGACCGGGTGTACGCGCTGTCGGACGATCTACCTGCGGCGGACCGGGTCGACGACGACACGGCCCAGGTCGCGCTCGCGGCGGCGATGCTGCACGACCTCGGACATGGCCCCTACTCCCACGCGTTCGAGGCGGTGCTTCCACACCACTTCGTGCACGAGGATTGGACCTCGAAGTTGATCCTCGACCCCGACTCGGAGGTCCATCAAGTCCTCCGGGAGATCGACGACGAGGCTCCCGCACGGGTCGAGCGGCTGGTCCACGGCGAGTCGCAGATCCCCCACCTCTCGCGCGCGGTCTCCGGCACGTTCGACGTCGATCGCTGCGACTACCTGCTCCGCGATTCCCACATGACGGGCGTGCGCTACGGCGTGCTCGACCTCGACTGGCTGCTGCAGTCGATGCGGCTGCTCGTCGCGCCCGGCGAATCGCGAGCCCGCGTCGCCGTGGACGGCGAGAAGGGCCTCACCGCCGTCGAGGGCTTCTACCTCGGCCGCCTCTACATGTACCGCCAGGTCTACCTGCACAAGGCGGTGCGCGCGGCCGAAGCCGTGATGCGGGCCTTGTTCTGCCGACTCGCCGAGCTGGGTCCGCAGCCGGGCACCCCGCCGGGCATGCAGAAGCTCCTGCAGAACGAGACGCCGTCGATCGGAGAGTTCCTCGACCTCGATGACCACGCCTTCGAGACCGCACTCAAGCGCTACAGCGAGGGCTCCGACCAGGTCCTCGCCGAACTTGCCCAGCGCCTCCGCTACCGTCGCCTGTTCAAGACCATGCGTTTGCGACTCGACGTGCTGCCCGAGCTCGCGCGCGAGCGGCTCGCCGAAGTCCTCGACGAGCACCACGATGGCCCCGACTACGTCGCCTCGGTGGACCGGGTCGAGATCGCCGCGTACATCGAAGACGACCGCATGATGGTCCACACCGGCGGTCGCCTGCAGCGGCTGCTCGACGTCTCTCCGGTGCTGCACGGGCTCAGCAACGAGACCTTCGTCCACTACCGCTTGGTGTTTCCGCCCGAGCTGCGCGACACCGTCCGCACCGCCTTCGCCGACCTCCGATGACGCAACGAAGCCGCCGAAAGCCGCGCTGCTGGGAGTGCGGGCTCAAGCCCGACAACTGCGCGTGCGACCTGATGCCCACCGTCGAGCTGAAGACGCCGCTGTGCATCGTGCAGCACGTGCGCGAGAAGTGGAAGCCCACCAACACCGCGCGCCTGCTCGCCAAGATGGTCCCCAACGCTGCCCTGCTGCCCTACGGCATGCGGGAGCCTGCCTTCGATCCCGGGCCGCTTTTGGATCCTGACGTCGAATACTACAACCTGTTCCTGCGCGACGACGCGATCCCGGTGACCGAACTACCGCCACCACCCCCGGGCAAGCGCCGCGGCTTCGTCGTGCTCGACGGTACCTGGCACCAATGCTCCCGCATGGCGAGACGTGTCCCCGTCGTACAGGACGCTCCCTGCGTGATGCTGCCGCCCGGCGGCCGCCCGAGCATCTGGCGCGTCCGCACCCAGCACGACCCCCGCGGCGTGTCCACCTTCGAAGCCACCGTCCGGCTGCTCGAGCTCGTCGAAGGCCCTGAGGCGGTCCAGCCCCTGCGCGACGCCTTCGAGATCATCACCGCCCGCCTGCTCTGGCTCAAGGGCAAGCTTCGCTCTCCCGACGTGCCCGAAGACTGGGACGCCGCCCTGGGTCCGCTCGTCCTCGATGGTGACGAGCACCCCGGCTGAGGGCGCACGCGGGCCGATCGTCGCGGCCCGTAGCGCCCGGCGGCCGCAACTGCTAGCCACCCTGTATGGCTGCTCGCGTCCCTCGACTCCTCACGCTCGACGCCGTCACCGACATCTCCCCGAACGTGCGGCGCCTTCGCTTCACCGGGGAGTCGCTTGCATCGTTCCCGCCCGGGTTCGAGGGCGGCTACGTCAAGCTCCAGTTCGACGCCGATGGCAACCCGCTGCGCTCGGACGACCCCGACGTTCGTCCGGCGGCTCGGCGCAGCTACACGGTGCGCTCGGTCGATCCGGCGGCTCGCACGCTGGTCGTCGACGCCGCGCTGCACACCGTGCCCGGCAGCACCCTCGGCCCCGCAACGCGGTGGATCGCCAACGCCAAGATCGGTGAGCAGGTCAGCATCGTGGGACCTGGTCCGGTGAAGATGCTCTCGCCAGACGCCGACGCCGTGGTCGCCATTGCAGACCCAACCGGCCTGCCCGCCCTCGCCGTCAACCTCGAGCGCTTGCCCGCCCACGCCAAGGGCTTCGCCATCATCGAGGTCCTCTCCGACGAGGACCGGCAAGACCTACGCGCCCCCGACGGCGTCGACGTGCGCTGGGTTCTCAACCCCGCGCCGTCGCCCGAAGCCTCGCCCCTGTACGACGCGCTCGAAGCCGCCGATTGGCCGCAGGGGCGCGTCAGCTTCTGGGGCGCAGGAGAGTTCCACGCGTTCCGACGCGTCCGAGCCTTCCTTCGTACCCGCGACGTCGCAGCCGACGACCTCTACGTCTCGAGCTATTGGAAAGTCGGCTCGTCCGACGAGCAGCACAAGCTCGCCAAAAAGCAGGACGCCGCCGCCGGCTGAGCCTGCGTTGCGGCCCGGCAAATACGACAGCGCTGTCGTATTTGCGAACGGCGGAACGGGGCCGATGGCCTCGGACGTCTCCACGCCTTCGAGTTCGAAAGAAGCCCGCGAGCGGAGGAGGGTCTACTGGCGCTTCAGCCCGCTCCGTCCTCGCTGAGGAGCGCATACATGGCCAGGTCGACGTGCCCTTTCCCATCCCAGCGCTCGTAGTTCCGCAGGACGCCCTCGTGTCGAAACCCGAGCTTTTCAAGTAGCCGAACGGATGCGCCGTTGTTCGGCATCGCTAGACCCTGGAGTCGTGAGAGCCCGTGCTCCCGGAACACGAAGGGGAGATATTCTCTCAAAGCCTCCGACATGAGGCCTCTGTCCCAATACGCGGGAAGCAAATCGCAGCCGATCGATGCCCGTCCGTGGGCAGTGTTGACCGCGTAGATTCCACAGGTTCCGATCACGTGCGCCGCGTGGATGATGGCGTGGCGAAACTGCCTTCCCTCATCGGCCAGCCTGATCCAACGCGCGACGTGCCGTTCCGCTTGCGACGCCTCTTCAAAGGGCCGGAGATCGAAGAACTCACAAACCGCGGGAGATGAATATATCTCGAAGATAGCGCCGGCATCGCGTGGCTGGATCGGCCTCAGGGTAAGTCGCTGGGTCTGGAGCCTCGTCATCTGCGTACCGACCTCGGCACATCATGCTTCACGCGCCCTCGACTGTCCTGCTGGATCGTAGGTCGTCCGGCAAGTCAGCGTCAAAATCACGAAGCGATAGGCTTCCTACTGCGTTTCCAGTTCCGCAGACTGCGACGCTTCGGCACGCTGCTGCAAGCAGCCCGTTTTGCCGTACGGGCAGAACGCAACGAGGGCGTCGGCATTGAACTTCACCAGTTCCTCTCGCACGAAAGCACCCGAAGACCCCTCGGGTGCGTTCGCCCGGACTGGAGCGAGAACCGCCTCTCGCGCGTCAGCACCAGCCTGCGCACGCAGCTCATCAAGCGACGCGTCGAGCGGAACATCGCCGCCCGTCGGCGCCAGCACATCAACATCGGCCCAAGCATCCAAGATCGCGGCACGCTTCCGCTCTTGTGACCACTGTGATGCCCAGATCCTCGCGAGCGTACGCTGGAGGTCTCGGCGAGCCTGCTCCAGTTTTCGCACCGCGTCTTTTCGAGCCAGGAAGGTCCGGAAATCAAACGTCTCGTCCATGAACGCCGACATCTCAGCGAACGGCGCCGGCATGTGGCCATAGCGGCCAACCGCGTTGACGAGCCGCTCGGAAATTCGGGGAGGAGAAGACCCCAGCTCACTCCCAGGGATGGGGCCATGACGCGGCGTCCCATAGCCCCACTCTCCGACCCGCACCGTTCCCGTAAGGGCGGCCTCTCCGAGCAGAGCAGCAACAACGCCCAAGGTCCGGGCTCGCTGCTTCGCGGTTCGAGCTTCTTTCTCCTCGCCCTTCCCACCGATGTAGACCGCGAAGCCGCAGATGCCATCGAGCTTCACGGTGACATCGCGATCAATCCGAAACTCGACCTGCCCATCGGGCGTGATGAACGCGTCAAAACGGTCTCCTTCCGCCCGAATGCGCTGGTAGCCGAGGCCTTTGCTTCGCAGCCCCAACGCCTCTGCTTCCAGAGCCTCCTGCGACGACACCCGACGCGGAGGGGGACTCCATCGAGGCGGCAGAACCGCAGGCGAAACAGCCACCCAGAGCGTCAACGCCACCCCCAACATGCCGATCAGCATGCGGATAGACTGCCACGACCGTCAACCGCCCAGGTGTGGTCTTGGCCACCGTCGTCGAAGCGACTCGCTACGAGCGGCCGCCGAACAACCCGTCCAGCGATCCCACCGTCGCGGCTCGTCGCAGGACGTCGTCGAGCGCATCGGGTGCCAGCGCGTCCACCTGCGCCCGCACCTCGTCAGTGACCGTGAATCCGCGCGTCTCGAGCACGAGCAAGATCGCCTCGGCCTTGCCCTGCGCCCTGCCCTCTGAGCGCCCTTCCGCCCGCCCCTGTGAGACGTACTTTCGGGCAAACGCGCTCTTATATTCGTAGTTCTTCAGGTCCATTTCCTGCTCCAGCGCTGCCCGGGCGACCTCTGACGAGTAGAGGAAGACCAGGTCAACGTACAGCGTCTGCCGACCATCGTCGAGGTCCACGAAGGCGGCCAACGCGGCGCGACCGATGTCGACTGCCGCGTCCCCATGACCGTGCGCAATCGCCGAGAGCACCGCGAGCTCGGGCATGCGCGCGGCCTCGGCCCAATCGGTCACGACCGGCATGTTTCCTGGTCCGACGACGAACGGCCGCACGACCGAAGCCCCTTCACCATCGAGGTCGATCGGGTCGGCGCACCATCGCGCAACCCCGGCCGTGGGGGCCACGACCACGAGCAACACGGGGCAGCCGAGCCTGCGGCGCACGCCCGCCTGATACGCAGGCCACGTCAGCCGCTTGCTCGGGTCCGCCCGCAGCTGAACCTCGACGATGACCGCGCGCTCCGGCCGGTCCGCGCCCGCAGAGCGCAGCTCCAGCACGGCATCGGCGCGGTATTCAGCCGGTTCGACCTCGCGAAGCGTCTCCGCCGACACGCGGACCTCGCCTCCGAGTCTCAGCCCAAACGCTCGCTCGATGAGGACCGCCGCAACCTCGGGCTGCTCGCGCAGCAGCGCGACGAGGACCTCATGAAGCTGGGACAGCATGCACCCTTTCCAGCACGCGAACCTTCGGTGCGCACCACCCAGGCCCCTAAGGACACCGCGTTCAGGGGCAGCTTGACGGCGGGCTCAAGGGGCGAATAGAGGGACCGGGCCGACGTCGGAGGGGAGCTCGTCGTCGCCGATGTTGCCGCCCCCGGAGTGGCCGAGGCGGGCGTCGTCGTTGCGGCCCCAGCAGACGAGTTGGTGGTCGTCCCGCAGCGCGCACGTCGACTCGATGTCGGCGGAGAGCTGAACGACCGGCCCGCCCACGGATACGGCCGGAGCATCGCCCGGGTCTTCGTCGTTGCCAATGGTGTCGGTGTTGCCCAGGCCCAGCCGACCATAGAGCGCATTTCCCCAGCAGTGCACAGCGTCATCGTCGGACAGAGCGCACTGGTGAAAGCCTTCGCCCACAACCTGCCGCACGTTGAAGCCCAGCGGGATCTCCCCGGTCGCGCTCGCGATCTCGTCGTCGCCCACGTCGTCGGTGTTCTGGTTGCCCAGCGTGAAGAAGTCTCCGCGGCCCCAGCAGTAGACATCGTCGTCGGCCATGCGGGCGCAGCTGGTCACAGTGCCCGCGAGCACCGCCTGCGCGTCGCCGCCGAGGTCGACCGCGACGCCGGCGGGCATCGGCAGCGGGTCGATGGACGCCAAGCCCAGCTTGCCGTCGGCGCCGGTGCCCCAACAGAACACTTCGCCTTCGTCCGAGAGGGCGCACGTATGCGTGAAGCCAGCGCTCAGCTGGACGATGGTCGTGCCGCCGAACGGGACGTCGCCGACGTCGGCGGGCGCCTCGTCGTCCCCGACGTTGCCGATGTCTCCGTAGCCCAGAACCACGCCCTCGAAGTTCAGCCCCCAACATCGCACCCCGCCATCCTCCATGAGCGCGCAGTTGTGCTGATGACCGACCGCGAGCCGTTCGACCGGACCGCCGAGATCGACGACCCCTACGCTCGCGGGCGACTCGTCGTCGCCGACGTCGTCGAGGTTGCCGTAGCCCAAGCGCCCCGACTGCCCGTCGCCCCAGCACATCACCGTCTTGTCCTCGAGCAGCGCGCACGTATGGCGAATGCCCGCGCCGACGGAGACGACCGGAACGTCACCGGTGTCGACGTCGCCGGCTTCATACGGCGGCTCGTCGTCGCCGATGGTCTCGAGGTCGCCGTATCCGAGCTGGCCGTGGGTCGACTGCCCGAAGCAGCGCACCGTGCCCGCCCGCGTCACGACGCAAGCGTGGCTACGCCCTACGGAAACCTGCGCCACGCCCGTGGTGACGCAGGACGCCTCGCATCCGTCGTTCGCGACCTCGTTTCCGTCGTCGCACTCTTCGGTGCCGTCGACGATTCCATCCCCACACACGGGCACGGCGCGGCCTCCGGAGCTCGATGACCCCGAGTCCGCGCCGGTGCCCGGTGCGCCCGTGCTGCTCTCGCTGCTCTCGCCGCTCCCGCTGGCGTCACCGCCGGTCGTGCTCGTCCCGCCGTCGCCCGTCCCATCCGTGCTCGCAGGTCCCGTCGTGGTCCCGCTGGAGCCGTCGTCGTCCGCGGCGCTCGACCCCTCGCCGTCTTCGGCCCCCGCAGGCTCGAGAGGCTCAGAGAAGCAGCCAAGCGGCCCGCAGGCCCCCAGCAGCAGGAAGACTCGGAGATGCGTCGTGGCGATGCGATCGATCGAAACCATGTGAAGGCTAAACGGAAACGGCGTCCCGTCCCGCCGTTAGAGAGCCGTCACCCGGTGACGATCAGATTTTTCTCAGAAAACTCCCGCGTGGGCATCGCAGCGCGATCCTCGGTACCAAACTTAGAACCAAGCCCTCGTCGGACTCTGGATGCGCCAGCACCAAAGTTGAACGCGCAGACGAAAGAAGTTTCGTGCCGGTTACCCGCCGGGTTCCTCCCGTTTCGCTCTTGCAAGGTCTTCCATCGAGCGGATAGCGTCCGCGCAATGAAGCTGAAACTCGTCGTCGCCATCGCCATCACCATGTCCGCAGCTTCTTGTGGGGACGAGAACAGCATGGGGGGAACCGACGACGAGATGGTCGGCTCTCCTTTAGCCGGAAGGTGGCTCGCTCCAACGGACTGCTCCAACTTGCAGCACGAAATGGTGCTGGATGACGAACTCGAAGGCACCGCCGATCTCATCACAAACTACTCGACCAGCCCGACTTGCGAGGTCGTTTCGTCATGTGTGCGAGCCATATCACTGGAAAGCACCGGGAATGAGACATACGACGTCGTTCTCCTCACCTCGGAATGTGCCAGCGAAATCTCGGAGGGCGAGTGCACCGCACTCGGAGAGAACGAACTCGAGTGCTTCTGGTCGAACACTAGCTACACGTTCGGGCGATCTGGCTGAGATGAAGGCCGGACCGCCACGGGTCGGCAGTCCAGACCGCAGTGAGATGGCGACCCGGTGAGCGTGGTCCCAGACAGGGCCGTAGACGACTCCGTTTCGCAGACAAGCTGCTACGCGCCCGGGGTCTTCTTCATCATCGCCTGCAGCAGCGTCCGCTCAGGCTTGGAGACCGTCGAGCCTGCATCGAGGTGGACGAAGATCATGTGAGCCATCATTCCCATGAGTGCGTCGGCGTTCGCGAGATCTCCCTCGGTCACCAATCCCAGCCGCGGAAACTTGCAGGTTTCCCAAACCTTGGAATCGCGGGCTTCGGGGGCCACAGTCGCAAGCGACCTCATCAGCTTGCGCCCGTCGGTATCGCAGGCCTTGTCGAGGAGTTCCATGTTCTCCCCCATACTCTTTGCGAGGAGTACGGCCCGCGCGTCAGGTGGTCCTTCGGTGACGGCGACGATGCCGTCGACCATCGAAGTCGGCAAGCGATCGACTTCGAGCTTTGCGAGTGCCTTCATCGCGACGATTGAGCTCTCGTCCGCGGGGGTTTCCGCCAACGACGCCGCCCAAGACTCCGCAGCCTTCTCGTCCACGGCCGGGAGCGTCTCCTTCTTGGCGGGCGCCTCGGACTTGGCCTCCGCCTTTGCATCCGACTTGGCCTCAGCTTTCGCGTCCGGCTTGGCCTCCGAGCCATCGCAGGCTCCCAGAGAAATGAGCAACAAGGAGACGAGCAGGCGACGGTTCACGGGCAACTCGTACCACGGGAACGGCGATCACGGAGCACACACGAGTTCGAGGTAGTCGACTCCGTCGACGACGCATTGGCAGTCGTTCGGGTCATCGGCGCAGTCGCAGCTGTTCGCGGGATACCACCGCCCCGAGTCGTGGCTGCACCACTGACACGCCCCGTCTCCGTCGAGCGAGCACGTGGTGCATTCGAAGCAGAACCAAGTCCCAAAGTTGCGGGCGTCGGGGTGGTTCGAGTTCCCGCAGTGCGCAGTCCAGCACCCGTCGTCGGGGTTGAGGCCATCGGCATCGCACTGGTTCGGCACGCCCGTAGGAATCTCGCAGCCGTCGCCGGCATCGCCGTTGCAGTCCTCCCAGTCGCCTTCGCAGGTCCTCTCGCACGTTCCCCCAACGCAGCTCGCCGTCTCCACGTGAGGTCCGAGTGCGCTGCAAACTTCACCGCAGCCGCCACAGTTCGCGCGGGTGTCGAGCGAGGCCTCGCAGCCGTTGTTGGGGTTGCCGTCGCAGTCCGCCCAGCCCGCCTCACATACGATGGGCCCACCGCAGGAGCTGTCCGAACACGTCCCTTCGCCGTGGTCGACCGGGCAGTCTCGCGGGACCCCCAGGCACACGCCCATCCCGTTGCAGACGTCATCTTTCGTGCAGCCGTCGCCGTCGCTACAAAGCGACCCACCCGGCAGCGGCTCGAAGAAGCACTGGCCGAACTCGCACGTGCCCTGCGTCGCCCAGCACGTGTCGTCCTCGCCTTCGAACATGCAGTCCGCGTCGTTGGAGCACGCCCCGAGGTCGGGTGGCAGCTCGGGCACGAGCCCAGTCTCACCCTCGCCCTCGTCACCGAAACCGTCGTCGCCCGTTGCGTCAGCGCCCGTGGTCGGGGGCGGCGGGGGTGGCCACGCGCCGTTGGAGTCTTCGGCGTCGTCATCGCCGTCGCTCTGACCCAGCATCGCGGGCGACGCCGCGACGAACCCATCGCCCGAACAGGCGGGGAGCAGACCCAAAACCCCCCAAAACACCATGATCGAAATGTCGCGAGCCACGGCAAATCACGGAGTGCGCCTCGAACGAGCAAAGGCTCCCGGAGCCCGAAAAACCGCCTCTGGGCCGCCGTCTGAGCCCGTGCGTCATTCACGCCGGTGAAGCTGGGGACAATCGCCACGCCGAATTCCTGAATCGTATCGAGGGCTCACGCGTCGATTTGAGCACATGGCCTTTGCACGCATCTTCGCCCTCGCCCTGATGACCGCCGCCCCCGCGCTCGTCAGCTTCGATGCCGCCGCCGCCACGCCCGAAGCCCAAGCCCCCGCCTCCAAGCTCTCCATCGCGGCCACCGTCAAGCACGACGGCAGCACCGCCGATGCCAAGCAAGTCGCCGCCCTCGGCGAGACCAGCACCCTTCGCGCCGCCTCCGACGACCACGAGCACGACCTGTCCATTACGGTCACGAAGAGCGGAGACGGCTACGCGGTCAAGCTCGGCTACACCCGAGACGGTAAGCGCATCTTCAAGTCGAAGTCCGCCACCACCGCCGGCGATTCGCTGACCATCGACGCGGGCAAAGGCACCAGCATCACCGTCGCCCTGGCCCCCGCCAAGCCCAAGCGCGCGCGCATCGACATGCCCGAAGGCGACGACCCTCTGGCGGGCCTGTAGAACCTTCAAGCCACCAACCGCCCTCGGCGGGGCCTCTTCGCGAGGCCCCGTTTTTTTTCGTGCCGACGAAACCAGCCCAGGCCGCGCCGACACAAACTTGGATTGGGCGCATCGCCTCGGGGCAGACTTCCCCGAAAAAACAAGCAGTTCGGGGGGTTGCGGCGCATCCACGCCGATCCACGTTGGCGAACGTGAGCACCGCAGCGACCGCCGACCCGGCCCATCTGGGCAGCCTGGATCTCAACGTCGAGTCCACTGCCGTGACCGAAGCCGAGCAGATGGCCGAAACCCATCTTGCGCGCCTCGACGAGGTGGAAAAGGTCGGCAAGCTCGTGCGCTGGCTCGAGGACATCGTCCGCGTCCCGGGCACGAAGTTCGGCGTGGGCCTGGACGCGCTGTTGGGCTTCGTGGTGCCCGGCGTCGGCGATGCCGTGACCGGCACGCTCGCGCTCTCGCTGCTGGTTACCGCGCTGCGCCGCGGCGTTCCGCGGGTCGTTGTGATGCGCATGTTCCTCAACATCGCGGTCGACGTCATCGTGGGCTTCGTCCCGGTGGTGGGCGACGCGTTCGACCTGGTCTGGCGCAGCAACGTTCGCAACCTGGAGCTGCTCGAGCGGCATCAGGGCGAGCTCGAGCCCACGGCCCGCACCGGCGACTACGCCATCGTTGCGGGCGCTGCAGCCCTGGTCGCCGCCAGCGTCGCGGTGCCCATCTTCACGGTCGCGTGGCTCATCGGGCTGATTTTCTAGAGCGCTACGGTAGAGCGCTACAGCCAACGACGCACGCGACGCTTGTAGTCGAGATAGGCCTGCCCGAACTTGCGTTCGAGGTAGGCCTCTTCGTGCACGATGGCCGTCCGCGCAATCGTGAACCAGGTCAGCGGCACCAACAGCGCCACGGCAACGGCCCCACTGAGCAAGCCGATGCCTGCCTGCAAGAGGCCCATCGCCAGATACATCGGATTGCGGGTCCTGGCGTAGACGCCCGTCGTGATGATCGCCGGCGTCGTCTTCCAGGGCTCGGGGTTCTGCCCGGTCCGCCGGAACAGACCCAGAGCCCCCACCGCTAGGCGAATCGCGCTGGTCATCAGCAGCAGTCCGAGGCCATACCGAAGGGCGGCGGGCAGCGGAAACATGAGCGGCTGCAGCCAGTGCAGGGCGAAGCCGAGCGCGATCGAGGCCACCGCGACGAGCGGCGGCGGAAGTCGTACGGCTGCAGCGTCAGCGTCCGCGGTGGGCACGGGCCGGAGTATAGTCGGTCGGTGCGCGCGCTCGTCATCGAGGACACGCTTGAGGTGACCGAGGTGCGGCCTCCCATCCCGGAGCCGGACGAGGCCGTGATCGCCGTCCACCGGGCGGGAATCTGCGGGACCGACCTCGCAATCCTGGGCGGATACGCGGACTACCGCGGCGTGCTCGGACACGAGTTCGTCGGCGAGGTGGTCGACGCCGAGATGGCGCCGCAGTGGCTCGGGCGACGGGTCGTCGGCGAGATCGGCGTCGCGTGCGGACGCTGCGACCGGTGCCGCCGAGGCATGCCCAATCACTGCACGCGGCGAGAGGTCATCGGTCTTCGCGGCCGACCGGGTGCCCTTGCCGAAGAGGTCGTGCTGCCGGTCGCCAACCTGCATGAGGTGCCCGAGTCCGTCGACGACGACGCCGCCGTCTTCGTCGAGCCCCTCGCCGCTGCCTTTCGGATCCTCGAGCAGGTCGAGGTTGGCCCGTCGACTCGCGTCTGCGTGTGGGGCGATGGCAAGCTGGGCCTGCTCACCGCGATGGTGATGGCCACGACGGGCTGCCAGCTCACCGTGGTCGGGCGTCATGCACACAAGCTCGACCTGATCCGGGATGCGGGGGCCACCGTACGAACGCCCGACGACGTACTGCGACCCGACTTCGACCTCGCGATCGATGCCACGGGGCGGGCGTCGGGGTTTTCAGCCGCGCTGGCGAACGTACGGCCGCAAGGCACCGTCGTGCTCAAGAGCACGCTCGCCAACCCGCCTCGCCTCGATGCCACGCGCATCGTCGTAGACGAGATCCGCATCGTCGGCTCCCGGTGTGGGCCCTTCGAACCGGCGATCGCCGCCCTCGCCAGCGGCGCCATCGACCCCCGCCCGCTCATCGAAGCGGTTTATCCGCTCACGCGCGGGGTCGCGGCCGTCGAACACGCGGCACGGCCCGGCGCGCTGAAGATTCTGGTGGACCCGCGGAACGCCGAGCCAGCGGAGCAACACGCATGAGCGGCCATCGACCTCGCGCCACCTTCGCGCTCCTCCTCCTTGTGGGGTGCGTCCGCACGAACGCCGCGTTCGGTGAGGACGCTGCATCGACGGGCGGTCCCGGCTCGACGAGCAGCTCGGACGCGACGACGCAGAGCA
Source organism: Myxococcota bacterium (assembly GCA_039024335.1). GTDB lineage: Bacteria > Myxococcota_A > Polyangia > Nannocystales > Nannocystaceae > CAJXVA01. The sequence goes on from JBCCQM010000071.1 coordinate 18,340, forward strand.
CCAATCCGACCGACGACCCGAGCACGCCCGAGACCACGGGCGGCAACCCCACCGACCCCGTCCTCGACGTCGGCGAGCCCGATACCACCGACGGCGACTCGCTCTGCGAGGTCCCCCTCAGCGGCTGCAGCACGTTCCTGCAGGACTGCGGTGAGGGCAAAGCATGCAGGCCCACGCTCGGAGCACAGGGCGAAGGGACGCGGTGCGTCATCCCTGGCGACGAACCCATCGACGCGGAGTGTGAACCGCTCTGCAACTTTGCAGACGGGATCGACACCTGCAAGGGCGCTGGCTTCTGCGACGTCTTCAGCGACGACCCCACGTGCATTCAGCTATGCGGGGGCACCGTCGAAGAGCCCGAATGCCCCAAAGGCCGCACGTGCCTGCGGCGCTTCATCGGCGACGACATCGTGGGCCTGTGCCGAACGAGCTGCCGCCCGCTCAACCCCGAAGAGTGTGAGCAGGACGAGGCCTGCATCGTGACCAGGCAGGGGGCCGTATGCGCTCCCGTCGATGAAGCCCTCTTCCCCGCGGCCCATGGCGCGCCGTGCTCCGACGCGGGCCTGTGCGGCTTTGGGTTCGTCTGCATCGATGGCGGCCGCGTCGAGGGCTGCCCAGACGAGAACGGACAATGCTGCGCCGAGCAGTGCGACACGATGGACCCCAGCGCGTGCAGCGACTTCGCGGACTCCAGCTGCGTCTCGTACAACGAGCTCGAAGGGCTCGGCATCGGGCCCTTCGATGCAAGCTTCGGCGGCTGCGCGCTCCCTAGCTGACGGTCGCCCACCGGGCGCGTACCATGCCCGGCATGTCGGACTATGACGTCTGCGTGATCGGTGCGGGACCTGCCGGCTTTGCCGCCGCGATGCGAGCCTGGGACTTCGGCAAGCGCGTCGCGCTGATCGAAAAATCCGACCTCGGAGGCGCAGGCGTCCACAACGGAGCACTCAGCTCCAAGACGATGTGGGAGCTGTCCCGCGACTACCGAAACGCGACGCGGCGCGACCGTGGCTTCGTCGCCAACGACCTCGAGGTGCACTACTCGGCGATGGCCGAGGCCGTCGAGTCCGCCACGCAGTCGAAGGTCAGCCAAATGGCCCGACAGCTTCGCGAGCTCTCGCGGCCACGACCAGGCTGCCCAGGCTCGATCAACCTCATTCACGGTAGCGCTCGCTTCGTCGACGCCAACCATGTCCACATCGAGGGCGGAAGCGCCGGCTCGGATCGAACGATCTCCGCGTCGGACTTCGTCATCGCGACCGGATCTCGTCCGCGCCTGCTCGACAGCATCGACGTCGACGGGCACACGATCATGACCTCGGATCACATCGGCAGCTTGGAGGAGTTTCCCAAAAGCCTGGTGATTCTGGGTGCCGGCGTGGTCGGCTGCGAGTTTGCGACCATCTTTGCGAATTTCGGCCAGACGAAGGTCAACCTGATCGACCGCGCGGAGCGGATTCTTCCCTTCGAAGACGCAGACGTCGCACGCCTGTGCTCGACCAACCTCGAAGCCAAAGGCGTGACGATCCACCACCGCGCCAAGCTGATCTCGATGCGTCGGGTCAACGGCGAGGTCGAGTACACGCTCGAGTACGCGACCGGCGGGCGAGAGACGATCCGCGTCGAGAAGGCCATGATCTCGATCGGCCGGATCCCCAATACGGACAACCTCGACCTCGACAAAGCCGGCGTCACGCTCAGCGACCGCGGGCACATCGTTGCCGAAGATACGCGCACCGAGGTCCCGAACATCTACGCCGTCGGCGACGTCACGATGGACGCGGCGCTGGTGAGCGTGGGCGAGATCGAGGGCCGCCACGCCGCCGAGCGCATCTGCAGCCCCGATGCGAAGGTGCTGTCGTACGACAACCTCTCCACGATCATGTTCCTCGACCCCGAGGTGGCCGCAATCGGGCTCAACGAGCAAGAGGCCCAAAAGCGCCGCATCCCGTATCGCGTCGCGGTCTACAACTACGCGCTCGTGAACCGTGCCATCGCGATGCGGGCCACCGACGGTTTCGTGAAGCTGCTCGTCAGCGACGACGACGAGATGCGCATCCTGGGCATGCGCTCGCTCGGGGTCCATGCATCGACCAGCCTCGAAGCGGTGTCGCTGATGATCCAGCACGCACGTTCTGCGCGCGAGCTGGCCGAGCTGCTGCATCCACATCCGGCGGTCACCGAAGGCCTGCAAGACTGCGTCCGGATGCTCACCGGCACCTCGATCTACAAGCCCGAGGTGTTCCGCTCCGAGCTTCGCCTGTCCCGAATCGGATACTCCGATACGGGCAATGCCGAGTCGCGCACCTGAACGGACTCGCCGGGATTTGGGCTGGCGCTCATGAGGCGCGAACTCGCCCCAAGCCAGCGAGGCGCCGTCGCGCTATCGTTGTACTTGCAATGCCGGGCTGGTTTCGTCGGTGGTTCGAGCGCGGTCGCAAGGCCGAGCCGCGCCCGAGCGTTCCCCGCCCAGAGCGCCCGGTGACGATCCCCCCTGCCGGCAGCGCTGCCGAAGCGCCGCAGCCCGACCGACGAAGCTGCGCGCGCGTGCCGTTGCAGCTTCAGGTGCGCTTGCGCTTCGAATCCACCGAAGCGATGGTCGCAAGCCGCACGTTCGACATCAGCGAGCGCGGTGCGTTCATCGCGTTGCGAAATCCCAGGCCTCGCGGCACGCGGGTGCGCCTCCACCTCGAGGTCGACGATGCAACGTTGGTCATCGGTGGCGAGGTCGCGCGTGCAAGCAACGGCAAGGGTGGCGGGCGCGCGGGCATGGGCATCCGGTTCACCGAGCTCACGCCGCAGGCCAGCGAAACCCTCGCGCGCCTGCTCGAGAGCGTCTGATTCGGCCGTTCGCGCAGCTCGTACCGGGAGGCTGACGCCGACCGCCGACGCGTGGCAAGCTCCGGGCCCATGGCGTCGAGCGAGTACAAACACGTCCCGTACCAGCCCGAGCGGATCCCGCAAGACGAAGGTCTCGCGCGCGGCAAAGCGTTTTACGCCAACATGGACCGGCGCCGCTCGGTCCGGTTCTTCAGCGAAGATCCCGTACCCCGCGAGGCGATCGAGCTTGCGATCAAGACGGCCTCGACCGCGCCCTCGGGTGCGCACCGCCAGCCGTGGACGTTCGTCGTGGTGAGCGACGCCGAGATCAAGAAGCAGATCCGGATCGCGGCCGAAGAAGAGGAGCGCAAGAGCTACGAGGGCGGACGCATGCCCGAAGAGTGGCTCGAGGCGCTCGCCCCCCTCGGGACCGACTGGCAGAAGCCCTACCTCGAAACGGTGCCGTACATCGTGGTGCTCTTCGAGCAGATCACCGGCTTCGACGAGTCCGGCGAGGTCCAGAAGAACTACTACGTCAAGGAGAGCTGCGGCATCGCGGCGGGGCTGTTCATCGCGTCACTGCACCAGATGGGGCTGTCCACGCTGACGCACACGCCCAGCCCCATGGGCTTCCTCAGCAAGATCCTCGGCCGCGCGAAAAACGAGCGCCCGTTCATCTTGTTCCCGGTCGGTTACCCCACGAAGGACGCGACGGTGCCCGACATCCAGCGCAAAGCGCTCGACCGCGTCAGCGTTTGGAATCCGAAGCCTTCCGAAGGCTGATCTTTTTTCGCGACAAGTCCGAGCCGGCGGCGTGTGAGGAGCAGAAAGCCCCTCACATGCTTCATACTCGACTTCACAACTGGATTTTGGCCGTCTCCCTGCTCGCCCCCGTCGCCGGCTGCGAGGACGCAGACGATGGTGGCGGTGACACGGGTGCTGGCGAAACCGGCGGCGGCGGTGACGATGGCGGCGGCGGTGACGACGGTGACGGTGGCGGCATGCAGCAGGGCTTCACCGACTGCACACCGATGGGATTCGAGAACAACCCCACCACGTGTCAGCCCGGCCAGTACTGCGAAGACAGCAACCTCGCGATCTGCGAGCCCGGCTGCCTCTCCAACGTCAACTGCGCCGCCGATCAGACCTGCGACATCCCCAGCGGACAGTCCGTGGGCGCCTGCGCCAACGACGGCCCCTCAGGCCCCACGCTCGACGCGTTCTGCATGAAGCTGCTGACCTGCGACCCTACGGGCACGATGGAGCAGTGCCAGACGGTCTACAACGCCACCAACGCGGGCTGCCATCAGTGCATCGTCGACGAGAATTGCGGCGACATCAACGACTTCGAAGGTGCGTGTGACGACGCCTGCGGCCTGTGATGACGGCCGGTGCCTCAGGTCGTCTTCTCGGCCAGGAAGCGCTCGATGCTGAGATCGATCCGGCTCGCGATCAGCCCCATCAGCTGGTCGAACTCGAGGCGGTCGATCGACAGCCGCGCGTGCAGCAACCTGCGCGTGCCCGAAAGCAGGTCCTGGCGAGCCTTCGCGATACGACGCGCGGCGTTGCTTCGATGCACGCGAAGCACCGCACCGAGCTTGTCGATCGACAGGCCGTGGACGTAGTGCAGCCGCAGCACGTTGCGCTGCTGCGGAGCCAGACCCGCCAGCGCGTCCTTGAACGCGGCCGCAAACTCGGCCTTGTACTGCTGCTTGAACGCGAGCATCTCCGGGCCCGTCGCCGAGGCTTCGATCGCCATCAGCGCTTCGTCGGAGTCCAACGCACGCCGCCGCTCGGCCCGCACGGAGTCGAGCGCCTCTCGGACCGCGACGACGCGAACCCACGTGAGCAGGTCTCCCTGGCCCGTGTAGTGGGCGATCTTCGGCGGCGTCGTCCCGTCGCTGACGAACAGCTTGGTCCGCAAGCGCTGCTTGATCTCGTCGACGAACGCATCCGAGGCGTCGACCCGCCCAATCACCGGACCGAGCGTCGCCATGACCTGCGACTCGAAGCGGCTCATCGCCGCTGCATCACCGCGCCGGGCGGCATACGCGAGATGAAGCTCGACCACGCGAAGACGCGGCAGCACGTCGGCCGGCGAAGCGTCGGGCGCAATGCACCGCGCAAGCTCCCCTCCGAACGCGGACAGGTGCGGCGGCTCTTCGTGCCAGGCCTCGCGCACGGTCGACTCGATCGCCCGCAGGGCCTCTCCGACCGCACTCTCGCCCAGCCACGCGGCGCCGAACGCCAGCGCCAATCCCGAGTCGTGCAAATCTGCCATCCTGCGCCTGGGACGTACGTCTACCAGGCTTCGCTTCCCCACCGTCTGTGAGATGTCCGTCGAGCCCTCGCCACCGCTGTCCGAAGCCCGCCTCGCCGCCTATTTGCGCGGAGAACTGAGCGATGCGTCGAGGGTCCAAGTCGAGGCGGCGATGGATGCCGATCCGCAGTGGCTCAGCGTGCTCGCCCTGCTCGCGGCCGATCAAGACGCCGCCACGATCGACGGCTCCACCCCCGACGGCTCCACCGTCGACCGCATCGAGCGTCAGTTCGCCGCCCGCCTGCACCCCGGCGAGCCTGTGGGTCGCTTCATCGTGGAGCACCCGCTCGGGCGCGGCGGCATGGGCACGGTCTACGCGGCGCGAGATCCGGAGCTGGGGCGCGCGGTCGCGCTGAAGCTGCTGCACACCTCGGGACGCGCCGACCAGACGCGGCTCACCGCCGAGGCCCGAGCTCTTGCCCAAGTCAACGTACCCAACGTCATCACGGTGCACGACGTAGGGCACTGGCGGCAGCGGGTGTTCTTGGCGATGGAGCTGCTCGAGGGCGAGACGCTGCACCACTGGCGCCGCGCTGCGCCGCGCGCCTGGACCGAGGTGCTCGACGCCTATCTCGACGCAGGCGAAGGGCTGGCCGCCGCACACCAAGCCGGGCTGGTCCACCGGGACGTGAAGCCCAGCAACGTCATGCGCACGCTCGGGGGACGCGTGGTGCTGGTGGACTTCGGCCTTGCGATCGCCGTCGCCGAGCCGGTCCTGGAGACCCCCTCTCCCGTTCGACGCGATGCTCGCGGTGACGCCACGCGCGACTCGTCTCGCGCCGGAACTCCAGCCTACATGGCACCCGAGCAGCGGCGCGGTGAGCCATGCACGCCGGCGGCCGACCAGTTTTCACTGTGCGTCGCGCTGCACGAGGCGCTGTGTGGCGCCCTCCCCGAGGCCTCGTCGATTCCGCTGCGCAGCGCCGGCTTCGAGGCGTGCCCACGGGTTCCGCGGCGGGTGCTGCGAGTCGTCGCGCGCGGCCTGCAGCTCGACCCGAGCGCGCGGTTTGGGTCGATGCGGGACCTGCTCGACGCGCTGCAAGACGCCCGAAGCGCCCCGGTCTGGCCGGTAGGCGTCGGGCTGCTGGGGGTGGTGGCCGCAGGTGCGCTGTGGCCCGTAAACACGGACGAGCCCGCGTCGTGCACGGGCGCCGCCGCAGCGATGGACGAGACGTGGAGCGATGCCCGGCGCGACGCGGTCGACACGGCGCTACGCAGCACGGCTCGCAGCTGGAGCGACGGCACCGCCCGCGCGGTCGTCCAGGCGATCGACGCCTACGCGGTGCGGTGGCGAGCCGCGCACGTCGATGTCTGCCTCGCCGAGCTCGATGACGCTTCGCTCGGCGCACGCATGCTCTGCCTCGACCGTCGACGCCGCCGACTCGACGCGCTGGTCGACGTGCTCTCCAAGGCTGATGACGATGTCGGCCTGCATGCGATCGAAGCCACCGACGCCCTGCCCGAGATCGAAGACTGCGCCGAAGCGGAGGGGAGCTCCAGCCGGGACCCCGAACGCGAAGCGATCCGCGACCGGCTGGCCTACGCGGAGAGTCTGCGGGACACCGCCGCGTTCGATCGCGCGGCCGAAGCCGCCGCCAACGCCCTCGAGCGCACCGTCATCCGGCGCGACGCCGCACTCGAAGCCGAGGCCCGGTCCTTGGTGGGATGGATCGCCCACGACCAAGGCCGGTACGACGACGCCGAAGAGCAGCTTCGGCTCGCGCTCGCGGCCGCGACGGTCAGCCGCAACGACGCGGCGGCAACCACCGCGCTGCATCGTCTCGCGTGGGTGGTCGGCTACAAGCTGGGACGACACGCCGAAGGCCTTCAGCTGGTGGCGCAGGCCGAGGCCTGGAGTACCCGCTTGGGCGGCCGCTACGACGATGAGATCTCCCGCGCCCTGACCCGAGGCTGGATCGCGACAGAGTCGGCCGATCCCGCTGGCGCACGCGCGGCATTCGAGCGCGTCGCCACGCTCGCGCGAACGCTCCCCGTCGACCACCCGGACCGCACCTATGACCTGGGATTGGCCCTCAACGGGCTGGGCTCGGCGTACCTGCTCGAGGGCGACGTCGAGGCCGCCGACGCAAGCATGCTGCAGTCGGTCGCGCTGCTCGAAGCGAGGCTGGGCGCGGCGCACCCCCGGGTCGCCCAAACGAGAAACAACCGCGCGAGCACGCTCCGCGCGTTGGGCAAGGTCGAAGAAGCGCGGCAGCTCCTGCTCGAAGTTCGCGCGGTCTTCGAAGCCGCGCACGGCCCCGAGCACATTCTCGTCGGGCAAGCCGCGACGAACCTGACCGTCGTGCTCACCGACCTCGGACGCTTCGAGGAGGCGATCGAGCAGGCCGACGACGCCGAGCGAATCATCACGGCCACAACGGGCGAGGCCCATCCCATGGTCGCCACCACGATCTCGCTACGCGGTCAGGCTCATCTCGCGCTCGAGCGCTATGACGACGCCGTCCGCGACATGCACCGCGCGCTTGCACTTCAGATCGAAGTCTTGGGCGATGACCATGCCAGCACGGGCATGACGCGCACGAACTTGTCGATCGCCTACGATCACATGGGCAAGCTGCCCGAGGCGATCGAGCAGCAAGAGCGCGCGCTCGAGATCCTCGTCGCGGCCCACGGCGACGCCCACTTCTTCGTGGCCACGGCCCGGATGAACTTGGCCTTCCTCGAGCGACGCAACGGCCGCGACGAACGCTCGCTGCAGCTTTATGAAGCGGCTGCCGAGCATGCGGAGGCCTCCACGCGCTGCCTCGCCCTGCTCGGCATGTCGGAGGTCCTGCTGCGCCTCGAACGTCCGGAGGAGGTTTTGCCGCTCCTCGACGAAGCTGCGACACGGCTCGTCGACGCGCCCGCCTCCTTCGGTTCACGCGCGGAAGTCTTGCTGTACCAGGCCTATGCACAGTGGCAGCTCGGGCACCGACCCGAGGCCAAGCGCTTGGCAGATCGGGCGTTGGCCCAGGCCCAGGTCGACGAGGATCCGGACTACGTTCAGATGGTGCGCGATTGGCAAGCGTCACCCACGGGGTTCCCGCCCGACCGCGCCCTGTGAGGGCCTGCGTCGGCAGCTGGGTTCCAGGCTGCTGACGCAAGGCGGTACTCTGCCCGCAGTGGCGGACCCCGAAGACGACGCGATGACGGTCGAGGAGGTCGCGCGTCGTGCTGGGACCACGTCGCGAAACGTCCGCTCGTATCAGACCAAGGGGCTGCTTCCGCATCCACGTAAGGCCGGCCGCGTCGGACTGTACGACCGCTTCCACCTCACGCGGCTCAAGCTGATCGCGAGCATGCAGGAGCGAGGGTATTCGCTCGCGGCAATCGGCGACCTGCTCGACGCGTGGGACACCCGCAAGAGCATCGGCGAGATGCTTGGTCTCGAGCGGGCGCTGAGTACTCGGTACCACCATGAGCGCGTCCAGGAGATGTCGCGGGCGAAGCTGACCGAGCGCTTTCCCGTGCTGCAGAACCAGCCCGACCTGTGGGATCGCGTCACGGCGCTGGACTTGATCGTCCCCGCCACCGAGAACCCCGAGCTGTTCGTCGTGCCGAGCCCACGCCTGCTCGACGTGGCGCACGTCATGCTGGAAGTCGGCGTGCCGCCGGACGTGGCGCTGGACGAGTTGGCCACCCTGCGGGAGCAGCTCGGCGCCGTTGCAAACAGCCTCGTCCGCCTGTTCAAGGCCCACGTGTGGAAGCCGTGGGTCGACGCGGGGCGTCCGATCTCGCAGCTTCCCGGGCTCATTCGGAAGATCCGCAAGCTGCGTCCGCTGCCCACCGTGACGGTCAGCGCGATCCTCTCGCAGGCGATGGACGCCGAGCTCGAAGCCACGGTGGGCGAGCTGCTCTCGCAGGTGTCGGGCAACGCGCCGAAGACCGAGCCGTGAAGCCGACGGCTCGAATATGCTACGAGTCCAAGCGATGCAGCGGGTCTGGTTCCTCGCCGCGATGACCATGGGCCTGAGCGGATGCGCGGGCGAGGCGGTCACGCTTGCCGCCATGTTCGTGAGCATGAGTGCCGCCGCGTGGATCGTCGGCAGAAGTCGGCAGCGTCACGCCCTGCACGAGGCCGAGTCGATCAAGCTCGCCATCGCCAGCGGTCAGCATCGAGGGCTCGAAGAGCGACTCCACCAAGAGCTCGCGCTGGCCGAAGCCGGGGAGGCCGTCAGCGAAGAGCGACAGTGGCTCGCACGCGCGCAGCTCGGCGGGCTACTCGTGGCGGAATGGCGCCTCGACGAGGCGGCGGCGATCTACGAGAAGGCCGCGGGACCCCGCATGCCACCGCACCTGCGCGCCCTGGCGGCGTTCGGCAAGCATGAGCTGGCCCTGCTCAGCCAAACCGCCGACAGCGAGCGACTGGCCCAGATTCGGCGCGACCGCGACGAGTGCCTGCAGCACGTCCCCTCCGTGTTTCGACGCGACGTGCAGAAGGCGTGGTCCGCCGTGGAAGGACTCTGTCTCGTTCGCATGGGCCAGGCCCGCGAAGGCGCGCGCCTGCTCGAAGACGGCATCAAAGCGCTCGAGTACAACCCCGCACTCGTCGTGTACTTGTTCCACCTCGGGCAGGCCTACGAGCACGTGGGGGAGCGGACGCTCGCCGTCGAGCGCTACCGCCAAGCGTCCGCAGCGTTCCCTGGGACTCGACTCGCGAGCGAGGCCGAAGCGCGAACCAAGGCGCTCGGTGCCGGCAGCGAAGACGGCCTGTTTCGGGGCATGCTGCCCGAGGCGCCCGGACCTGGGGTCAGCAGCGCGCTCGTCCCGACGACACCCCGCGACGACGACTCGGCGGCATAGACGCGGGGCCGCGCTTCCTGTGCGAACCTGAACGCCCGTTCGGATTGGGACGGCCCAACCGCGTCCTGGCCGCAACTCGTGCGCCAACACACGACTTTTGCGTCCCGGCCCGCGGAAGCCCCAGAACGGCCGTCTACGCCCCGGTAGGCGGTGCCTCTGCGCTCCGCAAAATGGCGCGCGCCAAGCGCTTCGGCCGTGCAACCCGTTTCACGGGCTCGGATCGCTGTTCCACGCTGGTAGACTTTGGGTGTTGGGCAAGGGCAACAAGACCGGCAAGTTCGAGCTTGCCAAACGCACGATCAATCACGGAGCTGCCTACGCACGCGGGCTCCTCAAGGGGAACCGGTTCGCGGGCGACATGTCCTGGACCCAACCCGGTCAACCACCGGTTGTTCTGTGCCACGGCTTCCTGGGCACGCGCGGCACCATGCTGCCGATGACCAAGCGGTTCCAGGCCGATGGTCGCGTGGTGTTCAGCTACCACCACGGCACGTTCCAGATGCGCTCGCTTCGGTCGTCGGCCCAGGGGCTGGTCGACCAGCTCGAGCGCCTGCAGACCGAGCTGGGCGTCGAGCAGTTCGACGTGGTCGGCTTCTCGATGGGGGGACTCGTGTCCCTGCATGCCATGAAGTTCCTCCAGGCCAGCCGCATGGTCCGTCGTCTCGCCCTCCTGGGCGCGCCCGTCGAGGGCACCTGGGCGGGCTTGGCTGGCGCCGCCGTCATTGGTGCGGTCAGCCAAAGCGTCTGGCAGGTCCTGCCGATGAGCCCCTTCCTGCGCGACCTTCGAGAGGCACCCATGCCCGAGGGTCTCGTCGTGCGCCAGATCCAAGGCTCCGAGGACGGGCTCTGCCCCCTCGCCAAGCCCCTGCAGGGCGTCGACGCCGACCATGACTACGTCGTCATGCCCGGAGGCCACTCCTCCCTGGTCGTAACGCGGCCGTTCTACGCCAAGGTCCGCGAGTTCTTCGACCGCGAAGAGGATTACGTCGGCCAGACGACCAGCCTGCGGCGCTCGAACCTCTCGGCCGAGTACGCCGCCGAGTAGGCCTGCAGCAGAAGGCAGCGTCTGCCACCATCGCGTCCTGCACTCCGCAGGCTCGCAATGACGCTGGACGAAACCGAAGTCACCCGGACCGGCCTCGCCGACCCACACGCGCGGCCAGAGGGGCTCGCGGCTGGCGACCAGGTCGACCGCTTCACGATCTCGAGCAGATCGGCAGCGGCGGCATGGGGCGGATCTTCGAGGCCCACGACCCGAACCTGCAGCGCCGCGTCGCCCTGAAGGTGCTGCATGCCCGCGGCTCGGACACGCATCGGCAGCGCCTGCTTCGAGAGGCGCAGGCGCTCGCGCGTCTCGGGCACCCGAACGTCATCACCGTTCACGAAGTTGGTGAACACGACGGCTCGCTCTTCATCGCGATGGAGCTGGTCACCGGCGGCACGCTCAAGGACTGGCTCGAGGCCAACCCGCCCGGAGACGAAGCGCGACAAGCCGAGGCCCTCCGTCTACTCGTCGACGCCGGCCGCGGCATCCTGGCCGCACACGGGGCCGGCCTCATCCACCGCGACGTCAAGCCCAGCAACATCCTTCTGGGGGCCGATGGGCGAGCGCGCGTCGCCGACTTCGGCATCGTGCGAAGCATCGGCGACGCCGCCATCGAAGGGGACGTCACCGCAAACGTCGACGCCCGACAGGAGCTCTACGACTCCAAGACGGGCTCCCTCACCCGCTCGGGCGCGGCCGTCGGGACCCCCGCATACATGGCGCCCGAGCAGTTCGACGGTCGCGACGTCGGCGAGGCCGCCGACCAGTTCTCGTTCTGCGTCACCGCGTGGGAGGCCCTCCTCGGGGAGCGGCCGTTCCAAGGCGCCAGCGTCGGCGAAGTCCTGGGCAGCATTCGCGACGGCCGGCCGCGCCCCGAGGACACGAGCCTCATCCCCGCCGCGCTCGCCAAGAGCCTGCGCAAGGGCCTCAACCTTCGTCCTCGCGACCGCCACAGAACCCTCGCCCAGCTCGTCGACGACCTCGACGCCTTCGCCACCACCGGCAGGCCCGCTCCCAGGCCCCTGCGCCGCGGCCTCGTCGTCGCCCTGGGCGGAGGCGCCCTCGCGGCCAGCGTCGCCGCCTACCAAATCGGCACCCGCGACGGCCCCTGCCCCACCGCCAAGGACCGGTTCGCCTCCGTCTGGAACGACGCCCGGGCCCAGGACTACGCCGCCCGCGGCGACGCATGGACCCGCGCCGCGGCCGACCTCGACGCCTACGCCACCGCCTGGGTCGCCGCCTACGACGACGCCTGCCAAGACGCCAGAATCCGCGGGGAACAGACCGAGGCCCAAATGCTCGAGCGGCAGGCGTGTCTCGAGGAGGAGCGCGACGCGCTCGAGGAACAGCTCCGCTCCGCGGAGGCCGGCGCAGTCGTCGAAGAGCTGCAGACCCGCGGCGCGCCAGAGGTCTGTAACGCTGGTTTCGGAATCACGCTCGACCCACCCGATGACCACGTCGCGTTACTCGCGAAAGCACGAGACGCCCGCTCCGAAGCACGGTTCGAAGACGCTCTCCGCCACCTCGACGCAATGCGGGACGCGGGACGGCTTCCACCTGCAGTCGAAGCTCATGAAGCGTACGAGCAGGGTATGGCGGTCATCCCGATCGATGACCACGAGCAAGGGCACGCCATCCTGCAGGAAGCCTACGAAACCGCGAACCGGCGAGGGCAGTCCGACGTTGCAATCCAGGCTGCGCTGAGCTTGTCTCAGTTTGCAGAAAAATCCGCACGCCGCGAATGGTTATCCGCGGCGCAGAGCATTCCAGGATTCGACAAGCCTGAGCACGCTCGAAGAGTCGCAATGGCCGAGTTTCTGGTGGACACGTCCGCCAACAACCTCGATACGGCGTACGCAGCGGTCGCGCGGGTGACGAGTGAGGATTTCGCATACCGTGACGATCCCGCGTTTTTGCTCCGCGCCGCAAAGGTCTTGCTTCGCGCCGAAATCGACCTCGAACGCGCTCTTCAGCTCCTTGACGAGGTCGAGTCTCTAGGCATCCAAAAGCCCGGAGAGTTCTATTCGCCTGTTGCCCTCCGATGCTAAGGACTCAGCCAGGCTGGGGCCACCGGGGCCCCAGAAGCGTGTAAAGCCGCTGTCGCGGAGCTGGGAAAGCAACCCCAACAAGACTGGGATGCGATCGTGGGTGCACTTGCTACGTGCGATCGACTTGAAACTGTTTGGTGTAACCAAGCGGTCGACGCCGCCGAACTTCGACTTAAAGGCGCAATGGCGGGGAGGGATCGACAGACTCTCCTGATGCACCTCTCGGAATACTTCAAGACGAAACGACTGTTTGATCGGGCAGAGGCGCACAGTCGCAATGCTTGTCGTTCGTCAGACACCGCGAACTCTGATCTCCTCGTCAACGCCTGTGCGACCTACGCACGGGTACTCCTCGAGGTAGGAAAAAAAGACCGAGCCAAGGCCGAAATCGCACACGCGGCACGCCTACTCGGCGACGCCGCGCCTACTCGAGCTACGCTAGCCGCTCACACCTACGTTGCCGGCGTCTACAATTCGCTGAACATGCCGGAACTTGGATTCCGGCACAGCCGGCTAACCGCAGAAGCTGGGGCAGGGACTGCACTTGAAAGAACCGCCCAATACAAAATTGTTCTCCTGAACTACTGCGGGAGTGCTACGCATTTCCTGTCCGCAGAAGAGTCAACCAAGATTTGCGAATCGACATCCGAAGCACTCGACCACCCGAGGTTTGCATCGCTCGCTGCCGGCCTCCGCATCAACCTCGCCGTCTCGTATTTCAACGCAGGACGGCTGAAAGAGGCCGCGAGCGCGTACGAGAGTGCCAAAGCTGGGCTCGAAGATGCCCGTCGATTCCCTCCCCGCACGCGCGCCATCGTGCGGGCGAACCTCGGAGAGGTGTACGAAGCCATGTCGAAGCTGCCCGAGGCGGTCGCGGAGTATCGGGACGCATTCGGTCGGTGCGATGCGACGTGGTCGACCTACTACTTTGCGGGAACCGGCCTGGTACGCACGCTGGCACGCACAGGGGAGATTGACGAAGCCAAGGCTCTACTCTCGGAGATGCGCGCCGCGACCCCTCGAACCGATACGAAAGCTCGCGCGCAGCTGCAGGAGGCGATGGGCGTCATCGCCGAGGAAGAAGGCTCGGCAAAACGCGCCGCGTCCGCCTATGCACGCGCTGTCGACCTATACGACCTCGCTGGCGCGACTGACGAGGTCGCTCGGCTCTGCGGCGAGGTAGAGCCTTCCCCGAAGACATGCCCTTGAGCCTACACGTCGGCTTGGACTGTAAGGTTGGCGCGAGGGGGGCCACGAAGAACTTGAGCACCGAATACTTGAAGCCTGGCGGGCGAACGGCACCGACGTGCTGGTCGCCGCTCCTTCACGGTAGAAAGCCGCCGGACGCGCTGCGCTAGCACTGGCCCTGCCGTATCATGATCGTTGAGAGCCCTGGATGCTGCTGCTAGCGTCTGCAGATGGGTTGCTGGTGGGGTCGTGTGCTGGGGTTCGTTCCGTGGTTCTCGTTCGTCCTCGTCTCTGGGTGTGGCGGCGATCCTGCCGTGGCGCAGGAAGGAACCGAAGGCGACCCACCGAGCACCTCATCCACCACGGACGACGAAGTAGCATGCACGCCGTCCTGTGCTGAGGCGCCGACGGTTGGGCAGTGGATGGTGGGGCCTGCGCTCCCCGTCGAATTGTCCTCGATCGAGCTCGTGGCCGGGCAGACGGGTCCGATCGCCGTCGGCAATGCCTGCGATGACGGGGCCGCACCACCATCGACGCTTGCCTTCGAGCTTGAGGCGGCCGAAGGCGAGTCCGTATGGCAGCCGATCGACCCGATGCCCCTTCACCTCGAAGCGCCGGTCGCTACGGTCCTCTCGGATGGGACGCTGATCGTCTCGAGCAGGTGGACGGGCGGACAAACGCTCCGCAAGCGTCCGTCTCAGCCGTGGGAAGAGGTGGCTGCGGTTCCCACCGGTGACGTTGGTGTCGAACTTCTCGCAGCGAGCGCGACCGACGTTCTCATCGCGGGGAGCGAGATGGGCCTGGGAACGGGTTGGTATCGCTCCGATGACCATGGTGATTCGTGGTTCGAGATTGACGGGATCAACTTCTCGAGTTCAGCGTCCCTCGTACCGCCTCGATCGATCCCAACTGCGCGCGGGATCCTCATCGGATGGAACGGAAACCGACGTCACTACGATGAAGCTGCAAACTCGTGGGAGAGAACCGACGGCCACGGGGATCCGGCATCGCCGGTCGTCATGTTCGATGGGGAACGCACCTTTGGAATCACCACGGAGGTGTCATGCACCGGCGACGTCGGTACCCTGCAACACGCGCCCAGAGGCGAGCTCTGGGACATCCAAAATCCGTCTTCTGTGGAACGATTTCCGTACCCATGCCCAGCGCCAACCAATGGAGAAACCGCGAACTGGCGGACCGAAGTCTTCGGCGCCGGTTCAGGCCGCGCCTTCGCGCTGCTGAACGGTCGCCTCACGACGTTCGATGGCGACCGGCTCAGCTGGCTACCCGATGCCCCAGTCCCGGTCCGCGGCTACAATGCGATCGCGCGAACGAACGGGACCTTGCTCGTCATCGAGTCGTGCGAACGCGAGGTCTGGCAGTGGAGCGCGGGGGCTTGAGCCTGCGATCCTGCCATGCGGTACGATGGCACGGATGCTCCTGCGTTCCCGCCTGGTCCTGTTGATCGCCCTGTCTCTGGGGAGCACGGCATGCTTCTCGGACCCGCCGCCTGCAGCACCGCAAGACGACGATGGCGGGACAACGTCCGCTGCGACGACGTCCGTGGGATCGACCACCGACGCGGGGGAAACAGGCTTTGGGGAAAGCACGGGCTCGACCGGGAGCACTGGGGGCTCGTCGGGGAGCACGACGGGAGCGTTCGACGCGGGGACGACGGATGATGTGGTCCCGCAGACCCTGCTTCTGTGGGAGAGGACGTGTAACCCCGGCAACCGATGGGCCCTGGGACCAGCAAGAGACATCCCCTGTGCCAACAAAAAGGTGCCGCCGCCTCCGGGCGTGCCGTTCGTGCAGCGGCTCCAGACCGTGGTCAATGCTGGAGAGGAACTCACGTCCGTCGTGCGGGTCCGCCCTCCAACGGTCATCGAGGAGCCCATCGACGGCTTCTACGAGGACCTCAATCTGGAGGGATTCCAGGACCCGGTCTTCCGCATGAGAGTCGAGTGCGACACCGCGGCAGGCTGTGACGTGTCCTTCGACGTGGAGGCCTCGACAGACGGCGCGGTCGGCCCGAAAAACGGTGGGTCGGTCTCTTCAAAGAGCCCGCCTGAGGAATTCGAACTCGAGCTGGCTCCGATGGCCGGCACGCAGCTCCGGATCAGGGTCTTCGTTGCCGGCGGAGCTGCCGGCAATGAAGACCAGATCCTGTTCGTGAACCCCCGCATCGAAGAGTCGAGGGCTCCGTGAGCAGGTTGGGCGGCGCACTCACCGCAATGCCGTAGACCGGCCCGGAGGAACAAAGCGCGATTCTGCGCTGCGGAGCGGTTCGGTTCGTTAGAGGGTTTCTGCGACTCGAATTCGGGACTTTCGACCGGTTTCAGCTCCGTTCGCGAGTACTCATTTTCAGCACAGGTGGGATAGTCGGCTACCTCTCGCAGGATGTCCGTGCCGATGCGTCTCCACACTGCTGCTCTGACCGCCCTCCTCAGCCTCTCCCTCACCGCCTGCGGTGACGCCTCCGACTCTTCGAACGACGCGGGCAGCTGCGAGGGGGCCAAATGCGACGACGCCGAGGGCAGCGAAGGCACCGACGGCTTCGTCCAGCAGAGCTACTGCGTCGGCGTGCGCGGCAACGGCCAGCTCATCACGGC
>JBCCQM010000072.1:0-35013 GCA_039024335.1 Myxococcota bacterium
CAGCCACCGCCACAGCGCATCGCTGGACTCCACCTCGACCCGCTGTCGTCCGTCGTCACTCATGCTTCCACGATAGAGCTAGACCAGACTGCGGCGAAGGCCCAGGAAACGTTCGCAAGCCGCGATACCATGATGGTGATGGAGGGGTCGGTGCAAACGCCTGGAACGATCGGCTCGGCACCGTCGGCGTCCGGGCCCGACGAGCAGACGCTCGTGGTTGGCGACGGTGACGCCGGGCCGAGCGTGACGGAGGACGCGTCGGCAGGGCTTCGCGTGGGCCGCTATGTGGTTCTCGAGGAGGTCGGTCGGGGGGCGATGGGCCGCGTGCTGCGGGCGTACGATCCGAAGCTCCAGCGGGAGGTTGCGCTCAAGGAGCTGCAGTTTCGCGGACGTAATAGGGCTCGAGTCCAGGCGGACTTGGTCACCGAAGCGAGGGCGATGGCCAAGCTGTCTCACGCCAACGTTGTGTCGGTGTTCGACGTGGAGGCCGCCCCCCGGGGGGATGAGGAGCGGCTGGTGCTGGCGATGGAGTTCGTCGAGGGCACCACCCTCCGGCAATGGTTGGGCGAGCAGGACCGACCGTGGCGTGACGTCGTGGCGCGCTTCGTCGAGGCCGGGCGCGGCCTCGCGGCAGCGCATGCGGCAGGGCTTCTCCATCGAGACTTCAAGCCGGCCAACGTGATGGTGGGGCGGGGCGAGGCGAAGGTGACGGACTTCGGACTTGCGATCCCGCCCCGCGCACCGACGGATGACGGCCTCGACGCGTACGAGGTCGAGAGCACGGTCATGGGAACGCCGCGCTACATGGCACCCGAGCAGCACGTCGGCCGACGCGATCTTTCGCCCGCCATCGATCAATACGCATTCTGTGTGTCTTTGTGGGAAGCGCTGTGCGGAGCGCCGCCCTTTTCGGGACCCGCGATCTCCGACGCGAAGTCCCTGACGAAGGCCAAGCTGAAGGGTCCCCCAGCGTGGCCTCGGTCCGACCTTCCGCGGTGGCTTTCGGCCGCGGTCGTTCGCGGGCTTCACCCCGAGCCGGAGCGCCGCTTCCCTTCGATGGATGCCTTGCTTGCGGTGCTGGTGACCGGGCCGGGTCGGGCTCGGGCGCGATGGCGCGTCGCGGGGGCCGCCGTCGTGCTGTCGAGCGTCGCAGGCGTTGCGGTGATGGCCAGTCGAGCGGAGCCACCATGCCAAGGCGCGAAGGCCCAGCTCGCGGGCGTGTGGGATGACGCGCGCCGTCAGCAGGTCGAGCAGGCGCTGAAGAGCACCGACGTCGCATGGGCGGGCTCCACGTGGGAGCGCAGCGCGTCGACGCTCGATGGCTACGCCGAGGCGTGGACGGCAATGCACACCGACGCGTGCGAAGCGACGAACGTGCGTCGAGAGCAGTCGGATGCGGTGTTGGATCTGCGCATGGCCTGTCTTCAGCGCGCGCGTCGAGACCTGTCGGCTGCGGTGGACGTGTTGAACTCCGCGGATCGTTCCGTGGTCGAGCGCGCGGCCGACTTGCTCGACGGCCTGCCGCGGCTCAATCGCTGCGCGGACATCGAGGCGCTTCAGGCACAGGTCGAGCCGCCCGGGCCCGCCGACGCGGAGGTGGTCGCAACGACGCGTGAGCATCTCGCGACCGCGCGCGCCGAGCGAAAGGCGGGGCGCTACGAGCTCGCCAAGCAGGCCGTCGATGCCGCGCGCGAAGCGGTCGAGGGGACCTCGTATGGACCGGCGAGTACCGAGGTGGCGTTTGAGGCGGGCAAGGTGCTCGAAGGGCTCGGCGAGTTCGAGCGTGCAGTCGACGAGCTACGCACGGTCGTGGAGTTGTCGGCCCACCATCGGCAGCTCGACCTCCTCGGGTCCGCGTCGACCAGCTTGATGATGACGCTGGGGTATCGGTTGAAGCGGCCGGACGAGGCGTTGGGGTACCGGGCGCTCGCGGCGGGGCTGATGCGCGGAGACGCGGTCAAGGAGGCGACCTTTCACTCGATGGTCGGTACGGTCGCTTCGGGGCAAGGGCGGTTCGAAGATGCAGCGACCGCGTATCGAACGGCACTTGACCTGGAACGAGGCGTGGACGACACGCCGCACCCGCGGATTGCGGACTTTCGCAGCAACCTCTCGCTGGCCTTGTCGGGGCAAGGGAAGTTTGCCGAAGCCGAGCGCGAGGTTCGTGCCGCGCTCGAGATTCTCGAGCAGACGCTGGGCCCCGACCACCCCGACGTTGCGACCGTGCGCAACAACCTGGCGGGGACGCTGCTGAACCAGGGCCGCACGCAGGAGGCGGCGGATGCCTATCGAGCATCCTTGGAGCACCGACGTCGCGTCTTGGGGGAAAACCACCGCCTCGTGGCGCAAGGGCAGGGCAATCTCGCCACGGCGCTGCGCGGCCTAGGACAGTACGAAGAGGCAGAGCGGCTGCAGCGTGCCTCGCTGAAGTCGCTGCGCGACACGTTCGGCGATGACGACCCCGACATCACCATCGGGCTGACGGGGCTTGCCATCATCTTGAATGACCAGGGGCAGATCGAAGCTTCGGCGGACGTCTTCGAAGAGATTCTCAATCGCCAGCAGAAGCAGCACGGCGACGAGCACCCCGCCGTGGGCCAAGCGCGGACGAACCTGGGCATGGTGCTGCGGGCGGTCGAGGACTTCGACGGCGCGCAGCTCCAGCAGGAGAAGGCGCTGCAGATCTTCGAGGCGTCGCTGGGGAAGGAGCACCCGCTGGTGGCGACCGCACTGGTCGAGCTTGCGCGCCTGGCCGACAAGCGAGGCGACGCGGAGCCGGCGAGAGAGTTTTTGACGCGAGCATTGACGATCCGCGAGGCGGCCCTGGGCGCCGACCATCCCGAGACCATGACGGCGCGCGAAGCCCTCGAGGTGCTCTCGAAGACGGGCCGGCTGCCCTAGCAGCCCGTTTCGCCACAAAGTTGGAGGCTGGCCCGCCCGGTCGGGACAATGGCCGAAGTGGCCGGATTTTTCCGCAGCGTCCTCGCGATCGCCCTGTTGCTGGGTTCGGTGTGGTGTTCGTTCAACATCCCGCTGGGTGAACGCACGTTCGCCGAACACATGGACCGCATCGGACAGACGCCCGAGGCCAAGGAGCTGATCGAAGGCTCCCGAGAGACGGTGACGCCGATGCTGGAGGAAGCGACGCACCGCGTGCTCGGTGAGTACGTGGAGGCGCCCACCTCGCTGGCACAAGATCCGGTCACGCCGGCTCGCACCGCGGGAGACGCCACGGTGCCCGAAACGGCCGGTACGCCGCGTCCTCGCGGTCGTCTGCCCCGCGCGCACGCGATCGAAGCGGCCGCCGCCGTGGGCCCGTGACGACTCGCGGTTGACGGTCGTCCTCGCCGACGAGACAATTTCGGACCTTGAACGGCGGAGTCTGGGCGATGGTCGCGGCGCTGCACGGGCTGGCGCCGTCCGAGCCGGACGCGTCGCCCGAGGTGCCCGCGATCGAAGCGGCCGCCGAAGCCGAGCCGGCTGCCGTGGGACGAGCCCGATTGCGCGGCCGCGTGCTGGTCTACGGCGATCGAGATCCCGCCGGCGGCGCGCGCCTGTTGCCGACGGACGGTGCCTCGCCGATCGACACCGATACCGACGGGGAGTTCTCCGCCGACCTGCCGCCGGGCAGCTACAGCTTCGTCATCCGCGCCCCAGGCTTCACGGACTTGGAGGTCGACGTTGCGCTGACCGACGGCCAGGACCTCGAGATGGAGTTCTTTCTCGAGCCCAACCTCGACGGCAACCGCTATCGAACGGTGGTCGAGCAGAACAAGGCCGTCGCGGTGTCGAACACCCGGCTGCGCGCGCGAGAGATTCGCGAGGTCCCCGGAACGCGCGGGGATCCATTCAGCGTGGTCGCATCGCTCCCGGGCGTGAGCCGCGTTGCAGGCTTCCTGCCGTACGTCGTCGTACGCGGCGCAGCGCCGGGCAACACGGGGTACTACCTCGACGGCGCGCGCGTCCCAATCCTGTATCACGTCGCGATCGGGCCTTCGGTCATTCACCCGTACTTCATCGACCAGGTCGACTTCTATCCCGGCAGCGCGCCGGTGCGGCTGGGTCGCTTCACCGCCGGCGTTATCGAAGGCACCACGCGGCCAGCCCGGCGCGACCGCGTTCACGGCGAGATCGACCTGCGCATCACCGACGCGGGCGGGCTGGTCGAGGTTCCGCTGTCCCGACGGGTCTTGGACCGAGACTGCCTGCGGACGAACAAGCGCCGCGACTGCGAGAAAGGGACGCCGCGGGGCGCGCTCACGCTGGCCGGTCGCTACAGCTACACCGCCGGGATCATCTCGCTGGTGCAGTCGAACGCGCGCATCAATTTCTGGGACTACCAGGCGCGGTTCGACCACGACCTCGGCTCGCGGGCGCGCTACACCGCGTTCGCCTACGGCAGCTACGACGACATCGGTCAGCAAGCCTCGCAGGGTGCGGAGGAAACCACCTTCCTGCGCTTCAACTTTCATCGTCTCGACCAGCGGGTGCGTCAGCGTCTGCGCCGAGGAGGCTCGGCAACGTACGCGGTCGTGCTGGGGCTCGACACCTCGGGGCTGAGCGAGTTGACCAGCCGCGAGTATCGGATCGCACCGCGGGTGGACTATCGCCTGCCGACCCGGCGGAAGACCGTGTCGATCGGCCTTGGACTCGACACCGAGTTCCAGTTTTTCCGCGTGGACGCGGGGACCAACGGCGACTTCGATCCGGCGGATGTCGGGCTGCTGTTCAGCGAGCGCTTCGTGTCGGCCACGGGGGGCTATGCGGAGCTCATCGTCGACAAGGGTACCTTCGAGGTGCGCCCGGGCCTGCGAGCCGATCTCTACGCGCAGGTCGGCCAGAGTCCCTATGTCCCGTCGTCACAAGCGCTGACGTCGGCGTTTGGCGTCGACCCACGAATCCTCTTCCGCGAGCGTCTCAACGACCGCTGGACGCTCAAGCAGGCGGTTGGGCTGTACCACCAGCCTCCGACGTTCCCGATCCCACTTCCAGGCATCGAGAGCTTCGGCTTCGAACGGGGGCTGCAGCGCAACGCCCAAGCGTCGTTCGGCTATGAGTTCGCGCTGCTGCCCGGCCTGCTGAACGTCGAGCAAGAAGCCTACGTCGGCTACCTGTCCAACCTTCAGGACTACGAACTCGAGCAGGAGAACGAAGACAACCCGGTCAACGAGCTCGAGGACGTCATCAGCACGGTGACCGGCTGGTCCTACGGCTTGGAGACGCTCGTGAAGCTGGATCCGCAGCTTCGGGTGTTCGGCTGGGTCGCCTACACGCTCTCTCGCGCCGACCGGAACTACGAGGTCGGGGGCCGGGCACCGGCCGCGTGGGACCAACGGCACATCCTCAACCTGGTGCTGGGCTACCGCGTCAGCCACAAGTGGAATCTCGGCGGCCGCGTCCACTACCACACGGGTCGTCCATGGACGGCCCGGGACGAGACCGAGACCCAGACGCAGGCGCTGCAGACTCGTAGGAACAACGCTCGCCTTCCGCCGTACTTCCAGCTCGACCTACGGGTGGAACGGATCTGGCGTTGGCCGAGCTGGCAGCTTTCAGCCTATCTCGACGTCTCCAACGCGACCTACGCGCGAGAGACGTTCGCGTGCTCGGACTCCGAGGCCACCGATACCGTCCTCGCGACGCGCAGCCGAAACTTGGCGGCGCCGGTCGACCCCACGCGAGGACTGGTTCGATGTACGCCGCAGGGCTTCCGGTATACGATCCCGTCGCTCGGCGTTCGGGCCCGGTGGTGAACCGGTCGCCTCGAGTGTGTATCGTTTCGAGGCAGGAGCTCGCGGGTCCGGACAGAGCTGGAGCAGCGGCCGCCGCAGTCATGATGTCGTGCGCACCGAAGTGGTGCTGTGCCGCGGTTTCGTGTGGCCTGCTTTGACTTCGCGGTGACCTTGTTTCGTCCTCGCGGGAGGTGTAGTCAGATCATGGCATGACGAAGGACGACTTCATCTCAGAGCTGGCCAACGTTCTCCAGGTCGAGGCCGACGTGCTCAAGCCAGAGACCGAGCTTGCGCAGTTCGAAGGCTGGGACTCGACCGCGGTCATCAACCTCATCGTGCTGTACGAAGAGCTCGGCGCTGAAGTCGAGGAGTCGCAAGTCCCCGAGTGCAAAACCGTCCAGGATGTCCTCAACCTCACCGGCGGAAACCTCGAGTAGGAACGCCGCGGTCAGAGAAGGAAAACCATCATGCGAATTGTCGGAATCTCCGCGGCTGTGCCAAAGAACGTCGCGAAGACTCGCGACGCGGCCAAGCACTTTCCTGAGCACGACGTCAGCCGTATCGTTCGAAACACCGGGGTCGAGGAGAAACGAGAGGCCGCACCGGGACAGACGGTCTCGAAGATGTGTGTCGCGGCCGCCGAGGATCTTCTGGAGGCGATTGGATGGGAGCGCGAGACCGTCGACGCTGTGGTCCTCGTCACGTCCATGGGGGACTACGTCATCCCGTCCACGGCCCATGTTGTTCAGGCGGAGCTCGGGCTGCCCGATCGTTGCCTGGCCTTCGACATCAACCTGAGTTGTTCGGGATATACGCACGGACTGGTCGTCCTCGAAGGCCTGCTGAAGTCGGGCGTCGTCAAGCGCGCTCTGCTGCTCTGCGGTGAGATGACCGCCGGCTGCTTCCGGCCGCGCATTGCCGACTGCCGCCACCGAAGCGACCTTGCGAATTCCATTCTTTTCGGTGACTGCGGGACGGCGACGGCGCTGACCGTCGACGGGGAGAGCCAGATCGTTGCCCGAGACTTCGGTGCCGACGGGACCGGGTTCGACAGAATCATCGTTCCGGGCGGTGCTGGCGCGATTCCGTGGGGTCCGGAGATGCTCGAGAGGAAGATGTGCGACGACGAGTTCGAGCGGCTTCCCACCGACCTCGTTCTTCAGGGGCCGGAGGTCCTGACGTTCACGATGAAGCGCGTGCCCCAGCTGATGAAGTCGCTCCTCGCGACGTCCGGGTGGACGACCGACGACATCGACGTTCTCGTACCGCACCAGGCCAACAAGTTCATGTTGGACTTCCTCGCTCGCCGGATGAAAGTCCCGGCTGAGAAGGTGCTCTTCTCCATCCGGGAGTTCGGAAACACTGCGGCTGGGTCCATCCCTCTGACGATCGTCGTGTCGGGCGAGGAACACTGGAGTAAGCCGACCAAATGGGCCTTCATGGGCTTCGGCGTCGGCCTATCGTGGTCGGGTCTGCTGCTCGAAACCGATAAACTCATCGTCCCGCCGCTGCGCGAGCTCGAGTGAGCGAGAGTCAGCGCCCGGCCCATGCCCACCCCCCGCGTCTTTGCATTCTCTTCGTCGCTGCCGCTGGAGCACCGCGACCAAGCGGAGCGAATGCTCTTCTTCAACAACCAGCAGAAGAAGATCATGGACGGCATCCGGGCGGTTGCGAAGAAGTACGGTCACCCCAAGCTGGTCGAAGACGGCGACCGGCTGCGGCTGCGGGTCACCTCCACGGTCGAGACGCAGACCCTCTTCGTCTCCACGCATGGGCTGGGTCCGGTCGGGGCGATCATCTTCACGCGTGAAGAGAACGCTCTCGTTGCGCTGTATATGGCGGTCCATGAGGACTTCTCGACCTCGGGGCCGCGCGCCAGCGACAAGCTGGTCGTCCACCTCTTCAAAGAGTTCGAGTCGATTGCTTGCCGCGTGAAGGGGGTAGAGCAGCTCCACCTCTACCTGGGCGCTCAGACGCCGATCAAGAAATCCGTCCGGCGCCGTCGCGGTTGACGTCAGCGACGCGCGAGCCAGGATGGCGCCATCGCGGAGCCGGGGCGAGCAGGCCGGCAAAAACCAGCAGGAACGTCGCCACGAACGCACGTGGCTCGACCAGGCCCGGCACGATGCCAGCGGCACACAGCACGACCGCTGCGATGCGCGTGCGGCCCTGAAGGACGAGGAAGCCGCCCAGGCACGCGGCCAGCAAAGCCGCAAGAAGAGCGTATGCCGTGATGATGGCAACGTTCGCGCCCCAGACCGAAGGTCCGAGCGCTGGGGGTACACGGAGCCACGTCAGCCCCATCGCTCCCGCAGCGACTCCGCCGGTCATGGACGCGACGATGCATGCCCAATGCTGCCTCGTCATGTCCGCCTCGCGGGTAAGGACGCGCCTGGGTTTGCGATGTTGCAGAGAAAAATGAATAGCCGTCACTCGCACGCCAACACGCCGCCAGCGCCCAGGCTCAAGGGCGGGGATGGTCGCGACGCCAGGTTTCGACGTGGGCCAGGGGTGGCTCACCTTCGGCGCCGAGCGGCGTCAGCAGGTCGGCCGCTCGGTCGGCGCGTTCGTGGGCGGAGCGGCGGTCCGATTGGGCCCATGCGATTGATGCCCACGCGAGCAGGGCCTCGGCGTCGCGGAGCGGGCTTCCGCTGGAGGTGGCGATGGCGGCCGCGGCATCGACCTGCGCTCGCTTCGGCGCGGGGACGCCGTTGGGGAAGGACGCTGCCCACCACAGGCGGGCGCGAGCAACGTCGATGTCATCGTCGGGCCGCCCTTCGAGGTGCGTGAGCGCCGACTCGAGCGATGCCCGGGCCTGGTCGTGATCGTCGGCCGCCTGCAGCGTTCGGCCCAGCGCCACTTCGTAGCGCGCGAGCTGCCCCGGCGGCATGCCTTCGAAGGTTTGCGCGAGCTCGAGGGCGGCTCGATGACTGGCCTCGGCGCGGGCGGTCGCGCCCAGGAACCGCTGTACGCGGCCGAGCCGAAGCAGCATCTCCGATTCGGTCGAGGAGCCCGGCGCCACCGATTGCGCGACCTTCACGGCCTGCTCGAGCTTGGCCTGGGCACCTTCGTAGTCGCCGAGGTGTCGGTCGACGTTGGCCAGGTTGAGGAGCGAGGTGGCGTTGTCGGGGTGATTGGTGCCGAGCGAGACCTGACGGAGCTCGAGCGCTTGTTCGAGCACTTCGTGAGCGCCTTCGTAGTCGCGGCGACGCCCTCGGTTGGCGCCGAGGTTGTCGAGCACGCCCGCCATGAACGGGTGCTGCGATCCGTAGCGAGCACGCGTGGTCTCCACCGCTTTGGCGAAGGCTTCGTCCGCATCGTCGAGACGGCCCTGCGCCGCGTACAGCCGACCGAGGTTCGTCCAGGTCGTGTCCTCGCTGCGATGGTTGACCGGGAGCTTCTCGCGGACGCCCAGCGCGATCTCCATTTGGGCTTCGGCCTTGGCCAGTTCGTCGTGCGACATGTAGACCGAGATCAAGCCGTTCTCGAGCTGCATGCGCATGCCGGGGTCGCCCCCTTCGCGGTCGAGCGCGGCGAGCCCGTGCTGATACCAGCGCTCGGCTTCGTCGATCCGTGCGCTGGGGTCGACGCAGGTCCAGACCAGACCCAGCGCCACGCGGACCATCACCGACTGATGATCGCTGGCGAGGGCGGCCGTCATCGCCTCGTGCTGGAGAGACTCGGCCTGCTCGAAGCGCCCCTGCAGCTCTCGAACCTCGGCGAGTGTCATGAGGGCTTCCGCCTCGGCCCAGCGCTCCTCGGACTCACGCGCGAGCGTGAGCGCGGCCTGTGCCTCGCGCTCGGCGGCGTCGAGCTGCCCGGTGTTCTGCAGGATGCTCGCGCGGCTGTTGATCTCGTCGAGTCGCTGGCGTTCGGAACGCTTGGCGGGCGTATCGAGCCGTGCCTCACGGCGCGCGAGCGACTCCACGTCTTCGCACTGCGAGGGCGGCGGCAGCATGCTCGCGGCGTCCTGCGCCCGCTGCAGCGAGGTGTCGTCGACGTCTTCGAGGACGGTGAGCAGCGTGCTGAACTCGGTCCGCTGCTGGTCGAGGCAGGTCATTCGCAGCGCGAGGATCGACGCCGGCAGGGTGCCGGAGGCCGAGGCTTCACACGCACCCTTTTGGGCCTCGAGCCAGGTTTGGGCGTAGGCGTCGAGGCTGCGCGACGCCCCGTCCCACGCCGAGGCCGCGTACGGCCGGTTCGTCGCCAAGAAGGCGGCTTCGAGCTGGGTCTGACGGTCGTCGTCCCAGACGCCCTCTAGGTGGACCGACACGTCGTCGCAAAAGGCGTCTTCGTTGGGTGTCGCGCTGGTGTACGCGACCACGCCCACGCCAAGCATGGCGGTGGGGACGAGCACCGTGGCCCACGTTCGCCACCGACGGACCGGATCGAACGCGAGCTGCTCGAGCAGGGCTTCCATCGTGGGGAAGCGTTCGTCGGGCTCGACCGAGAGGCCGCGGTACAGCGCGCGCCTGATCTGCCGCGGCACGGCCGTATCGCGCGGGATTGGCCGGACGCGCCCTGCGGTGACGTTGGCCATGAGCTCGCCGAGGACGCGGCCTTCGAACGGTCGATGCCCGTAGAGCGCGGCGTACAGCGCGACACAGAACGAGAACTGGTCGGCGAGCGCGTCGCTGCGCTTTCCCGAGAGCTGCTCGGGCGCCATATAGGCGGGCGTGCCCACCAGCGCGCCCGTGCGGGTGAGCTGCGCCGACATGACCGGCGTGCTCTCCATCGTGGGCAGGGTGCCGAACGTATCGGTCTTGCCGGCGGCGGGTCGCGCCAGGCCGAAGTTGGTCACGAGCACGCGACCGTCCTTGTCGATGAGCACGTTGTCCGGCTTGAAGTCGCGATGGACGAGGTCGGCTCGGTGCGCAGCCGCAAGCCCACGGCCCGCCGCCATGAACACCTCCATCACCTCGCGCCACGAGCGGTCTTTCTTCGCCCAGTCGCCCAGCGTGCCGCCGTCGATGAACTCCATCGCGACGAAGACCTGATCACCGAACTCACCGACGTCGTGCACCGTAATGACGTTCGCGTGCGAGAGCTTGGCCATCGACTGCGCCTCGCGGAGCAGCCGCGTGCGCTGCTCGGTCAGCTCGGCGCCGATCGACCCGCCCAACGACGTCATCAGGAGCTTGATGGCCACCTTGCGGTCGAGCTCGGGGTCGTATGCGGCATAGACCACGCCCATGCCGCCGGCGCCCACCTTGTTCAGGATCACGTAGCGGCCGACCTTGTCGCCTTCGGCCAGTCGCGGCGCGACCTTGTAGCTCTCCTTGGGGTCGCGGGTGGGATCGACCGGGTCGGGCGCGACGGTTTGATCGGTGACCGCCAGCTCGTCTTCGTCGGGCTCGAACCGAACCAGCTCGACCATCACTGCCCGACACAGCTCGCATCCATCGATGTGGGCCTCGATCTCGTCGCGATCTTCGTCGGTCAGCTCGCCGCGTACGAAGTCGACGAGGACGTTTTCTTCCGGGCAGTCCATGGCGCGTGGCGCACGGGCGTCGCAATGGAGTGTAGCGCGTGAAGGGTTCGGCCCGCCCTGGCCGCGTGGGCTGCCATACCGAACCGCGAATGAGGTTTGCGACGTGCATCGTGCTGGCGCTGCTCTGCGTCGCGTGTGACGGGGGCGCCACCGCTGGTGCGCTGATGCCGTGGCAGCTGTCCATTGCCCACGCTGCGGTCGGGCCCGAGCGCGTCGTCCCGGTGGCCGCGCCCCGCACGTGCGCGCCCGCGGACGAGCTGCGGGCTCCCTATGCCTTCAGCACGTTGCGCGTCTCGGCCCGGTCGCGCCAGTGCTTGCTGCGCTCCACGTGC
The DNA here is from genome assembly GCA_039024335.1 of Myxococcota bacterium. Taxonomy (GTDB): domain Bacteria; phylum Myxococcota_A; class Polyangia; order Nannocystales; family Nannocystaceae; genus CAJXVA01. The sequence continues at coordinate 11,556 of JBCCQM010000072.1, forward strand.
GCGACGAAGCCCGGTCGCACCCACTTGAGTCTTCGCTCGACGAAGTTGTCGGACTCGACCTTGATGTAGAGCCCTTCCATATCGTCGCTGTCTTCGACGTGCGCAAGGTTGGGGCGGGCCTTCCGCCACGCCGCTGACTTGTAGCGCGAGGGCCCGACGAGGGTGCGCAAGGCCTCGAGCTCGGTCACGGGGCCTTCGTGCAGCACCTCGACAGCGTGGCCGAAGCCGGACGGCAAGGCGGCGACGATCGACCGCCGCCGCACGGTGGACAAGAACCCGCCTGCCGTACGGTCGAAGATATCGTCTTCGAGGAAGTAGGCGGGAAGCGCGTCGTAGAAGATCGAGTGGGTTGCGAACGCCCACTCTCCGTAGAGGACGTAGCGGTCACCGAGAACTTCCCATAGCGCGTCTGTGTGAGCGCGGGCGAGCTCGTCCAACGCCCGGAAGTCGCGCGGCGGCGGACTGCTCAGCACCGTGTTGCGAGAGAAGATTCGCAGCTCGGCGTTGGCGTCGAACGCGAGCCCGCAGTGACTGCCGTCGACTTTTTCCTCGACGACGAGGTGCCGGCCTGCGACTTCGCCGAAGGCGCATCGGTGCTTGGAGGTGCCACCGCCCGAGTCGCCCAGGTGCAGGGTTCGTGGATAGGGGGGCAAGACGATCACGACGGCGTCTCCCATTCTCGCAGCACCGTCTCGGCAGGCTCGACGCCGTACGGCAGGGCTTCGTCGAGGCCGCCGTAGTACGCCATCGCGCGCCCCTTCGCGTCGAGGATGAGACTGCGGTGCCCTTCGAGGCGTTCGGGCCACTGCAGCGTTTCGATCTGGCGGTTCAGCACCAAGGTCGGTACCGGCGTAGAGCGCTCACGGTTGCGGCGGTGATAGGTGTCTGGCGCGCGAGGAAAGCAGACGAGTGTCACCAGCCCTCCGTAGTCGACGGTGAGCTTGGTGAGCACGTCGCGGAAGTCTCGTCGGAGCGTTGTGGCGTCCCAGACGAGCTTCTGTTTTCGGCGAAGCCCTTCGCGGAGTCGGTCCCGCGCAATGGAGCGCACCCTCGCATTGTGGGACTGGTCGCTCCGTCTGCCGCGCTCGTCTCGTATCTCGTCGAGGCTGATGCGCACGTGGTCGGCGAGGTGGCGCTCGACCCATGTAGACTTGCCCGAGCCGCTCGGGCCGACGGTGATGACGAGCTCGGGGAACCCATCGCGGAAGCGATAGCTCCGGGCGATGCCCTCCTCGGGTTGGGTCACCGTGCCGTCGCAGAGGTCTTGAACGAACTGTCGGTAGCTGAGATCACGGAGCGATGCCGAGCCCTCGATCGCGTCGCGATATGTCGCCCGCCAGGCGGGTGCGTCATCGGCGAACGGCCTCCACGCGCCGTGTTCGCGCGCAAACAGGCCGAACATCTCGATGTGCTCGATCTGCTCCGCTCGATCGGCGCAGCTGCGTCCGATCATGTCTGCCAGCTCCAGCCAGTAGAGCAGCTCGGGGTCGGCGAACTGAGCGAGCCTGAGATAGGCGTCGCGCTCGCGGCCTTTGACGACCAAGAACTTCGGCTGCACGTGATAGCCGACGAGGTCGACCACGCGCTCGATGAGCGAGTAGTCGAGGCCCTGCTCCATCATCTGCAGCGACAGCGCCGAGCGCCCCCGCATCTCGTGCCTCGGAGCAGCGAGCCGCTGAACACCGCGGATCTCCATGGACCTCGTCGTGAGCGGTTTGGCGACGTCGTGCAGGGCAGCGGCGAGGATTAGCGCTGTGCGTCGCTCACCCGCAATGGAGGTCGCGCGGTTCTCCAGCAGCTCGTAGAGCGCGTCGAGGACCATGCCGGTGTGGATGAGGACGTTACCCTCGGCATGCCACCCGGGATCCTGCGGTGTCTCCTCGAGACGGTGCATCGTCGGTATGACGTCGCCCAGCGCATCGACGAATGCCTCGATCGGAGGTTGCGCCCCCGCGGCGATAGTATCGACGAACGCCTTCATGACTCGGTTTCCTCTCGGAGGCCGTTGGGTACGACTTCCTTGTGCATCCAGTGCTCGTCGGTTTGGACGTGGCCCTTGCGGACCCACTTCGCGACGCTGGTGCCGAAGGCGTCGAACTCGAAGCCTTCGGCACGTCGCACGACGTAGCCCTCGTGGGCGTGTGTGTCGCACTCGAATGCGTCGAACCACGCTTGGTCGAACACCCCGTCGTAGAGGACCGGGACGGTGGGCACTTCGAGCAGCTGGGCCCACTCCACGGTGGTGTCCCAGTCGAGGCATCGGTTGTTCTCGTCCCAGATCGAGAACAGCAGGAAGTAGCTGGGCAGGTCGTCGTAGGCGATCGAGTGGACCGCGTAGAGGTTCTCCCCACACAGCCTCCAGCCTTTGGGAATCTGGAACGCAATGCGTCCGTGCAGCGCCTTTACCCAGTTGCGTGAGGGGTGGTGGCGACTGTCCACCGAGCGGGCGTGCACGTGGTCCGGGTAGAGGGTGGTGTTCTCACCATCCATCTTCTCGGACACGATCACCCGTTGGCCGGCGAAGGGCTCTGTACCCTCGGCAAATAGATCATCCGGACCCGCACCGGGCGACCACGGAAGGTGCCGGGTACGGGGATATTTGAAGCGTCTCATCGTGTGTGCTCTCCATGAAAATCACCGCAAGAGACCGGCGTTTTGCCGGTCTCGGACTCGTCGACCGCGCCTCCGGTCGCTACGCGGAGTGGGTCGACGGCTATCGGGTGGGAGCACTACAACGTTCGATCGCTTTCGTTCGCGTCGGTGTAGCAGAGCCGACGGAGTGCGCAAGGTCGGACGAAGAGGACCTGCTCTGCCTCGAGTTCGCGCGACCGCGCCCGACTTCATGGGTCCCGACCGTGCAGCGAATGAAAGCTGTGAAGACGCTCGGACACCGCCCCGCCCCGGCGATACCGCCCTGACCGCGCGGGGCTGCTATACCGAACCGCGAATGAGGTTCGCGACGTGCATTGTGATGGCGCTGCTCTGCGTCGCGTGTGACGAGGGCGCCACCGCTCGCGGGCTGATGCCGTGGCAGCCGTCCATCGCCCACGCTGCGGTCACGCCCGAGGCCGTCGCCCCGCCGGCCGCGCCTCCTGCGTGCAAGCCCGTGGGCGAGCTCGACGTGCTGTTCATTGGCAACAGCTACGTCATCCTCAACGACACGCCCGGCGTGCTCGCGAAGATGGCCGAAGACGCGGGCGTCCGGATGCACGTGGAGCGCTCGGCGATGGGTGGCAAGGCGTTCGACTTTCACGTGAAGCGAGCCAAGACGCGGACCGCTCTGGCCGCGCGGCCATGGGACGTGGTCGTCCTGCAGAGCCACAGTCTCGACCCGCTGCGGAACGCGAAGAGCTTTGCCGCCGACGGCACCACCCTCATCGAGCGGGTGCGGGCAATCGGCGCGGAGCCGATGCTGTTCGAGACGTGGCCCCGCAAGGTCGGGCACAACCTCTACAACTACATGGACGAAACGGGTGGGTCGCCGGACGCGATGCTCGAGGCGGTCGCATCGGCCTATGCAACGCTCGGCGACGCGACCGGTACGGCCGTGCTGCCCGTGGGGCACGCGTGGGCCACGATGGTCGCCAATCATCCCGCGCACGACCCATATGCCGATGACGGGGCGCACCCCGGCAGCGTCGGGGCCTATCTCAGCGCCGCCGTCCTTTTCACCGTGCTCACCGAACGAGATCCGCAGGGCGTCGTTCAGCCGCACGACGTCTCCCCGGAGGCCGCTGCGGCTGCGCTTCGCGTCGCTGCGGACACCGTGAAGCCCCCGTGTACGTGGGCGGTCACCTCAAAGGCCGAAGCGCTCGGGCGTGAAGGCGGAGCGGGCGGCTGACACCGTCTGCGGATGGTGCTCGACGACGTGGTCGATGAAGGCGCGGACCTGCGGCGGTAGGAAGTCGCGCTCGGGATAGACCAAGAAGGCGCCAGTCTGTGTGCCGATCTCATCCGGGAGAACCAGTTCGAGGTGCCCACGCTCCACGAATGTCTGCACGATCCGCCCGGGGAGCAGCGCGATGCCGAGGCCGTCCAGCGTGGCGCGCAGTTGAAGCGGGACTTCGTTCGTGCAGAACGACCCTCGAACTTCGACCGAGCCGCCAGCGAGCAAGGGCCAGCTCGTCACTCCGTGGCGGTCGTGATTGGGTCCCCCGATGCACGCGTGCTGGGCGAGGTCTGCGAGTGTGCGCGGTCGACCAGACGCCTCCGCATAGCGAGGGCTCATCGCCGCGACGACGCGGTCCGAATCGAGTCGCCGGGCGATGAGCCCGGTGTCGAGGCCAGCGCTGAACCGAATCGCAACGTCCACGCCAGAGGCCACGAGGTCGAGGCTTTCGGGCGTCGCGAAGATGTCGACATCGACTTGGGGGTGACGCTTCGAGAACGAAACGATGCTCGGGTAGAACACCTCGCTCGGGGGAATCGACACCCGTAGCCGACCCCGGGGCGTGTCATCGAGGCGGCTGACTTCGGCCCAGGCGGCCTCGACCTCCGCCACGATTCCCCGCGCGCGGGCGAGCAGGCGCTCCCCGGCCTCGGTCAGGATCAGTCGACGCGTCTGACGATGCAGCAGTCGGACGCCCAGCTCTGCCTCCATCCCCGTGAGACGGCGACTCAGCGTGGCGCGGGGGACCCCCAACGTCCGCGCAGCTTCGGACACGCTGCCAGCTTCGGCCACCGCGACGAACTCTCCCAAACGGTCAGTACTGGGCATGATATGTGATCTCAGTGGTCATATGCTGTCCGATCGGACCGTCTTGTGACTTTCTGAGCACAGCATATCTTGAACCCGAACGAGACACAGCCATGCCCGAGACCTCGCCCATCACCGTCGTCACCGGAGGCACCGGTGGCATTGGCCTCCACACAGCCATCGCCCTCGCCACGCTGGGCGGCCGCGTGGTGGTGACAGGCCGCAACGCAGCCCGAGGCGCCGACGCAGTCGCTCGGATCCAGTCCGAGTCTGGCAACGAGCGCGTGGAGTTCGTCGCTGCCGACCTATCGTCGATCGCGGGCGTGGACGCGCTCATTGCCGACCTGGCGCACCTTCCCGCGATCGACGTGCTCGTCAACAACGCGGGGCGGCTCGCGGAGCAGCGCGTGCTCAATGTCGACGGCTTCGAGAGCAACTTCGCAGTGAACGTGGTCGCGCCCTACCGACTCACGCTCGGGCTGCGGGCGAAGCTCGAGGCCTCGCAATCGGCCCGCGTCGTGATGTTGACCGGCGGGGCTCCGTTCGGCGGGCTCGACATCGACAACCTCGACGCATCCAAGGGGTTCGTCGCGCTTCCAAGCTACAGCCATAGCAAGCGCGCAATGGAGGCGATGGCGGTTTCACTATCGAAGACGCTGGAGCCCTCCGGTATCGTCGTCCATATCGCGATGCCCGGTCCTGCGGCCACCTCGATGACCCATGCCATGACGTGGCGCGCGCTCCCATGGTACGCGCGCCCGCTGTGGCCCCTCTTTCGGCTGATGATGCCGCGCAACGATGGAGGCCACAGCGCCGCGAAGGCGTCGCAGTCGAGCATCTTCGCGGCTACGGCTCCCGAACTTGCCGATCAGACGGGACTCGCCTTCGGGGCGGATGCTGCCCCGATGACACTGCACGCCAGCGTGCTTGAACCCTCCAACCAGGCCGCGGTTCTCGCGGCGATTGAGAACTCCCCATGAAGCTGCTCGCCTACGCCGCCACCTACCACTCGACCTCGATCAACAAGGCGCTCGTCACGTACGCGGCCTCGCTGGTGCCGAACGCCCAGGTCGACCTGCTCGACCTCAACGACTTCACGCTGCCGCTGTACACCCAGGACGTCGAAGCGCGCGATGGGATCCCCGAAGCCGCGCAGCGATTCTACGACGCGATTGGAGCAGCCGACGCGGTGGTGGTGTCGTTTGCCGAGCACAACGGCTCGTACACTGCGGCGTACAAGAACCTCTACGACTGGGCCTCGCGCATCGACTCGAAGGTGTTTCAGGGAAAGCCAGTCGTGATCATGGCCACCTCGCCCGGTCCCCGCGGGGGCAAGGGGGTGCTGGGCGCTGCCGAGACGTCGATGCCGTACTTCGGCGCGGAGCTCAAGGGCAGCTTGTCCGTGCCGCGCTTTCAAAACGTGTTCGACCGCGACGCCGGTCGGCTGACCGATGACGAGCTCGACGGCCAGCTTCGGGCGTTGATGACCGGGCTCAGCGCTTGATGCCCGAGGGCCCCGCGCGCAGCACCGGGATCGCGTCACGCTTCTCGGGGTCGAGCGCGTCCCACAGCACGCCCGGCGGCCGCGCGTAGTCCCGCTTGCATCGAACGGTTTTGGTGCCGGTCACGACGAGATCCAACGAAACGTCGTGGGGCAGCATCGGGATCGTGCGTGCAGGCAGGACCTGGCAGTCGTGAACGCTCGTGGCGACCGGCGTGTCGGCGTGGACGCGCCCAAGCTCGCGCAGCAGTGCGTACTCGAGGTCGCTGTAGCCTCCGCCTTTGCCCAGCCGCGCGCCCTGCCGGGTCACGCCGACGCATCCGGTCACGATCAAATCGATCGGCGGCACGTTGCTCAGGGGCGTCGGCACACCCATCACGTCCGCACCTTTGGCGGAGGACGCAGTCCACAGCGCGCTTGGATCTATCACCGACGGGTCCAAAGCAAGAAACGGCGCCTCGGTGCGCAGGCGAGGCACCGCCATCAGGACCAGCTTTCCCTCCTTGAGCGCACGGTGTCGAATCGGGCGCTGCGGGGAATCCGGGTTGCACTTGAGCACGCGGGCGTTGGCCCAGGTGTCGGTCGCTGCGAGTCGCTCTGCCGCAGCCTCGGCACCGACGAAGTTTGGAATCCGGCCTTCGACGCCAAGGAAATCGCGCAGCTCCGGCGTCGCGAATCGCCTGCCAGCAGGCCGCTCGAAGGTCAGCCTTCCGACTCACCGTGACACTCCTCGGCGGGTTGCATGACGTGGAGCACGGGAGGTCTCACCAAGAGGGAATCCGATCACTTTTTGTGAACCTTGTGGCCCGGAAATCGTACGAAGATAGACATGATGACATGGAAAGCCTTGGTGATTGGTGCAGCGTCGATGCTGGCTCTTTCGGCCTGCGATACGGGGTCGGACGAGACCAGCGGCAGCGGAAGCGATACGAGCGGTTCGACAACCTCGGATACGACCGACCCCAGCGCTTCGGACACGCTCTCGACCACGGCGAGCGCCAGCGCGACGGCCAGCGGCAGCACCACCAGTGGAGTCTCCGGAACGGTGACGGATACCACCTCGGGGAGCTCGAGCTCCTCCACGAGCGAGGGGGATGGAAGTAGCAGCACGGGTGACGAGTCCTCCAGCAGCACGGGCGGGCCTGCGGTCATTGCCTGCCAGCCCGAGATGTCCAAGGCGGACATCGACTTTTGGATTCAGACCAAGGGCGACCACATGCCGAACATCGGTGGCACGCTGGGCCTGAAGTCCGAGTTCAACAACGCTGCCGGCCCGGCGGAGGGCGGCTTCACGAAGGAGTCCGACCCGGTGCAGGGCGGAGGCGGCTTCATTACGGAGCCCGACGGTGGTGGCGTCGCGGTCGAGTGCGACATCTGGGCCCAGGACTGCGAGAAGGGCGAGAAGTGTGCCGCATACTCCAACGATGGCAGCGGCTCATGGAACGCGACCCGGTGCGTTCCCGTCGTGGACGATCCCGTCGGCGAGGGCGAGACCTGCATCGCCGAGAGCGGCGGTACCAGCGGGTTCGACAACTGCGACGCGACGTCGATGTGCTGGGGCGTCGACGGCGAGACGGGCGAAGGAACGTGCGTCGCGCTGTGCGAAGGCAACGAAGCCGCGCCGACCTGCGCACCCGAGGCCACGGCCTGCAGCATCTCGAACGAGGGCGTGTTGATTCTTTGCCTGCCCATTTGCAACCCCCTCGCGGACGAGTGTCCCGAGGGACAGGGCTGCTACCCGATTGACGAGTTCTTCCAGTGCGCTCCCGAGGCGAACCCCGCTGCCGCGGGTGAAGAGTGTCAGTTCATCAACGGATGCGAGGACGGAACCGGCTGCGTGAACGCGCCGATCGTCCCGGGCTGCACCGGCGGAGCCTGCTGCTCCTCGTTCTGCGAGATCGGCGACGACTCCACCTGCCTCGATGGCCAAGAGTGCGTGCCCTGGTACGAGATGGGCCAGGCGCCAGAGGCGTGCCTCGAGGGCGTAGGCATCTGCGCCGTCCCGGCCTGATCAACGCGCCCGGGCACGGGCCGCTCGGTCATCGATAGCCAGCGGCCCGTCCCGACATCCTGGACGCGACCTCGAGCATCGCCTCGAGGCGCTCCACCATGGGGCTCACGTTTGCCCCGCAGGGAGGGAATACGAGGCGGACGCGCTCCCGATCGATCGAGACGGTCGCGTTTTCGTCGACCAGTGCCGCCAGCCCATCGGGCAGCGGGACGTCGTCCGCGGTTTCGCTCTGGTGCCACCGACCGTCGATGGGAAGCGTCGGCCTCACCTCGAGGACCGTCCGGGCAAGCTCGCTGCCCTCCCATTGGACCTCGAGCGCGAAGGGGATCTCGTACCGACTCCCGCGAATGTCCATGCTTGCAACGTCGAGCTCACCGCCGAGGCGGCGCGCAGCGGCCTGGAAGGCTGGGACGGCGTCCGCCATGTCGGCGGGTGCGGGCAGCGTCTCCCGCAGGTCGTCGAACGCCTGCCACAGGGCAAGGAGCTGCTTGGCGAGGTCGGCCACGGGTTCAACCCGGGTGCCTGGGTCGTTCAGGACACCTGCAATGCGCTGGTCGTCGGCGTGCTCAAGCTCGAGCTTCGGTTGCACGGGGTCAATCTGCTCGGCCAAGACGGCGGACTGCCCGGGGTCTCGGCACCGCAACCGTCCACCCTTCACGCGAAGACCGAGGTCGAGGTCTGGATAGAGCGCCTCCGCTACGAGCTGAAGTCCGCGGCGACCACGATGCTCTCGTCGGATCACCAGCCTCGCTGGACCGCATTCTCGGGAAAGCTGTGCGTCTCGATAGTTGAAGCCGCTGTCGCGGCCGGCCTGCCGCCATACAGCCGCGAGGCGGTCGTTCCCCACCGCGAGTGGAGCGCTGGCCTCGGACCGATCTGCGGCCGTTCCATTGTGCACCTCGAGCGGGATCCACAGCGTGGTGTCGATGGCCCACGAGAGGCATAGCCGAACGCAGAGCGTCCACCGCATGCTGAGGTTCTGCGTTTCGAATGGCTGCGCCATCTCCGGCAGCAGAAGGCGAAACTGGACCTCTTCGTTCTCCGCGGGGGAATCGAGTTCGATGCGCCACGTCGCGTGCTTGCGGGTCGCGGTTTGCTTGCCAAACCCCGAGGGCATTCTCTCCCGAGAGATCAGGCGTAGCTCGACGGCGCGATAGTCGTTGTATGCCGTGTTCGACAGCGCAACGCTTCCAACGAGTGGCTGACCGCTGACCGCGGCGCCCAGCGAGACCTCTGCGTAGGGCTTCGTGCCGTCGGGTCCCTCGACATTCGATGCGTAGACCTTGGGTTGCGGCGGTGCAGACGTGGACGGACGCGGCGCGACGTGAGCCACGAACGTTCCCTTCGCGTCTGGCCACCAGGGGATCGAGGCGCGGACCCGGAACTCCCATTCGACCGAGAGAACCTTGCCCGAGAACGACGGCGGCGCGTCCGCTGGAACCGCAAACACGACGCGGTATTCGTGTGCCCCTTTGGGCAGCTCCACACGCTCCTTCAACGGGACGCCGATGAGGCGCACGATGCACCGCTTGTAGCGCTGCTGGCCATGCTGGGTCGATTGGTACCAGACGCCGCTGCAGACCAGCTCCAGCGTGAGTTCGTCGACGGGCACCGGCTCCGAGCAGTGCACCACAACTCGTGCGGACGCCGACTCGCCCGGCGTCATCGTTCGAGGGGCGAAGAGTTCGAACGTCGGGCGCGTCTTGAGGAGCGACACAACGATGTATACCGCGCGCGAGACGCCTTGCTTCCCCTGCGGCTGAAACGGTCGCCGCAGAAAAAAAGTCGAGGCCTGCCGTCACATCGCGTCCGCGTCGGCATCCGACCCCACGATGCGGAACGCTAACGGTCCTGTTCTTGCCCTCGCCGCGCTCGGCCTTCTCGGTGGTGCTGCCCTCGCGGAGGCTGCTCCGTCCGTCAAGCGCGGCCCTCGAACCAAGCGGCCTCCGAAGCCTCCCAGCGTGGTGATCTGCTCCAAGGGGACGCCCAGTAAGTCGCAGTGCTTGAGTACCGGCTACCTCGACAAGTGTGCGCAGCACCGAGATGAGTGCCGCGTCCACGTCGAAAACGCGTTCAAGGCCTTTCGGGTGAGCAAGTCCTACAAGAAGGCAAAGACGGCCAAGATGCTGCGTCCAAACAAGAGCGCCATCCCGCAGGACCTGACCACGGGCAAAGAGTTCCCCTACAAGGCGCCATCGCGCACCCGTCTGGGTCCGAGTTCTGAAAGCGTCGCGAGCCGCACGAAGCTGACCGGGCCCGTCATCGAAAGCTCCGCGGGCAAGGCGAAGAACGCCCACCGCAACAAGGCTTGGGAGAGCAACGGCGACCAGGTCAGAAGCTGCGAGGAGTACGGCTACGAGCAGGTTTACGATTGGGGCCGCTTCACCGACGCCAGCGCGGCGTGCCGTGGTGACTGGCGCTGCCAGCTCGATCTGGCCTTCATGCGAGGAACCCCCGGCATCGCCGACCGCACGCTCCGGCGAAAGGACGGTAGGCCCATCGTCAGCCAGCTCAAGCAGCGCAAGGGCAGGGTGCCCAAGAACGCGATGTTCACGCTGAACAACGCCACGATCATTCGCAGCATCGTGCTGGCGGGTGGCCGCACAGCGTCGACGGGAAAACCGAATCGACTGGCGGAGACACCTGCTCGTAAAGCGCTGATTCAGCGGCTCATCGACGGCAACAAGCAGTATCGGTTCGGCTGCAAGGGAACCTGCGGGGCGGACGAGTACAAGAGCGAGTTCGCGTTTCACAAAGCCATGTACGACAAGCACCGGACGGTCTCCGAGGCGGAGTTTGAAGAGTTCGAGCGTCGCAAGGCGGAGTTCAACCGGCTGCTCAAGGAGTGGGCGTACGCCGTTGCCGAGGAGATCGAGGCCACGGACCCGAAGAAGGCCCGGCCGGTCAAAGAGAGCATCCTGCCCTACGACCCGGCTGGAGATCCCTACCGGGCCAACCCGATCGTTCGCTTCGCGTTGAAGAACAGCCTGGGGGGCGTACGTTCGAAGACGCGGTCGAAGACGACACCCACGCCCACGAAAGGCAAGGTCCAAAAGAAGGGGCGGCGCGGCGAGAAGCTCGAGCGCAAGCGCAAGCGCAGGGGACGGCGCAGACGAGGCGCGATGAACCAGGCCGGCCCTGCGCCGACGAGTGTCTTCGCGGCGCCTCCGACCAAGGCCACGAAGATCCCCAAGACCAATCCCGGCACGGTCGACATCTGCCGCACGTGGACGGTGGGCTCCAAGCGGGAGCGGGACGGAATCGGCGCGCACAGCTGTCGCCTCGGGCAGTTCCTCCAGCGTGAATGGGACCGGATGGCCGCCGGCGAGATCAGCTGTCTCGACGAGGATCAGACGCTCTGTGATTGGTCCCCGATGGAGTTCCAGCGCCGCTTCGTCGAGACGGTGGAGTATCTCGAGACGCAGGCGAACTACGAGCTCGAATGCAACGCATGGGTACCCACGATCACGCCCACGACCAAGGCGGGTAAGACCGCCTATCCGACCCTGGCGGCGCTGGAGCAGACGATCAAGGACCGCAGGGAGGGGGCCGAGGAGGCGAAGGCCAAGCTTCGCACCTACGAGAAGCGCAGCAGCAGCGGAAAGAAGGTCGACAGCTACGGAAAGTCATTCGAAGAGCAGGACAGCTGGGGCGACAAGAACTGGCTGGCCGCGGGCTACAAAGCCAACTTCGACTGGAAGGTCGCCGCCACGGAGCGCAAGGGGAACGCAGTGTGCGAGCTTGGTGGCAGTGCTGGTGGCGGTTTCGACGTCGAAAGCTGGATCCGGGGCTACAACGTCAAGCTCATCGGCGGGGCCGCACGAGGTCGACTCAACGAGAAGGGCAAAAACGAGTTCAAGCTCGACCGGAGCTTGGTCGTGCTGAACCAGTCCATCTTGCCCGACTCGGGTCCCAGCGGGTCGCTCGTCTACGCACCGGAGCCGATTCGGCAGTCGTCTCCCCGCTTCCCCGTCGATCCCAAGCCGAGCTTCAACGTCGACATCATGGGCTTTCAGCTCACCGGCTCCGCGTGGGGCGAGGCCGAGTACGGGGTGGAGTTCAGGGCCGAGGGGGTCCTCAACTCGCCCAGCTGCAACCTCAACGACGTGAAGTTCGGCATCGAGAGCAAGCTCAACCCCACGTTCGCCTTCCATGGGTTCGCCCAGGTCGGCGTCGGCATCGGCGGCATCGCCAGCGCGGGCGTTCGCGGCATGGTCAACATCATCACGCTCGGCTCGCCGCTGAAGAGCTCGTTGACGACCCATGCTCAGTCCGACGCTGCGGGCACCAACGTCAACCTCGACTTCGACGTTGCCGTCGACATCGCCCTGGGCACGCTCTCCGGCAAGCTGATGCTCTATGTCGAGGCGCTCTTCCATGAGGAGACCTTCACGCTCTTCAAGTGGTCGGGTCTCACCGTCAGCTTCCCGCTGATGAAGCCTCTCAAGGTTCGTCTTCCCCTCGTGGGGTGGGAGTGATCATGCGACGCCACCTCCTCATCCCTGTTGTTCTCGTGGCCCTGGGCTGTAGTCAGTCCCCGTCGGAGTCGGCACAGGTCCGTCCGGTCTCGGCCGCTGCGTCTTCGGTCTCCGCGCGGTACGCCCCGGGTCAGCAGGACACCTACCGCGTCTCGTGGACCAGCCAGACCCGTGCACGCGGCCCTGCCTTCATGCCCGAAGCGGCGCCCGTGGTGGGCGGTCTTGCGCTCGAGGGCACGCTCGTGGCCCGCTGGTATGCCAGCGAAGGCACACCGAAGGTCGGATTGACGCTGACCGACGTCGAGTCCGCATCGCTGACCCTCATGGGTGCGAACGTCGTGAGCCCACTCGAAGAGCTGAAGGGCGTCGAAGTCATCGCCTCGGTGGATTCTAGGGGAGCCGTGCATGCGGTTCACATCCCCGAGCACGCCTCGCCGCTGGCCCGCACGATGCTTTCGAATCTCGTAGGGCGTCTGGACTTTCGGGCTCCGACGACCGACACATCGGCAGTCGTGCCGGCAACCCACGGGACGGCCGAGGTCGCCTACGTGCGGGAGGGGTCCACGGTTCGCCGCGCCCTCCAGCGTTCGGTCCGACTCGATGCAGAGGTGGGCGGTGGCCAGCCTCTCGTCGCGGGAGAGGCGAGCCTCGAGCTGGACGACAGCGGTGCGCTTCGCAGCTTGTCCGCACTCGACAGCGTCGTGGTGGCAAGCGGCGACGAGCGGCTGCTCGAGTCGGAGACCCGCCTCGACCTGCAGCGCCTCGCCTCGACCCACGAGCCGCCCGTGCCCGTGCCCGACCTCGCTGACTGGGACGTTCTCGACCCGCTGGCACCGCCCGATCCCACCGACGCCGCGCGCACGTTGTCCCGCAACTTTGCGCGCGGGCTCACCGGATTCGACATCTCCATTGCGGTTCGCTCCGCGGGGCATGGCCTCCCACCGGAGCCGGGGTTCATGGTGCGCGCGGTCGGGCGCCTTCGAGGTTGGCCCGAATCCGCCGATGAGCTCGTCGAGGTTTTCGACAGCACCTCGGCACACAAAGCACGGCGTTTGGTCTTCGACATCCTCGCTTCGGCCGGCACCCCGGAGGCGCAACGCGTCATGCGTGAGCTTCAATCTCGCCCCGAAGTGCGTGCCGACCCAGACTTCCCAAACTGGGTGCAGCGCTGGGCCTTCGTCCAGCAGCCCACGACCGAGTCGGCGTCGTTCTTGCTGCGTTTGCATACCGACGCGTTCGACAGCGACGACCACGATACGCGTACGGCTCTGCTCTATCCGATGGGCTCGGTCTCTCGCCAGCTCGAAGCAGGGGACCCCGTAACCAGCGCGGCTTTACTCGAGACGATTCGCACCGAGATCGAGCCCGAGTCCGACCGTCGCCGCCTCAGCGCTGCCGTAGCGGGCCTCGGCAACGCCGGCCGAGCCACGGACCTGCCGACGCTGCTCGCGTTCTCTACGCACCACGATCCGCAGGTGCGGGCTGGTGCTGCAGAGGCGCTGCGTTTGATCGCGACTCCAGAGGCAGAGGGGCGCTTGCTGGAAATGGTCGGCGACGACGACGACCTGGTCGCGGACCGAGCGCTGGCTGCGTTGGGCCACATCCCGCGTCCTGAAGTGCCGGCACGCCTGGCCGATGCCTCGCTCAACGGTCAGGTCAACCTGGAGATCGCATCGAGCGTGGCCTCGAAGATCATTGCCGCCGAGATCGATGAAGAGGTCACCCGTAGCGCAGTCCAGGTTCTCGCCAGCGCGACTCAAAGCGAGCACCAGCAGGCCATGATGAACGCATGGCTCGACGAGATCGCCGACGCCCAATGGGCGCGGGGTTAGCTGCCTGACGCCCCAGGTCGAGGCTGTCCCCATTGCCGGGACAGGTTGAGCGGCATGCCGAGTCTGGCGATACTGCCCGCGCAGCTCGGATGCCTCCGACCATTCACAACGTTCGCCTGACGCCCAACGGCGAGGTGCCGCCGCTCGAGCTGCAGCCCGGCCAGGCGCACGAGGTGGTGGTCCAGGTCGAAGGCGACGAAGACCCGCAGGCGATGACGCCCGAGGCGAGCGCGGCCGAGGGCGGGGTTTCACTGCCCAAGCTTGGCGAGAAGTTCTCGGTGAACCCGGTGATGGGCACTGGGTCCGCGAGCATTGGGTTCGGTCTGCCGCCCGGGCGCACGCTCACGCCTGGGCTGGGCCTGGGCTACGACAGCAGCGGTGAGAATGGGTGCTTCGGGCTGGGCTGGGCGCTTGGCGTGCCGTACTTCGCCCGCGCAACCACCCGTCCGCACATCTCGGCGAGCCAGCACGGCCGCGGAGTCCCAACGTACGACGACGCCGCGGAGTCGGACGTCTTCATCTTTTCTGACGCGGCCGAGCTGCTCAAGGTCGAGGAGGTTGGCACTCGCGACGGGCATACGGTCACGCGGTACCGGCCGCGGTTGGAAGCTGGCTTTGCGCGGATCGAGCGGTGGGAGGCCGATGGCATCTCGCACTGGCGCGTCACCGATGCGTCCAACGTCACGTCGATCTTTGGCGCCGCCCCTGAAGCCTGCGTTGTCGACCCCGAGGACCCCACGCGCGTCTTCCGGTGGAACCTGCAGGCGCAGGTCGATCCCCTCGGCAACGTGGTGCTGTATCAGTACACGCTCGACACCGCTGCGGAGCCCGGGCGAGCACCCGGCTGCCAGAGCCTGCTGACGCGGGTGCTCTACGCCAACCGGGCGCCGCTGGCCGACCCGCTGGCGGGCACGCCGGACGACTTCCTGTTCGAGGTGCTGCTCGACTACAAGCCTGTCGACAGCAGCAGTCTCGACGCCGACGACGATCCAAACGCTTGGCACGTGCGGCCCGACGCCTTCTCCTACGCCCGGCCCGGGTTCGAGGTGCGGACCCGGCGGCTGTGTCATGGCGTCCGGGTGATTCACCGCTTCTCGGGCGGTGAGCCTACGCCCGTATCGCGAACCGAGCTCGCCTACGACGAGGACCCGATCGCGAGCCGACTGGTCAGCGCCACGTTCGTGGGGATCGGCGATGACGGTGAGCTCGCGCTGCCCGCTCGGACGTTTACGTACAGCGACAGGGCCCTTCAGGCCACGCCGCGGACGCTGCCCGCGAACGCGTTTCCAGAGCTCGACCTGTCCAAGCCCAAGACCGACGCCGAGATCGTCGACCTCGATGGCAACGCGGTGGCGGGTCTGCTGGTGCGCCACCTCGGCAGCTTCTACTGGCACCGCCGCATCGATGCGCTGCGCTACCAGCCGCCCGAGAAGCTTCAGTTCGGAGCATCCGCAGCCGCCAGCGACGACCCGCACCGTCAGCGCCTGTTCGATCTCGATCTCGACGGCCGACCGGCGCTTGTGGAGCTGGGTCCCGCCGGCACCGGGCAAGTGTGGGAGCGCAACGCCGACGACGATGGCTGGGCCGCCGCGGTCACGCTGCCATCTGTCCCGCCCGAGATCGGACACGACCCAGAGGCGCAGGCCGAGACCGGCTTTCCGCGGGTGCTGTGGGGCGACCTCGACGGCGACGGGCGGTCCGACGCGCTGGTGGTGATGGCCGCCAGCGAGGCGCCGCAGTGGTGGCGCTTTGACGGCGTCGACAACGGGTGGATTCCGCAAGAGTCCGCCGACGCGATGGACCCCGAAGCCACCGCGCTGCTGCAGGATCCCGACGCGCTTCTGCTGCTGGCCGACATCACCGGCGATGGTCTTCCGGACCTGGTGAACATCAACCCGGGCGAGGTCGCGTACTGGCCGGGGTTGGGTCACGGACGGTTCGGCAAGCGCGTGTCGGTGAAGGCGCCCAACACCTCCCTGCCCACCCGCCAGGGCGTGAACGGCGAGGCGATCGACCCGACGCGGCTGCGGGTCTTCGACGTCGAAGGCACCGGTGGCGTCGATATCTTGGTGCTGGGTGACGGGACGGCGCAGCTCTGGATCAACCGCTGTGGGAACGCGTTCGAACAGGGGCCGTCTTTTTCGATTCCCGGCCCCGACGACCTTGCGCTCTCATCCCTGACACGCGTGGACGGTCGAGGCACCGCGTCGTTCGTCTTTGCCGAGGCCAAGCCCGGCGCGGCTGTGACCGTGGTCGACTTCGTACCCGGCGAGGCCGGTGCCGTGCGGCCGATGCTGCTTGTGGCCGAAGAGAACGGCATCGGCCTGCGCAGTCGCATCGAATACACGCCGAGTACGTCGTTCCTGCCCTCACCCGAGGCGGGGTCTTGGGTGACGCGGCTGCCGTTTTGCGTCCCGGTCGTCACCTCGCTGGAGTCCGAAGATGGACCCGCGGGCATGCGCTTCGCGTCGAGTCTGTCCTACGGGCACGGCTGCTGGGACGGGCGTGAGCGCGAGTTCCGAGGATTCGGCTTCGTCGAGCAGCGGGACGCCGAGGACTTCGCCAACAACAAGACCCAAGGCTCGGATCTACAGACGGTGGAGCGGGAGCACTTCAGTCCGCCCATTCGGACGCGCTCGTGGTTTCACACCGGCGTCGTCGTACCCGGCAGCACCCTCACCGACGCGTACCGCCCCGAGTACAGCGACTACGACCCGCACGTGGCCGCGCTGTCCGAAGCGGTGGGTGCCGAGCCCGAGGCCGTACGGGCACTCAAGGGCGTGGTCCTTCACACCGAGTCGTACGTCGAGGCGCGACCGAGCACCAATCCTAAAGACGACGCGGGCAAGCAGCGCGAGCAAGAGGAGCTGGAGCGGGTGCCGCGACCGTTCTCGATCACCGAGCACGGCTATCGGCTCGAGCCCAGCGCGCAACACGACGGCGAGCACCACAGCAGCCTGCTGCTGGTGGCCGAGCAGACGCTGTCGTACAGCTACGATCGGAAAGAGACGCCCGACCCTCGCGTCTCCCATAGCGCCGTGCTCGAGGTTGACGACAAGGGATCGGCGCTCGAGACGATCACGGTCGCGTACCCGCGCCGCCAGTCGGTGCCCGAGCCGTCGCTGCCGGGTGGTCCCGTCGAGCCTCCGGTGGAGCCCGCGGGTCCTGCCGATGACGTACGGGTGCGGCTGGTGGGGTTCGTCTTCGATGAGGCGAAGAACTTCATCTTGCCCGAGGCGCGCGCGGGGCTGCGGGCCTTGGCCGAGGTCTATGCAGACCACGCGGGGTCTTCGGTGTTGGTGGTGGGTCACACCGATCGCGTGGGCCAGTCCGACGACAACGACGCGCTCAGCCTCTCGCGCGCCCAGTCGGTCGCGGCCTTCCTGCGCGACGACGTCGACGCCTGGCTCGAGATGTACGAGCCGCACGTCGGCGCGCCCGAGCAGTGGGGGGCCACCGAAGACGCGTACATGCTCGAGGCGATCGGGTACGCGGAGGCGGCGGCGTTCCGCGGCGCCCACGGCCTAGGCGATGGCCCGCTCGATCGGGCTGCTCGCGCCATGCTGGTCGGCGAATACATGGCGTTCGACGGCACCACGTTTCCGCCGGGCGCCCAGCTCGAGACGGTGGGCGCCGGCGAGCACTATCCCAAGGTCGAGACGGCCGACGGCGTCGACGAGCCCGAGAACCGTCGCGTCGAGGTGTTTTTCTTTCGCGATGGGGTCGAGCCTCCCGTGCCCGGCTCCATCCTGTCCTCCGGCGGCTCCGAGCACGCGGCGTGGGTGGGGGCCATGGGAGAGACGCTGGACGTTTCGGCCGCCAGCGGCTTCGTGGAGCCCAAGCTCGAACCCGGCGCCGAGCCGCCACCGCCCGCTGACCTCGTCACGCCCGAGCAGCCCGACGACGACCCGCAGCTGCGCACCGAAGTCGTCCGCACCGAGGTGAAGGTCGTGCACCGCGACTCGCCCGAGGACTACCTCGTTGGCGCGGTGCTGGAGACGGCCAGCTTCGCGGTCGCCGGGGCGTCGGGGGACTCGATCACCCCGTTCTCGGTCGGCGCGCTTCGGGCAGCCACCGGCGGCGAGCTGCTCTCTCGCTCCCGGGTTCACTACTTCGACGACGAGGTCGTCGGGCCCGTGGACGACCTCGGTTCCGCGCCCACCCAGGTTGGCCGGACGGGGATGGTGCATTCCACCCAAACCGCAGCGTTCAGCGAAGCACAGTTCGTCGCCGCGCTCGGAGACGACCCGCGCGCTCGCGAGGCGCTGCAGGACTCGAAGTATCTCTTCGGCGAGGACCTGTACTGGGTGCCGTCGGGCACCACCGTCCACGCGAAGGCCGACGGTTTCTTCCTCGCGACGTCTGCGGTCGACGCATTCGGCAACGCGTTCACCACCACCTACGACGCCGACCACTACTTCGCGGTCGAAACGAAGGACGCCTACGACAACGTCGCAACCTCCAAGCACGACCACCGCACCCTTGCCCCCGTGGATGTCGTCGACCCCAACGGCGCGAAGACCTTCTTTGCGTACGATGCTCTGGGGCGCCTCACCAAGACCTGGGGAGAGGGCAGGCACGGCGAAGGCACCACCGAAGGGTCCCCGGCGCAGGAGCACAGCTACGATCTCTCGAAGACGCCGATCTCGCGCCGTTCAAAGATTCGCCACGACCAGGTCAACACCGCCAAGGGGCGCAAGGCGTCCGCCAAGCTGCAGACCGTCGTCACTTACTACGGTGGCAGTGGCGCGCCGCTGCAGACGCGCGTGCTGATCGGCGGGTCGAAGTTTCGCGTCCCGGGTCGCAGTCAGGTCAACAACAAGGGCAAGCCGGTCCGGTCTTTCGAGCCCTCGGTTGGTGGCGAAAGCTACAGCTCCAGCGCGGGCCCCAGCGCCAGCATCGTGCGCTACGACGAGCTGGGCCGCGCCGTCCGAACCGAGCATCGCGACGGCACCGTCGAGCGCGTCGACTTCGACATGTGGGGCAGCGTGGCCTTCGACCGCAACGACACCGCGGTCGAAGAGGAGGTCGAGCTCGAGGACGGCGTTCGAGCCGACGACCTGGCGCTCCACGCCGACACGCCCACGCACACCCGGCTCGACGTCCTGGGCCGACCCGTCGCGGTGTTCCAAGAGCTACGCGACGAGACCGGCCACTCCATGCTCGTCAGCCGCAGCCGCTACGACCTCGCGGGCAACGTTGCCGAGGTGATCGACGCGCGGGGCAACGTCGCCGAGAAGCGCCGGTTTGGCTTGGGTGGTCTGGTGCTGCAGACCCGGTCGCTGGACGCTGGCGTTCAGGCTTCGTTGCCGAACATCGACGGCACGATGCTCTACGCCCGCCGCGGCGAGGTTGGGCAGGGCGCCAGCTTCACCAGCAGCTACGACGAGTTGCGCCGCCCGATCACCGACTTCGTGCAGCCTGATGCGGGCGAGGCGGTTGCCATCAAGCACCGCGTCTATGTCGATACCAAGTCCGACGTGAGCGGCGAGGGTGGGTCCGCCGACACCTACCACCATGGCCGTCTCCTCCGGGTCTACGACGGCGGCGGTGTCCTGCACTTCCGCGAGTACGACTTCGATGGGAACCCGGTCCTCACCGAGCGCGTGCTGCCTCGGGACGCCACCGCCCGCCCGAACTGGTCGGCGCTCGCCGACCTGAAGTCCATCGCCGACCTCGACGCCGCCGCTGCCAACGACCTGGAGGACGGCCGCGTCTTCGCGACGTCACGGCACTTCGATGCCATGGGCCGCGCCGTCGAGGTGCAGAGCGACCTGGGGAGCAGCGCCTGGGTTCATCGTCAGACCTTCACCGAAGAGGGACGCCTCGCGTCGGTCTCCCGCGCCGATGCGTCCACGCCCGACGACGCTGAAGAGATCCACGTCGTCGAGGACTACGACACCTTCGGTCGCCCGACCACGATCACGCGAGGCGCCGTCACCACGACCTACAGCTACGACGCCAAGACCCAGCGCCTGCGGTCGATCACCAGCAAGGCGGGGTCGAAGGTCTTGCAGGCGCTCGCGTACGCCTACGACCCGGTCGGCAACGTCGTGCGGATCAAGGACGGTGCGTACAAGGCCGTGGTCGTGAACGGGGAGAAGGTCGAAGCCGCGACGACCTACCGCTACGACAGCTTGTACCGCCTGGTGGAGGCCAAGGGGCGCGAGCACACGGCCCAGGTCGGCTCCGACCCCGGTCGTTCCGCCGCCGACACCCCGGCGCTGCGCCACGGGTCGCCCCACGACGCGAACGACGTCCGCGGCTATACCCAGCGCTACAGCTACGATGCTGCCGGCAACCTGCTTCGGCTTCAGCACGGCCTGGGCGTCAAGCACAGCGCCGCGCGGTGGACCCGGCGATACGCGTACAGCGAGCACGGCAACCGCTTGCGGGCCACCGCCGTGAGCAACGACCTCGCCCCGCAGGTGTACCCGCACGACGCCTTCGGTCGGTTCACCGCCATGCCGCACCTCGACGCCATGGAGTGGGACGAGCTGGACCAGCTCCAGCGCGTCGACCGGGGCAGCATGCAGGTGTTCTTCCAGTACGTGGACGGCGCCCGCATTCGAAAGTGGACCGTCAAAGGCGGCCGCACCGAAGAGCGCGTCTACGCCGGCGGCGGCGAAGAGTTCCGCGTCTTCACCGGCTCCGACCCCCTCGCCGCCGACAACCTCCAGGAGCACACCACCACCGAACACGCCGGCGGCCTCACCCTCGACACCAAGCACGTCCGCGACGGCGCCTCCGTCGCTGCTCCCAAGGCCCTGTACCGCTACCGCCTGGGCAACCACCTCGGCAGCACCAGCCTCGAAGTGGACGAAACCGGCGGCGTGATCTCCTACGAGGAGTACCACCCGTACGGAACCACGGCGTACCGGGCCGTACGCTCAGGCATCGACGTCGACGTGAATCGCTACCGGTTCACGGGGATGGAGAAAGACGAAGAAACCGGCCTCGCACAGCACGGCTGGCGCTACTTCGCGAGCTGGTTGGGCCGGTGGTGCAGCGCAGATCCGATCGGGCTCGGGGACGGGCTGAACCGGTTCGCGTACTGCGGGGGGAATCCTGCGTCACGCGTGGATCGCGAAGGAACGAAAACCCGGCGGCCGACAGAGAACGAGCATTCACGCTATTCGCGCGACGCCGCGACACATAACTCGGCAGTCGCGCTATGGCACGCGCAAGTCCAGACGTTTGACCTGTTGAGTGACGACGCTCTGGCAAACGCTAGGAACCTTGAGATCGAGCGTCAGCGCTTGATCGCTGCGGAGAATGAGTTGTTGGGACGTTATGTGGATCTGGCGGAGCGCGAGTTCCTCGCAACCGTCGAGACGATCCGCGATAGCAACCGCGAAGGAGGCCCCGAGTTCCTCAACCTGAGCGAATCTACACTGCGTCGTTTGCATGGCGCCACGATGTTTGCCGGCGGAACTTCCTCCGCGCTGCTCGGGATCGCGAGCGGAGGAACTCTCGGCGTAATGAGTGCCTGCCTCGGAGCTGACTTTGTCCAAGCTGGGGCCCTCCAGTTTGCGACTGGAGAGGAACACGAGACTGTGATGCGTAGCGGAACCGCGCTCGTTTCTGAGTCGCTTGGAAGCTCCGTATCGAAGGCCCGAGTTCATGGCGACATGGTCGAGACTCTGCTGCCGGCGACAGTCGGAGGGCTTGAATTGGCGGCGTCGGTCGCGACGTCTCCGACGACAGTCCTTTCCCCACTCAGAAGGGCATCAGGCAGACTTTATGGTCCGCTTCGACCTCGCTCGACGCGGACCATCGCCGCAGGGGGGAGAGGGGGGAATGTGCCCGAGTCTGCGGGAGGGACAAATCCGTGGACCAGTGAAGGCGCACTGGAGCAGGTCACTGGACGAACCGCGCAGAGTCGCCAGAGGGCGATTGACGCCGTGCTGAAGGAAGATTTGGCGAATGTGAAGATGACGCACCGTCCGCGATACAGCCCCTACGCTCGAACAGGTGTGGCGTCTCCACCTGGAAATCCAGATGGAACTGGCACCCAAATCGGAAAGAACGTCTTCTCTACTCGGAAAGACCTGGTGAACACAATTATTCACGAGGAGCTTCATCACCGCTGGTGGATGCGCGGAATTCCGAGTTTTCACCATTCTCCGGACATGTACGTCCCCAATGAGAAGTTCTACCGGATCATTGAGCGCTTCTTGAGACTGAAAGGCTTCTAGCAAGATGGCAACGCTATTTACCGAATGCCCCTCGTGCCGCCGGCAAGCCCGGGTTCAGGTGGTTCAGTCGATAGGCTTCGACAACACCCTTCAATGGTCAGAGGGAATAATGTGCCCGAGCTGCGGCTACACGGTCGAGGCCGATGATACGGGATTTCCGCCGCCGGACTACCGGGACGCAATCCTGGAGGACGAAGGCGTATGGTCCATCCTCGTATCCAACACCTGTGACCGGGTCCCTTTCGCCAAAGTAATCAGGAAGGAGCTCTCTCTCTCTCTCAGAGATGCAATGGCGATGTCTCAGTCGGTTCCTGGCGTCGCGTGGAGCGGAACGGAGTGCGAAGTTGACTGGCTCAGAAACGCTTTGACGACCAGTCGCGTTCACTCGGTGAAGAAAAAATGTAACGAGACGCCATGCCGAACGCTGTACAGCCCGATAATCGCGCGCCTAAACGATTGATGGACAACGGCTACTGATGTAGGACCCCATGTCGTAGGACCCCGACCCTGTCGTACGTAGGGCCCCGACCCTAGGACCCCTAGCAGAACCCCGACCGAGGGTTGCAGAACCCTGACCCAGGGTTGTGAACCATAGGAACCCCATAGGAACCCCGACCTAGGGTTGTGAGAGCGGGAGTGGCGCGCCAGAACCCCGCCAGAGCCCCGACCGAGGGTTGTGAAAGCGGGACTGGCGCGGAGGGTGGAGCCCGGCAAAGCCGCAAACCCCAGAACCCGGACCAAG
>JBCCQM010000073.1:0-34830 GCA_039024335.1 Myxococcota bacterium
GGCTCCGTGGCCGCGGGCTGGACCACGCTGTGGGCGGCGGTTCCCGCGGAGCGCCAGACCCTCATTCCGCATGACTCCGCCGGCGCCGTGGTGGGCTGGATCGGCGTGCTGGCGATCGGTTCGCTCGGCAACCTGCCCGGCCAGGACTTGATGCAGCGCATCTTCGCCAGCCGCAGCGCCCGCACGGCCTCGGCGGCGTGCGTGCTCGCGGGCGTGGCGTACTTGCTTCTGGGGGCCCTGCCGATCCTGGTCGGGCTCGCGGCCGACGTTGTGGCGCCACAGACCCAAGGGGAGTCGACCCTCACCGCGCTTGCGGGTCTCTTCCTCAGCCCGGTCATGTCGACCGTCTTGCTGCTCGCCGTAGTCTCCGCGGTGCTGTCCACCATTGACTCGGCGATCCTCTCGCCGGCGAGCGTGCTCTCGGAGAACCTGTTCGGTGCCCGGACGAAGCCGCCTGAGCAGCGGCTCGCGGCATCCCGGCGGGCCGTCGCCCTCGTCGCCACCGTGTCGTGCGTCGTTGCGTATCTGGGCGCCGACGCGTACGAGCTGCTCGAGAGCGCCTACGCTTTGGGGCTGGTGTCGCTGCTGGTCCCGCTGCTCGGTGGCGTGTGGGGACGCCGGGCCGATGAGCGGGCCGCGCTGGCGTCGATGGCGGTCGGGACCGGGACTTGGGTGCTGCACATGGTCCTGGGCTGGGAGTCGTTCGCCCAGCCGCTGCTCGCCCCGGCTGCGCTGCCCGTGGCGCTGTGCAGTATGCTCGTCGCAGCCGGGGTGTACGCGATCCAAGAGCGTCGCAGCGGCTGATACGCTGCGCGCGTGGACGCCGAGATTCAGGCCCGGGTCTGCGCTGCGGTCGGGGCCGACGCGGTGACGGGGACGCACGTCGTGCAGTCGTTGTGGTCCGGGTACGGCACGATCGTGCGGTGTACGGTCGACGGCCCCATCGGCAGCGTGATCGTCAAGCGGGTGCAGTGGCCGACGGCGCGGACGCATCCGCGGGGCTGGAGTTCGGACCGAGGGCACGCACGCAAGGTTCGCTCGTATGCGGTCGAGCAGGCCTGGTACCGCGACTTCGCCCCGCGCTGCGACGTCGGCTGTCGGGTCGCCCGCTGCTACGTGGCCGAGGCCCTGGACGACGGGGTCTTCTTGATCCTCGAGGACCTCGACGCAGCCGGCTACGGCGCTCGGCCTGCCGGTGACGACGCCGTGGCTCACGCGTGCCTGCGCTGGCTCGCGTCGTTTCACGCCACGTTCCTGCAGACTTCGCCGGACGGGCTGTGGCCGGTCGGAACGTATTGGCATCTCGACACGCGACCCGACGAACTTGCCGCGATGCCGGACGGCGCGCTCAAGAACGCTTCATCCCGGCTCGACGCGGCGCTTCGGACGGGACCGCAGACGCTGGTCCACGGCGACGCCAAGCTCGCGAACTTCTGCTTGCGTCCCGACGCGAGCGCGGCCGCGGCGGTCGATTTTCAGTACGTTGGCGGCGGCAGCGGCATCAAGGACGTCGCGTACTTCTTGGGCAGCTGCTTCGACGAAGACGCGATGGAGGCCAAGGCGGGCCCCATGCTCGATGAGTACTTCGCGGCGCTGCGGCACGCGCTGCAGGCTCGCCGCCCCGACGTGGATGCGGACGCCGTCGAAGCGCACTGGCGCTCGCTCTACGCTGTGGCCTGGACCGACTTCGTCCGCTTTCTGCAGGGCTGGAGCCCCGGACACTGGAAGCTTCACCGCTACAGCCGTCGCATTGCGGCGGAGGTTCTCGGCGCATGAACGTGCGGGCACTGCTGGACGAGGCGCGTGCGGCCGCGGAGGCCGCGGGGCGCTTCATCGCCTCGCGGCGACCCGGCGCCGTAGAGCGCAAGGCCGCGGGTGGAGACAGCCCGGCCTCGCAGGTGGTGACGGAAGTCGACCGGGCCAGCGAAGCGATGATCGTAGAGGCGCTTGAGCCCAGCCGCGTTTCGTACGGCCTCGGCTTGCTGACCGAGGAGCGGCCCGACGATGGCTCACGGCTGTCGGCACCCGCCTTTTGGTGCATCGATCCGCTCGACGGAACGCTCGCCTACGTCGAGAACGAGCCGGGGTCGTCGGTCTGCATCGCACTCGTCGCCCGGGACGGTACGCCGCTGCTCGGGGTCGTCCACGACATCACGCGCGGGACCACGCTGCACGGCGCGCGCGGGTGCGGGGTCTGGGTGGGCGACGCGCCATGGTCTTCACCCAAGCGAGGCGTGAATCTCCGGCTCTTCGGGGACCGAAGCCACCGTGACGACGCCCGCTATGACGCACTCGCGCAGCGCCTGCGCGCCGACGGACCCCTGCAGGTCGAGTTCGCCCGCGCTGCCGCGACCAACGCCTGGGCCGCGCTCGAGTACGCGCCCGGTGTCTACGCGAAGCTCCCCAAGCCTGGGCGGGGCGGGGGGAGCACGTGGGACTTCGCCGCCACCGCATGCATCGTGCAGGAAGCCGGCGGCGTGGCCACGGCGTTCGACGGCTCGCCCCTGCGCCTGAACGACCCGCACACCACGTTCTTCAGCGACACGGGCGTGCTCTTCGCGTCGTCGCCCGAGGCGGCCGCGGCGGTTCAGCGAGCTTCGGTGGGAAGCAGCAGCTTCCACGCTGGCTGACTCTTCGCGAGCAACAAGAACATCAGGGCCAGCGGGCGCTTCTTCTTGCTCCACAGGAAGCGGTACTGGCCCATCAGAAACTTCGGCTGCAAGAACGCGGTCGCGAGCACGCGTGACTCTCGGGCGTTGATGCCGAGCAGATCCTCGCGGCTCATGCCCAGCGGGTAGCGTCGGGTCTCACCGTCGGCGATCCACTGCCGAGCGAGCGCGTTCGCTTCGGTCATCAGGTCGTCGTGCGGGACGCAGCGCGTCGCCAGGCCGATCTTCGCTGCCTCCTCACCGGTCGGCTTCCAGCCCTCTTGGCCGAGCATGCGCGGCGCGTCATCGCCGAGCAGCTTGGGGAACACTTCGCTCGAGCAGCCCTCGGGCGGAACGCCCAGCGCCGCGAACGGGGTAGAGAACGTCGCCCGGTCCGAGGCAAGCACCGCGTTGCACAGGGTTGCCGACGTGACGCTCGCGCCGATCGCCGGTCCGTTCACCGCGATCAGGATCGGCTTGGGAAAGTTGAGGAACATGTCGAACAGCGCCTGGTTCCGCTCGACGATGAAGGCGTGCAGGTTTGCGGGATGGTCGAACTGAATCGAGGCGCCCAGGTTCACGCCCGCGCAGTAGTACTCCCCGGCCCCCGTGAGGATGAGGACCTTCGTCGCGTCGTCGCGTCCGGTCTCTTCCAGCGCCGTAGCGAGGGCGTCGATCATGTCCATCGTCCACCCGTTGAGGCGGCGAGGGTTGTTCATCGTCAGGGTGGTGACACCGTCGACGGTCTCGCGAAGCAGCAGATCCGCAGGCACGAGCAAAGCCTACGTCGAGGCCGCGCCGCGCAGGCGCATGAGCGCGCTGCGGAAGCGCAGGCGGTCACCCGGCGGGGATGGTCTCGCAGCCGAACTTGATGGCGACCTTGCCCGCGTCGAAGCTCTGGATCGTGTCGCAAGTCTGCGGACACACCGAGATGCGCGTCGGGTTGATCGGGTCGTCGTAGTACCAGCCGTTTTCGACGCCGGCGCACGCGTTCACGTCGTCCACGCGCCCGATGACGAGCTTCGTACCGGTGCCGTCCTCGAACTCCACGTTGACGCGGTCGCGGTCGAACACCTCGCCGTCGGGCGGTGGCGGGATGGTGTAGCTGCAGGCCAGCGACGCGCCCCCGATGACCTGCTGGGCGACCGCGGCGAAGACGGGCTGGAACTCCTGGTCGCACAGGTTGCCCTCGACGCCACCGGTCTGGGCGATGAGCTCCTGGTACACGACGCCTTGAGACGCGGCCAGGTTGCAGCATGCGCCTCCGTTGCCGCACGCGACGTTGGACTCCTCCTTGGAGACGATGCCGTGGAAGACGAAGTCCGCCAGGTGGGGAGCCAGCGCGGTGAACTGGGACGAGAAGTCCGCAGCGGGCAGGGCCGAGTCGTCATCGGAGACGACGACGATATGGGTCAGCGCGTTGTCGCGGAGGAACGGCGCGTAGGCGGGATAGAGCTCGATGAGTCGCTGGAGGGAGTTGCTGCTCGCGATGTCGCTGTCGGGGACGTGCAGGAACTTCGGCGGGTTGGAGTCGGTGCTGGGACAGCCCCCCGATCCCAGCGGCGGGTCGATGCAGATCCCCGGGGCCGAAGATCGGGGGGTACTCGGCGAGCAGGATGATGCGAGCGTCGACGTTGGCGGCATCGATCTGGATCGAGAACGAGTTCATCTGCGCCTGCACGAACGCCGCCTCTTGGATCATCGACCCCGAGGTGTCGACGGCGAAGATGATGTCCTGCGGGCGGGGTCCGAGGTCGGCCTCGTCGACGAGCTCTTCGCAACCGTTGATGCCACCTTCGTCGCCCGCGGAGCCGGCTTGCCCGACGTCGAACACGCCGGTCTCGTCGCCGAAGCCGTCATCGTCGTCGACGCCTCCGCTGTCCCCGACGGAGCCGGCAGATGCGGAGATGGTCACGGCCGGGACACCGCCGCCCTGCTCACGTTCGTCGTCGCCACCACATGCGGTCAGCAGCAACGCGCAACCCCAAACTCCACCCCAACGACTCATCCGCCCCTTCACGCCTACATTGTGCCACACCGAAGCGCTATATACGGTGACAGGGCGCTGCGCTCGGCCGGAGACGGTGCGGAGCGCTACGCGCGGGGGAACACGATGGGCTCGACACGCCACGCGCGGGGGCCGGCGCGCAGTCGCAGCGCCGAGGGGCCGCCGTAGGTCCGGGCTCGGCCCGCTGCGCCGGGGTTGAGCACCCACGGGTCTGCCTCGTCGTCGATGACGCGTCGGTGGCTGTGCCCGTAGACGATCGCGCGCGCGCCGGGGTGCAGCGCTCGCAGGCGCTCATGTCGACGCCCTGCAGGGAGGACCCGATGCCCGTGTCGAACCACGAGGGTGCCGCCTGGAAGCGTGAGCGCGTGCTCAGGGGCCAGCTGGGCAAGGGCATGAGCCGGCCCGATCCACTTCTTCGCGACGTCGTTGTTGCCGACCACGGCGTAGACGTCGGGCGTGATTGCAGCGAGGTCGTCGAGGACGGAGGCCGACCCCACATCGCCGGCATGCACGAGCACCTCGCACCGCGCCAGCGCGTCGAGCACCCTGCCATCGAGCACGCCGTGCGTGTCGGCGAGGAGCCCGACCATGACGGCCTTCGGCATGCGGTCGAGCGTGCCACGGCGGAGCCCAGCGGTCCCACCCGTCGTGCTGGGCGTCGTGTGCGCGGAGCCGTGGCCGCAACCACGCCGACAATTTCGGTGCGTGGGCAAGATGGTCGATCCTGCCGAGGTGCCGTGGACCGCTCTGCTCGCCAGCGCTTGGCTGCTCGCCCCGCCCGAGGCGGGCGAAGAACGCGTGGTGGTCGAGGTGGGGGCCGCCGCCGAGGTGCTGTACCCGCCCTCTCGGCCGGCCCCGCTGCGGCATCCCACCTACGGCGCGGCGGTGAGCGCCTCGCTGTATGGACAGGGCAACTTCAAGGCGATGGTCGGCTTCGGGTTCGACCACGTCGTGCACGGATGGCTCGGCGACCCGGAGGAGGGCGAGGTCGCCGCGACGGGCGTCTACGCGGGAACCGAGCCTGCGTATCGCGGCCAGCTCTTCCGCATGACGCCGATGGCACGCTTTGGCCTGGAGAACGACGTAGCGTACGGCTACTTCGGTACGTCCCCCGGCTATGCCATTCGGACGGCGACACTGCGGTGCGAGCGCGGTCCGTGCCGCGCCGCGCGGGCGACGGAGCACGGCCTGACCCTCGGCGTTTCGCTCGGGGCGATGTTTCACCCCTCGACCAAGGTCGGGCTGGTGCTCGGCGGCGAAGTTGGCTTGGACTGGTCGTGGTTCCCCGCAGGGCACCCCAGCCTCGCGCCGTGGAACCAGGCGATGTCGGCTCGGTTCATCGCGGGCTGGAGCTTCTAGCGCATCAGGGGGGTCCCGGCGGCCTTGACCTGGCGTCCCGACTGCATCAGGTTCCCGCGCGACGAGGTCCATGATGCAGCAGCTTCATCTTGCGCTGTCGTTTGCCGTGGTGACGGCCACGAGCTTCCTGCCGATGATCGATCCCCTCGGCACCCTGCCGATCTTCACGACGATGACGGAGAGGATGCCGCGCGCGGCGGCCCGTCGCGTCGCGATCAAAGCCTCGATCGTGGCAACGGTTGCCATCATGCTGTTCGCGTTCTTCGGCGAGCAGCTGTTCGAGCTCTTCGGCATCACCCTCAACGGCCTGCGCATCGTTGGGGGCATCGTGTTCTTCATCATGGGCTACGACATGCTTCAGGCACACGTGGCGCGGACGAAGGTCGCGGACCCGCCCACGCCCGAAGACGAGGACCACCTCGACGACATCGCCGTGACTCCGCTGGCCATCCCGCTGCTGTGTGGACCGGGCGCGATGACCCTCGCCGTCCTGCGCATGGGCAAGGCCAGCGGCACCGCTGAGGTCATCGGGTTCGTCGTGGGCGTGGTCGCCGTCATGGCGCTCACGTTCGTGATGCTCATCGGTGGAAACCGAGTCGCGGGCGCGATGGGGCCTTCGGTCTCTCGCGTGATGCTGCGCTTGATGGGTCTGCTCTTGATGGTGATGGCCGTCGAGTCGTTCTTCGGCGGGCTCACGCCGATCGTGCGCGACATGTTGATGCTGCCCGCGTAGCGGCTAGCCCCCGAGCTTGGCCTTCAGGGCGGTGTACTCGTCCTCGGTCATCGGGGCCTCGGGACAGGCCGCGCGCTTGTCCAGGTCGCAGAGCTTCTTCTGATATCGCCACGCGTCCATGGCGTCGAGTTTGGCCGTCGAGGCGGAGGCGCCGTCCTCGGCTGTCTCGCGGGCGAGCCTGCGCTGGGTCAGAGCCATGACGGACCACGTGAGCGGGTCACGCTCCCGGGGAGCGAGCTCGGCGGCTTTCTCGAACGAGGCCAGTGCCGTCGTGGCAAGTGCGCGACGCTTCGCAGCCGGGATGTCGCCGTTGAAGGGCTTGGCGCTCCCGGGGTCGGGCATCAGCGGCGCAAAATCGCTGATCCCAAGGGCCTGCCAGGCCTGCCAGTCCTGCGGAAAGGCCTCAGTGCGCTGGACTCGAAGTGCGCGTGCTTTGTCTGCGGACCCGCAGTGGTCTTCGAGCCTGGCCGCGACTTGGAAGCGCAAGGCTTCCGGCGTGGTGGCGGACCCAAGGCGTTCGTGGGCCTCGGCCAGACGCTTCTTGCAGCCCGCGACATCCCGAGCCTCCTTTGCCTCTGTGGCCCGCTTCCACCAGCGCAGAAGTTCGGACCGACCTTCGGGGCCCTTCGCCGCATTGGCCGACGGCGCGGACGGGGCCACCTCCTCAGCCTTCGGATGCACGCCCTCCTCCTCGGGGAGCTCGTCCTCCTCCTCGGGCGGCGGCGGCGGAGGCTCGTCCGTCGGGAGGAGCGGTGAGACCACGTTCAAGCAGTCGATGTCGAGCTCGGCGAGGCGAGCCGCGGTCGCGAGCCACGTGGCGTAGTTCACGTCGTCCTCAGCGTCGAGGGATACGCAGCGTCGCTCTCGGAACTCCAGCATCTGCGTCAGCTTCGTGGTGAAGCCCGCAGCTTTCATGCTCTTGCCTTCGAGCTTCAGTGCTCCTGCGCCGTCGAGCTTGACGCGGATCGGTCGCTCGTCGGCGTTGCTGCCGACCGGAGCATCCGAGGAGAGATTGAGCGAAGTCTCGGGTGAAACCGCGAACTCGAACGGCCCGTAGCCGACGCCCCGAGCGACGGTGACGACGCGACGCAGGGTCTTCGAATCGACGTCGGCGTCGGCGACGATACGCAGCGCCTCGCCGCGCGGACCATCGTCGGGGCCGCGGACCTCGACGAGCGGCTTCTCGGCTTGCTGCGCTTCCGCGAGCCCGTCGAGGGCGACAGCAAGCGGCTCGAGCCATTCCGCGTCGCCTTCGAGCTTGCTGTCCGAGGACGCGAGGACGCGTTGCGCGGTGCGCGAGGACCGACCAAGCCAGACACCATCGGCGGCGAGCCAAAGCGTCGCAGCACCGTCAGTCGACGGCATCTCGGCAGCTCGCGAGACGTCGGGGAGACGCACCGCGTTCGGGCCCTTTTGGGAGGCTGCTTCGGCAGGCGCCGGGCGATCCGCGGCCTTGTCCCCGGATGGTTCCTCTGGGCTTTCGCAGGCAGCGAGACAGACGAACGCGGCGATCAGCGAACGAGCGCGAAGGCGGAGAGGCTGAGAACGATTCATCGGGGAGGCTGGTGAGGCGTGACGACGTGCGCGCGGTAGCGGGGACTCCGGAGCTGTCACCAGGACCCCTGGACCCTCGCGACGATGCTAGCAGCCTGTGGTGGAACCCATCACGACGCCTCGCTCGTCCTTTTCGCTCCTGGTGGTGGCCGTGCCGGACGTCACGCGTCGTGTGCCGGTCACAGCGTTGCGTTCCGCCTCGGGCCGCGCCTTGTTGGGGCCCGCGCCCGAGGTTCCTGCCTCGTTCGCAGCGGCTCAGGCTGCGTCGACCGGGGAGAGCTCGTGCAGGGTGAACTCCGCGACGGCGCCCTCGGTGGCTTTCATGTATCCGGCGAGGTGCGGCGCGTTCATGTGGGTCTGCCAGAGCTCGCGTGACTCCCAGGACTCCAGGAACATGAAGTGGTTCGGGTCTTCGTTGTCGCGATGGAGGTCGTAGCGAATGCAGCCCGCTTCAGCGCGCGTGATGGGGATGAGCTTCTTCAGCTCGGCGTGAACCAGATCGACCTGGGCGGGGTTGGCTTTGATGTGCGCGACGATGGTGAGCGTTGCCATGATGAGCGCCACCATGATGCAATCGCATCGGCCGGAGAATGGGCTTTGATTCGGATTGATTGTCCGTGAATATCGGACAATGGATACCGACCATCTGCGGGTGTTTCTCGCGATCGTCGAGCAGGGCAGCCTGGCATCGGCGGGTCGCGCGTTGGGGCTCTCCTCCAGCACCGTCACGGAGCGGCTCGCAGGCCTCGAGTCGCACTACGGCGCGCGACTGCTGCATCGGACGACCCGAGCGTTGACGCTGACGGAAGCTGGCGAGGCGCTCCACGAGGGGGCCACGTTGTTGTTGGCCGACGCCGACGCGTTGGCGAGCCGCGTTCGCGCGGGCGTGGAGTCCCTCGCCGGCAGCCTTCGGGTCAGCGCGCCGGTCGACTTCGGTCGCACACAGGTCGCCCCGATCTTCGACGCCTTCTTGGCGGAGCATCCAGGGGTGGTGGGCGAGCTGGTGCTGGTGGATGGGTACGTCGACGTGCTCGCGGAGCGGGTGGACGTGGCGGTGCGGTTCGGCGCGCTGGCGGACAGCTCGCTCCGCGTCCGCAAGGTCGGCGAGAACCGTCGCATCGTCTGCGCTGCTCCGTCGTACCTCGATGCCCACGGACAGCCCTCCATGCCCGAGGACCTCGCGTCCCACAACTGCCTCCGGATGCGCTTCGGCCGACACCTCGACCGGGAGTGGCCGTTCCGCGAGGGACGGCGCCGCTACACGGTCCGCGTCGATGGGGATCGGATCGCGAATGATGGCGGGCTGGTTCGTCATTGGTGCCTCGAGGGTCGCGGCATTGCGCTGAAGTCGCGCTGGGACGTCGCGGACGACCTCGCCGCGGGCCGGCTCGTCGAGCTGCTCGAAGCGTACGCGCCCAAGCCAAGCGCCCTGCAGCTCGTCTTTCCCCCTGGCCCTACGCAACCCCGCCGCAGCCGCGCCTTTGCGGACGTACTGCTCGCGGCCCTTCGCGAGGAGTGACGAGCGCTACAAACCGCTACGAAACGCAGCCGTTTGTACGTTGAGAGCTCGCGTCATCAGCGTCGTAATGAAGCCACGAAGCTCCGCGCGGGGCGGTCTTCGTGTCCGGGACGACGAATGATGACGCGACGTGTACTTCCTGCCGGCCTGATGCTGTGTGCCCTTTTGGGGGCGTGTTCCGAACAGAGTGAGGCCGCGGACACCGACGCCGAGACGGACACCGATGCGGTGCGCGCGGTGACGTGGAGCGACGACGTTCGCACCATCGTGGCCAACAACTGCACGACCTGTCACTTCACCGGCGGCTCCACGCCGTTTGCGTTCGAGACGTACGAAGAGGTGTCCAACGCGTCGGCCGCGATTCTCGATGCGGTGTCGTCCGGCCGAATGCCGCCGTGGCCCGCGGACCCGAGCTGCCGAACCTACGTCGATGAGCGCACGGTCTCCGAAGACGACATCGCGACGCTGCAGGCCTGGGTGGATGAGGGTCTCGCCGAAGGCGAGCCGACCGAGGCCATCGAGATCGAGCCGGTGGTGTTCGAGCCCACCATGTCGATGACGGCTTCAGAGGCCTACACGCCGCAGCTCGGCTCCGAGGGCGACGACTATCGCTGCATCATCCTCGACGCGGACTTCGACGTGGACACGTGGGTGACGGGCGCGACCGTGGAGCCGGACACCGAGGCCGTCCATCACGTCATCCTCTACGCCGTCGCAGCCGCGCAGGTGCCCGAGATCGAGGCGCTCGACGCGGCCGAGGATGGCGTGGGCTACGGCTGCTTCGGCGGCCCCGTTCCGACTCCCGGCGGCATGGAGGGGATGATGGGCGGAGCCTCGCTCGCGAACAACATTGCGTCTTGGGTCCCCGGTGCGCTTCCTTTGGAGATGCCGCCGAATACGGGCCGACCCATCGCTGCGGGCTCGAAGCTCGTGATGCAGATGCACTACAGCGCGGTGGGTGGGGAGGCGATGCCGGACCTGACGCAGATGCAGCTGCGCACCACGACCGAGCCTCCCGCCTTCGTCGAGCGGACGCTGCCCTTCGCGAACCTCGGCATCGACATCCCCGCCGGCAGCGCGGACGCGACGTTCACCAAGACCTTCACGAACTGGTCCGACAGCCCCGCGACGCTCACGAGCATGGCGGGTCACATGCACCTGCTCGGCACCAAGATCGAGGCATCGATCACGGGCGGAGGCGACGATGTGTGTGGTCTGTCGATTCCCAGCTGGGACTTCGACTGGCAGCTTTCCTATCGCTTCCCCGACGACGCACGCGTCGTCGTTGGACCTGGCGAGTCGGTCGAGCTGACCTGCAGCTACGACAACTCCACCGCCAACCAGCCCATCGTCGATGGCGTGCAGCTGGAGCCGCAGGACGTGCAGTGGGGCGAAGGAAGCCTCGATGAGATGTGCTTGATGTACGGCACCATCGTCGAGCCCTACAGCCCCCCACCGGATGGCAGCGCCGGCGCGTGCGCGGCCGTGAGCGAGTGCTACGCCGCCAGCGACGGCTCGTACGGGGCTCTGCTCGACTGCGAGGGCGTCGGTATCGACTGCGCCGTCTGCCCGCTGCAAAACGGCGTGGGCTGCGGCGTTGCCCCGTGCGTGGCCTCGATTGGCGAGACCACCGAGTGCGTCGTCGACTGTGTCGTCGCGCTGAACGCCTTCGGCGGCTCTCTCGACCGCTGCCTCCGCTCGACCTGCGAGACGGCCTACGAGTCGCTGCTGAGCTGCGTAGATCCCGTCCTCCAAGGCGGCAGCTGCGACGACGTACTCAGCAACGCGTGCGGGCTGGAACGCGGGTGAGCGTTCGGTCGATGCTCGTCCTCGGTGCGTTCGTCCTCGGATGTGACGCGCCGGACCCGTCGCCGCTCGTCGACGTGACCGGTCCGTTGGTCGTGCCGGACGGGTGGAGCGCATCGCGTCTCGACCACGACCCGTTCGTGTCGCACCGACCTGCAGCCGTGACCTGCCCCGACGCGGGGTGGGGGGTGGAGGGAACCTCGGTGGAAGTGAGCACCGGCGACTGTAACTACCTCAGCGTGGAGCAACCGCTGCTGCTGGACGTGCCAGAGGGGACCCGAATCGTCGTGAACCTGTGGCATCAGGTTCTGCACGCGGAGCGACCCGCCACCGGGCACGCGGCGCTCGTCGTCGGGGATGACCTGCTGTGGGAGCGCGAGGTGGCGATCCCGGGGCCGGGCGCCGTTCATGGTGATGTCGTCATCGCGCCTCGAGACCTTCGTGCTTCGGAGAGGGTCGTGTTCCACCTTCACAACCATGGCGTGAATACGTGGAACCTCGGTGACGTGTTCGCCGACGGCATGGAGGCGTCGCAACCGTGAGCAGCGTGCTGACGGCCGCCGTGCTTGCCGCGCTCTCGGCGGTGCCCGTGGAGCCCGAAGAACCCCGCTACGAGACGGGCGAGGTCATGGTGAAGCTGCTCCAGCAGCATGCCAAGACCGCGCGTCGGGAGCGGCTCGTCCGCGGCGGCGTGGGGATTGGGCTGGCCTCGATTCAGCTCGGGCTGGGGATCTATGGGCAGGTCGAGCTGGGCGACGAG
Organism: Myxococcota bacterium; assembly: GCA_039024335.1. Classification (GTDB taxonomy): domain Bacteria; phylum Myxococcota_A; class Polyangia; order Nannocystales; family Nannocystaceae; genus CAJXVA01. The sequence continues at coordinate 12,388 of JBCCQM010000073.1, forward strand.
ACGGGCACGCAGCGCGCCGCCATCGGCCAGCTCGTGGCCGGTTCGGTCAGCTTGGTGAACGGACTCGTCCAGGTCGCCGTGCCGTCGCCCATCGAACGGCTGCGTCGTTCGGAGGCGACGCGGCAGGTTGCCGACGCGCCGCGCGACGCAGAGGCCGTGGACGTGCTGCGCGAGACCTGGGCGGATGCGGCCAACAAGGCCAAGCGACGGCGCCGCGTCTCGGGCGGGCTGACGCTGGGACTGGGTGCGCTCGTTGGCGTCATTGCGTCGGTGCGTCTCGCCGATTCGACGGGTAGCGAACGTCAGTGGGCATTCTCGACGGTGACCTCATCGCTGGGCATGGTCGGTGCGGGGATCGCCGCCGTCGTGTTGCCCAGCGAGGACGAGCGCTCTTACGCCGCGTTCGATGCCAGCCACCCGCGGCGACCGAAGCCCGCCGTCCGGGTTGGCGTGGGCCCCCGTGGCCTCTCGCTCTCGGGCCGCTTTTAGGCGCGTCGGTCATCGCAGTCGGGCGACGTCGGGGCCCGTGGGGGCGGGGATGAACTCGACGTCGTCGCCTGGGATCGCAGGGAACTCTCGGCGACGCCAGCGCTCGGCCTGCTCGGCAAGGCGGGCCTTGTCGGAGTGAACGAGGTTCCACCACATGAACCGCTTGCCGATCGGGTCTCCGCCGAGGATGGCGACCGTGGCGTCCGTGACGGCTTCGACGACCTGGGCGCCGGGGTCAGCGACCAGCATCTCGAACGCCTCCGAGGCTTCTCCACCCAGGGCGACGGTTCCCGCGACCGGGTAGACGCAGCGTTCTGCGTGGTCGGGCAGGGGGATGCGCGCGCCGGCGGGCAGGGTCGCAATCGCGTAGACCAGGTTGGAGGTGGTCGACACCGGCGACGCATGGCCCCAGCCGTTGCCCGCGAGCAGCTCGACCGCGTGCCCATCGAGGTCCAGCGCCGGCAGGTTCGACCAGCTGCCGAACGCGGGCTCTTGGTCTTCTTCGCCGTCGGGGTGTGCGCACCACAGCTGCAGACCGTGGCCCGTGCGGCTTTGACCGAGGTCCTCGGCGGGTGCGCGCTCGCTGTGCACGACGCCATGCCCCGCCCGCATCCAGTGAACTTCGCCGGGTCGGACCACCGCATGCCCACCGACGGAGTCCCGGTGTTCGATGCCTCCCTCGAACAGATAGCTCACGGTGGAGATGCCGCAGTGCGGATGAGGACGGACGTCACCCACGCGGGAGACGACCCTTGTATGGGGTCCGAAGTGGTCGAGGAAGACCCACGGTCCAACCTTGCGCAAGGTGTGGTGTGGCAGCACCCGCCGGACGTCATGCGTCCCCAGGGAGGCCGTGCGGGCTGGAATGCGGTGCGTCATGCCCTCGAGTCTACGCGTCCCCGCGAGATTGGTCGGGTCGAGCGCAATGCGGTGGCGGTCGCGGCAAGCCCGCGTGGGGGACGGCGCATCGGCGCCGCTGGCGACTTCGAACCATTCCCCTACACTCCCGGCCGTGGTTCGGTCCTTCATGCTTCGTGGCGCGCTCGTTGTTCCAATGCTCGTCGCCGGTTGCGGCGATGACGGTGGCGGTGGCGGCGGCGAATCGCAGACGTCGGGTGGCGAGACCACCGCCGGAGACGTTGGAGACGTCGGTGACGCAACGGAGGACGGAGGCTCCTCGGGCGAAGCGCCCGCGGAAGACCCACTGTACTCCGTCGGCTCGATCGTCGCGGACCCCCTGAGTCGGACGCTGTTCGTCCAGACGGTCCGCGAACTCTCGGGAACGCTCGACCTGTCGAACGCCATCGAAGTCCCGGGGAACGCGCGCCACTTCGCCTACGGCGGCGCTGTGTACATCGGGCTTGGAGAAGAGCCGACGATCGAGCGCTACGTTCCCGACGAGACGGATGCGCTGCAGGTGGACGCACGGCTGAGCTTTCAGCAGTACGGCATCACGTCCATTCCGCCCGCGCTCGCGTTCGTCGACGACCACAAGGCGTATCTGATCATGCACGACGCGCTCGTTGCGGTGATCTTCGATCCCACCGAGATGCTCATCCTCGGTGAAATCGACCTGTCGAGCCTCGCCAAGCCGGACCTCCCCCTGCAGACCTGGTTCCCGACTGCGCACGAGAACCGCGTCTATTTCCCCGCGCGCCGCGTGAACGAAATCTCCTTCAACATCGACCCGCTGGTGTCGGTCGCAATCCTCGACACCGACAACGACACGCTGCTCACCGTCGCGGAGGACGACCGGTGCGTGTCCGCGACGCGTCCCATCGTTGGAGAGGACGGCAACATCTACGTGATGGGCGATGGGCGCAACGGCGTGGTCCAGACCGTGACCGAGCTCCGCGGGGAGGAGGTCCCCCCCACGTGTTTGCTTCGAATCCTGGCCGGGGAGACCACGTTCGACCCCGATTTCTTCGTCGACGTCTCCGAAATCACGGGAGGCCGCACGGCCGCCACGCAAATGTGGCAGGTCCCGAGCTTTCCCGGCTCCGCATTCGGAAAGATGTACTACGAGGACGAGGTCCCCGCAGACTTCGACGTCACCGGGCCCAACGTCTGGGGCCTTCCGGTGTTCAAGCTGTGGAAGATCAATCTCGGTGACGAAGTCACCGCGGCCGAGGCTGAGGTGCAGCCCTTCTCGACGATCGACTTTGGCGCGGTTCCCGTCGACGGCCAGCTCTACTTCGGCGTCACGCCGACCTCGGGCACCACCCAGGTGTATCGGATCGACCCGGAGACCAACGTGACCACGGAGGCCTTCGAAATGACCGGAAGCCTGCGCGACATGTATCGCATTCGGCAGTGAGAGGGCCCGGGGGAATGACCCCCGTGTATACCCTCGATCCCGTCGCGTAGACCGCGACCTACGGACGCACGCCGACATTGGGTACGGTGGCTGCGTGATCGAGGTCCGCGAGCTCGAGAAGAGCTATCGCATCGGTGCGCGCCGACTCGACGTGCTGCGGGGCGTGGACGTCGACATCGCCGAGGGTGAGTTGGTGTCGATCATGGGCTCGTCGGGGTCGGGCAAGTCCACGCTGCTCAATGTGCTCGGCTTGCTCGATGGCTTCGACGCGGGCCGGTACCGATTTGCAGGTGAAGACATCTCCGCGCTCTCCGAGCGGCGACTGGCCCGTCTGCGCAATGAGCAGATTGGGTTCGTCTTCCAGGCCTTTCATCTGCTGCCGTTCAAGACCGCGGTCGAGAACGTCGCGCTGCCGCTGTACTACCGCGGCGTCGGTCGTCGCCGACGCCAAGCCGCGGCGATGGAGGCGCTCGAGGCCGTCGAGCTCGACGCCTGGTCTCACCATCGTCCCTCGCAGCTCTCTGGCGGCCAGAAGCAGCGCGTGGCGTTGGCTCGCGCCGTCGTCGGCCGTCCGCGGATGATCCTCGCCGACGAGCCGACCGGGGCGCTGGATTCGGAAACGTCCGCACGCATCTTGGACCTGCTTTGCTCGCTCCACGATGACGGGCTGACGGTGGTCATCGTGACGCACGACCCAGAAGTTGCCGCGCGGACCGACCGGGTCATTCGCATCCGTGATGGAAGGATCGACGACTGAGTGCGGGCCTTCGAGCAGTGGCAGGACGCACTACGGACGCTGCGCCGACACGGGGTGCGCTCTGCCGTCACCGCGTTGAGCATGAGCTGGGGCATGCTGATGCTGGTCGTCCTGCTGGGCGTGACCACAGGACTGCGACGCGGCGCCGAGAGCATCTTTCGGGATGATGCGGAGGACAGCCTCTGGCTGACCCCAGGCGAGACGAGCGAGGCGTATCAGGGCACGGTCGTGGGGCGGCGCATCCAGTTCGACCTGGACGACATCGAGGCGCTCGTGGAGGAGATTCCCCAGATTCGTGAGATCACCGGACGCTTCCATCTCCCCGGCGAATACTCCGTATCGGGCGACCACACGCAGGGGTTCTTTCCGGTCCGGGCGACGCATCCCGACCATCAGGCGCTCGAGCGCACTCGGGTCGTCTCCGGCCGGTTCCTCAACGACGCCGACCTCGTCGACCGCCGAAAGGTCGCCGTCATCGGGCTCGACGTGGCGGGTCATCTCTTTCCCCGCGCCGATCCGCTGGGTCGGTGGATTCAGATCGATCACGTGCACTACCGCGTCGTCGGGTTGTTCGATGACGATGGCGGTCAGAGCGAGCGCCGGATGATCTACCTGCCGATCACCACCGCACAGCTCGTCTACGGGGGCGGTCGGCGCGTCGACCGGATCATGTTCACGCTGCCGCAGATCAGCGTCGAAGAGAGCTACCGCATCGAGACGATTGCTCGGCGTTTGCTTGGGCGGCGGCACGGCTTTGCGTTCGGGGATCGAGCGGCGGTCGATGCCTACAACCCGATCGAAAACGCGGCCCGCATCCGGGCGGTCCTCGACGGCATCGAGGCGTTCGCCTGGTTGGTCGGGCTCGGCACGATCCTCGCGGGCGTCGTCGGGGTGGGCAACATCATGCTCATCTCGGTTCAGGAGCGCGTGGCCGAGATTGGGCTCCGGCGCGCAATCGGGGCATCGCGCGGGGCCGTGGTCGCGATGGTTCTGCGGGAGGCGCTCGTGCTGACGGTCCTCTCGGGATACGGCGGGCTGGTGGCCGGTATCGTCCTGCTCGAAGTTGCGGCACCGCTGATCCCCGAGCACGAGCTGTTCCGTGATCCGCGCGTCGATGCGTCTGCCGTTCTACTGGCCAACGCCGTCCTGATCGTGGCCGGGCTGCTCGCGGGGTGGGTCCCCGCACGCAGGGCCGCCGAACTGCCACCCGCGGAGGCGCTGAGGTCCTGACCGTGCGCCTGCTGGACCGCGATACCTGGGTGGAGGTCGCCCAAAGCCTCGGGAGACACCGCGTCCGCACGCTGCTGACCGCGTTGGGCGTGGTTTGGGGCATGTTCATGCTCGTCGTGATGCTCGCCTTCGGGGCCGCGCTGCAGACGGGGATTCTGCGAAGCATGGGGGGGCTGGCCGCGGGAACCGCGTTCGTGTGGCCATCGCGGACCACGATGTCGTATCGAGGGCGGGCCCCTGGTCGCTTCGTGTCGATCGACATCGATGACCTTGCTGCGATTGAGCAGGGCGTGCCCGGACTCGTCGCGGTGTCGCCATTCAATCGCGTCGGGGTTCGTGATGATGCGCAGACGCTGGTCACCCGGCACGGCACGAAGATCGGGGCTGAAGTCCTCGGCGAGTCCGACGCGATGCACGAGATTCGCCCGACGAAGATCGTTGCGGGCCGACTGATGAACCCGCTCGACGTGACGCAGCGACGCAAGGTCGCGTTCATGGGCCGGCGTGCCCATCGCAAGCTCTTTGGGGATGCCCCGCCGCAGGATGCCGTGGGCGCGGCGATCGCGGTCGAAGGCATCGAGTTCACCGTGGTCGGGGTGTTTGCCATCGAGCGAAGCGACGACGACGCGGCCGAGCAGGAGCGCAGCGTGGTCATTCCGTGGACCACGCTCGCGCGGACGTTCGGCCCCAAGGATCGCGTCGACTCGGTGGCGATCCGGGCCGCGGCGGGCGTCGACTCGGTTCATGCTGCCAAGCAGGTGCAGGCCTTGCTTCGGCGTCGACACGCGGTTCATCCCGACGACGCGCTCGCGTACGAGCTATGGAGCTTCGATGCCGAGGCCGCGAACGTGCGGAGCCTGTTCGTCGGCATCGAGGCGCTCGTGTGGATCGTGGGTGGCGCCACGCTGCTCGCGGGGGCGCTGGGGGTCGCCAACGTCACCTTCGTGACGGTTCGCGAACGCACCCGCGAGTTCGGGCTCCGCAAGGCTCTGGGGGCGACGTCCTCCACCATCGTCGTGCAGGTGATGCTCGAGGCCATGGTCCTGACCGTGGGTGCGGGCTACCTGGGAGTTCTGCTCGCGGCGGCGACGGTCGAAGTCGTGGCCGCGGTGCTCGCCTCGCTGCCCATCGACCAGCGTCCCGAAATGCTGGCCTCTCCCGTCGTGGAGCTTGGGACCGCCTTTGCTGGCTTGGTGGTCCTTTGCGTTGCCGGGCTGGTGGCCAGCTTCTTGCCCTCGCGCGCGGCGGCTTCGGTCGACCCGGCGCGCGTCCTTCAAGCGGAGTGAACCATGCGCCGTATCCTGACGTTTCTGGTGGTGTTGGCCGTCCTCGTGGGCGTCGGGGGAGCATCGTGGATGCTGCTTCAGCGCGCCCAGACCCAGCCCGAGCCGGTCCAGACCGCGACCACGGTTCAGCGTGACATCGTCGATCTCGTGGTCATCACCGGGTCGGTGGTGCCGCGTGAGGAAGTCGAACTCAAGCCACGCGTTGCCGGCGTGATCACCGAGTTGCTCGTCGAGCCGGGTCAGCAGGTGCGCAAGGGCGAGACCATCGCGAAGATCAAGGTCGTGGCGAACGAGTCCTCGGTGGCCGACTTTCAGTCCCGCGTCCGCGCGGCGAAGCTCGCGGTCGCCGATGCGCAGCGGCAGGAGACCGACCTCGAAGCTCTGTCCTCCACGGGTGCGATCTCGAGCGAGGAGGTCCGCGCTGCCCGGCTGGCCACCAAGCTTCGGAAGGAGGACCATCGCGCCGCCAAGGACGGGCTGCGCGCAGTGAAGGAAGGCGCGCTGCGCAGAGGGACCGAGGCGGCGAACCTGGTCATCTCGACGGTCGACGGGACCGTGCTCGCCGTGCCGGTGAAGGAGGGGAGCTCGGTCGTGGACAGCAACAGCTTCAACGAGGGAACGACCGTTGCCACGGTGGCCGACATGGACGACCTCGTGTTCATCGGGTGGGTCGACGAATCCGACGTGGGTCGCGTGCGGCCCCAGATGCCGACCGTGCTGAGCGTCGGCGCGCTGGACGACGTGGCCGTCGAAGGGGTGGTCGAGCGGATTGCGCCCAAGGGAGAGGAGCGGCGCGGCGTGACGCAGTTCGAGGTTCGCGCATCCGTCGAGCACCCCGAAGGCCACACGCTGCGGGCAGGTTATTCGGCCAATGCGCGGGTCGAGATCCAGCGCCGCGACGCGGTGCTCGCGATCCCGGAAAAGTTGCTTCAGTTCGAGGACGAGGCCCCGTTCGTCGAAGTTCGCGTGGGCGTCGAGCCGCCGCAGTTCGAGCGGCGCGCGGTCACGCTCGGCCTCTCCGACGGGGTCTACGCGGAAGTTCTCGACGGGGTCGCAGCCGAGGATGCGATCAAGGTGCCGATCGTGACGGCGGACTGAGATCCGGCTTGCGCGCCCGGACGCACAAGAAGCACGGCTCGCGCGACAGCACCTCGTACAGCCGCGGGTTCACCTCGCGGATCGCCTCGGACGGCTGTGGCTCGAGCAGTTCCTCGAGCATGAAGCCCGCGCGTGCCAGCGGGTTGAGCATGTCGCCCAGCGGTCTGCGAAATCCCTCGACCAGGGGCTTCGGATTGCCGAACCCGCCCCAGCGCGACGAGAAGCGCTCGCGCGCGAAGTAGTTCGAGTCCGGGTCGTGCTTGGTCTTGACGAGCTTGTAGTCGCTCATCGGGTGGCCGTGGGAATAGACGAGATGGCCGCCGGGACGCAGCACCCGGAAAAACTCGACGAAGACGGGGTACCAATCGTCGAGATAGTCGAACGTGAGCGGGGACAGGACGACGTCGAACGATGCGTCCTCGGCAAAGTGCAGGCCTCGCTCCAGGTCCGCGACGTGGACGGTGGCGCGACTCCCCACGCGCTGACGCGTCAGTTCCACCATCGCCGGCGTCACGTCGACCGCGACGACCTCGGCCCTGCGCTCCAGCAGCGCTTCGGCGTAGTGCCCGGGACCGCAGCCAGCATCGAGCACCCGCCGCCCCGCGACGTCGGGCAGGAGCGAGAGTGTCGCCGGCCGCTCGTACAGCGCGTTGTGAGGCTTCGTCTTCGCGTACTTGGCGTAGCGGTCTGCGAACTGCTCGTAGTTGCGCTCGCCCAGTGGCTTGTCCGACATCGCCGCAGTCTAGCTGGCTGTGGTGCAACCCAACATGACGCCTCGCGCGTCTTTTCATGACCGGGGCCGACCGGGTCGATGCTCGGACGCTGCTGCCGAAGCTTGGATGACGCGGCGTGCTCGCAGGATGCGGAATGCCAAGCGATTCGCGGCGCGGCGGTCTCTGCCGTTGCGACGACGCGGTGCCTTCGTACGAGCACGTTCATCGAGTGCAAGCCGCACAGCCGTTGCTCTACGGCCATCGCGTTCATGTGCGACCCGGCGGGCGGACCCCCCTACGGGTTTGGTCGCTCGTGCACGCCGCAGGGATGGGTCGCTTGCTGGCCCGACGTCACGCCATCGGAACGCTGCGACGAACGCCCGCTGCCCCAGCACGGTTCATGGACGCAGCGCGGCGCGGAAGTCCTGGGCATAGGTTTCGAGCGGGCGCGGAGGATGGCCGGTGAGCTGCGCGACGCTGTCGTTGACCTCGGATGCGACGCCCATCCGGACGACCGCGAACAGTCCGACGAGCAGCTCGATGTAGTCGGCGGGCAGCCCCGATGGCGCGAGCTGCTGACGGAACGCATCGTCGTCGATGGACCGATACGCGATGGAGCGCTCGGTTGCGCGACCGAGGACGGCCGCGGCCGCGGCGTGGGTGAGCGCTGCTGGTCCGGTGAGCACGTACGCGCGGTCGAGTTCGATGTCTTCGCGCGTCAAGGCCGCGGCCGCAGACGCTGCGATGTCGCGTGCGTCGATGAACGCGACCGCGGCATCCTCGGCAGGCAGCGAGAGCAGACCCTGCTCGCGAATGCCGTGGCCCCAGAACGTGTGGAAGTTCTGCGCGAACCACGTGGGTCGCAGGTGCACGAAGGGAACCTCGTGCGCTTCGATGAAGCGCTCGAGCTTACGGAACGGGATTGTGTCGTCGGCGTCGACGCCCTGCGCGGTCATCGTCACGATGCGGTCGAGCGTGCCGGCCGCGAGGGCGGCTTCGACGAAGGGTCGCAGCAGCGCGAACTGATCCGCGTGGCCCGGAGGCGAGAGCAAGAAGAGCCGGCCTACTCCGTCGAGCGCGCGGGTCCACGTAGTGGGATCGGCAAGGTCGACGGGCACCGCGTGGCCGGGTCCGTCGTAGGCGTCGGGGTTGCGCGTCGCAGCACGGACCGGGTGGCCTTGGGCCGCGAGTGCCCGAACGAGCGGGTCGCCGACGGTGCCGGTTGCGCCGAGAACGAGGATGGGGCGAGGGGATGTGGATGCTGTGTGCATCTTGAATTCCTGAGCTGTTGGGATATGCTGGTCGCGAGAGGCGGATTGCCTCGTTTGCGATCTCTGACCCCATTGTGAGCTCATGGGTGGACCTTCACCATCACCGTGCGGAGCGAATCCATGTCCAGTCGTCTCGAACAAGCTGCGATGGCCGCGCCACGTCCGGCGGGGGAACTCGACCTGCTGGCCGACATCGTCCGTAGCTCGCACGTGGGCACGATCAGCGCGCGGGGTTGGTACGCGGGCGGGTGGTCGCTTCGCTTCGAGGCGACGCGCGACTGCGGGTTTCACATCGTCACCGCAGGCGAGGTTTCCCTCCGCCTCGACGATGGCCCCACCGTCACGCTGCGTGCCGGTGACGTGGTGCTCGTCTCGACGCCCCACGTGCTGGCCACCGATCTTCGTCGCACACCGGTGACGTTCTCCAAGGATACCGCCGCACGGATGGCGGTCGAAGAGAGCGAGGCGGAGACCGGACTGCTGTGCGGTGCCTACCTGCTCGACGACGTCGCACAGCATCCCGTGTTTGCGAACCTGCCCGAGACCATCGTGTTGCGCGCAGGCGCGCGAGACCCTTCGGTCGACGCGATGATCACGGTGCTCGACGGGGAGTTCCGTGCGCAGGCGCCAGGCGGTCGAGCCGTCGCGGACCGCCTCATCGACGCCATGCTCGTGTACATCCTTCGCCACTGGGTGCAGAGCGACTGCCCTCGAGCCTCCGGCTGGCTCAAGGCCCTGCGAGACCCCGTGCTCGGGCGAGCGCTGGCGTTGATTCACGGAGAGTACGCCCAGCCGTGGACGCTGGAGCGGCTGGCGCGGGCGTCCGGCACCTCCCGCGCTTCGCTGGCGCGTCACTTCACGGCCGAGGTCGGCACGTCACCGATGCAGTTCCTCACCGAGCGGCGGCTCAGCGTCGCGCGGGGACTGGTGCAGAGCACCGCGATGTCGCTCGACGAGGTGGCGACCTCCGTCGGCTACGCGTCCGGCTTCTCGCTGAGCAAGGCGTTCAAGCGAACGTACGGCCAGTCGCCACGCCGCCTCGCGCTTCCCTGACGGAATGTCCGTCGGAGAGGGCTGGGCGCGACGAGCGAGTAGGCCTGGCTCGAGCCCGGTTCAGGGGCGCGCTGCGTGGGCGCGCTGCCACTGCTTTGGGCTGACGCCGAAGCGGCGCTTGAAGGCGCGGATGAAGCTGGACAGGTTGCCGTAGCCGCACGAGAAGCAGGCTTCGGTCACCGACACGTTCGGGTCGGCGAGTCGCTGGGTGGCGTACGCAAGGCGCTCTTGGGCAATCCAGCCGCCGGGCGCGACGCCGTGCAGCCGCCGGAAGTCCCGCTTGAAGCTCGCGAGGCTTCGGCCGCACAGCGTCGCAAAGTCCTCGAGCTGGAGCGGCTCGTGAACGTGCTGCTCCATGACGGCGCGCAGTCGCTTCGGACCGTCGCCGTGCCCCACGCGCACGCCGTGGGCGAGAATGCGTCGGACCTCGGCAGGCCCACGTGCAAGTCTCAACGCCAGGTCCTCGAGGCCGAGTTCGAGCAGGCGGGCGTCGCTGGCGTGGGCGAGGACCTGCGGGAGCGCGTCGATCCGCGCGGCGAGGTCGGGGAGGGGGTCGAGCAGGCTGCGCGTAGGGCCGCGGCCGTCGCGGCTGCCCAGCAGGCCCGGCACCGCCCGCGCGAGAAACCCAGGGTCGAGGCTGATCACCGTGCTCTCATAGGCCCCATCGTCGGCGAGCAGCTCCGACATCAGCCGCACGCCCGTCGGCATGATGACGGTTCGGCCAGCCCGCACCGTCAGTGCTGCTTTATCGCCCGGGCTGCGCAGGACCTTGGTTCCCCGGCGAACCCGAACCAGCGTCGGCGCCGAAACCAGGGTCGCGGAGGAATCGGACTGCGTCGTGGAGCGATAGGCGACCACGCAGGCGGCGGCGCCCACCTGGACGGTGTGGGCGTCGCGTTCGGCCAAGTCGATGGGGACGGTAAGCATGAGCGTCAGCGCCCGAAGGTTCCGACGATGCGCCCTTGGGCCAGCGTGTGGTCCCGAAGCACGAAGCGCGTCAGGGCTCCCGTCGCGCCGTCGGGAAGCTCGAGTCCCGGCACGTCGAGGGCATACACGGTGAAGGCGTATCGATGTGCGGGCCCCGGCGGTGGGCACGGTCCGCCATAGCCCGTCGTTCCGTAGTCGGTGTGCAGTGCCCGAGCGCCCTCCGGAAGTGCGCCGTCGATCGCGGTCGTGGTGGCTGGCACGTCGATCAGCACCCAGTGAAAGAAGCCCACGCCCGTCGGTGCATCAGGGTCGTGCGCGATGATGGCGTAGCTCTTCGTTCCTTCGGGTGCGCCAGTCCAGGCCAGCTGCGGCGCCGCGTTCTGTCCGACGCAGCCGAACTGGTCGTACGAGAACTCGACGTCGAGTGCGGCTCCGTCGGTGAAGTCGCGGGAGGTGACGTCGATCGTGTTCGGTGCGTCGACCTGGTCGTCGAGCGGAAACGCGTCCGGCATTGTGGTCGAGTCGGGCGCGCCGGCGCACGCACCGATCAGGAAGGAAAGCGAGAGAGCCAAGGAGCGGAGGGGTTGCATCGGAGACCTCGTGTTCTGCGCCTTGCGTTCGACCCGGCGCTCCTTCGATGTACGCGCATCGTCGAGATCGATCTTTGCACATTGGCTCGAAAAATGTGCTCAAAAGCTCAGTTGCTGTTGGTCCCGGACGGACAAGGTGCTGGTCTGCGGCGGGGTCTACCCAATCCTGTCCCGGTGCCTACGGTTCTTTCGTGCCCTACGGGAACATCATCAACCGAACCACTGCGCTCTCCACAAGCCTGCTTTGCGTGGCGTTGACCGGCTGCGGCGACGACGTGACGTCCCAGAGTGCGTCGAGCACGTCCGGGGACGCCTCGACGGACGACGCGGCCGATGCATCCACGACCGGGTCGAGCGCGTCGAACGGGAGTATGGCGGCCAGTGATGTATCGTCCGACGGCGACGGCGAGGTCGGGAGTTCCGAAACCGGGTCGTCTCCCACAGGCCCGCGTGTTGTGCCGTTGCCGGGCGAGGCGCTGTTTCCCGAAGGCATCACCGCAACGATGGATGGCACGCTGTTCGTCGGCAGCGTGGGCGAGGCCAGCGTGCTTCGCATCGAGCCGCCGTACGGCGAGGACAACGTGTCGGTGTTCTCGGCGGGACAGCTCTCGCGCGCGGCGATCGGGGTGTTCGTCGACGAGGTGCGCGGGGTGCTGCTGGTCTGCGACTCGAACCCCGGTGCGCCCTCGAGCAGCGGACTCTCGGTCCTCGATCTTACCGACGGCACCCGCATCGTCGAGCACGTCATCGCTCCGGCGGATGCCGAAGGCCCCGTTTTTTGCAACGACGGATTCATCGGCGAGGACGGCGCGGCGTACGTGACCGACTCATTCGGAGGTCGCATCCTGCGGATCGCAGACGTCGGCGTCGAGGACGCGGCCGTCGAGGTGTTCGTCGCCGATCCGCTGCTTGCCGCGCCCCCCGAAGCGTTCGGCGCGAACGGACTGACCATCGTCGACGGGGAGATGTATGCCGTCAACTTTGCGGCGGGCTCACTACTGCACGTCGAACGTACCGACGGGGACGATGCCGTCGCGGTCGTCGACGTTCCCCTCATTGATGAGGGGGGACGCGCGGTGACGCTCGTGGGCCCCGACGGCATCGAGCCCGCTGACGATGGTGGATTGCTCATCGTCGAGAACGGCATCTTCGGCGATGGGAAGGGAAATCGCGTGGTCGAGGTGACGCTCGCTGGAGGACAGGGCACCGTTCGAGAGCTGGCTGGGCCCTTCGATGTGCCCACCACGGTCGCGCTCACGGATACGGACCTGTGGGTCGTGCAGAGCCAGTTCGACCATTTGTTCGGCCTCGACGAGAGCCCTCCGGAGCCGTTCACGTTGGTCGGGCTTCTTCGCTGAGGGCGGGGTCATGCCCGCGCTGGCGCACCCCTTTGCAACCGTTCCGCGGTACGATCGATCCGGGATGGATCGCCACACCGAGATGGAGACGTTCATCGCCGTGGTGGAAGAAGGCGGATTCTCCGCGGCTGGGCGACGCCTCCGCCTGACGCCCTCGGCGGTGAGCAAGCAAGTCGCACGGCTCGAGGCGCGGCTGGGCGTCGCGCTGCTGCTGCGGACGACGCGGGGCGTTCAGCCCTCGGAGAGCGGTTCGCTGTACTTCGAGCGGGCGCGGGCGCTGCTCGTCGAACTTGCCCGCCTCGATCGCGATGTCACGCACCTGGGCGACGCACCGGCGGGTCTCGTTCGGGTCAGCGCGCCGCCTCTGATCGCTCGCGCCGCCATCATGAAGGTGCTGCCGAAGTTCCTCGCCTCACATCCTCGGGTGCAGCTGTCGCTTCAGCTGAGCGACCAGTTCGTCGATCTGGTTCGCGACCGGTTCGACGTTGCGGTGCGCGTCGGGGTCCTCGACGCGGCCTCGTTCGTGGCGCGTAAGGCGGGCCGACTCGAGCGGGTCGTCGTGGCGGCGCCGACGTATCTCGAGCGGCATGGCGTTCCGCTCTCGCCCGAGGACCTTGCGAACCACAACTGCTTGAGCCTCGCCATCAACGCGGGAGCCGCCAACCGTTGGCCGTTCGTGCACGCGGGGAAGACCTCCCATGTCGATGTGACAGGTCGCTTCGAGACCGACAGCGCCGAAGGGGTGTACGAAGCCGCGGTGGCGGGCGTCGGCATTACGCGTCTCTCACGTCTCGCGGTGCGGGATGATCTCGCTGCAGGTCGGCTCGTTCCGCTGCTCGAGCGCTACGCTGACCCCGAAGGCACGCCCATCCACGTCGTGTACCCCTCGGCTCGGCATCCGTCGATGGCGGCCAAGATCGTGGCGGACCTGCTCGTCAAGGCTATCCAAGGGGCAATCGCATGAGCGCTGGGTTCGGCGACGACGACACGCTCGCTGGCGAAGGCGACGTGGACAGCCCGGGCGCACCTGGGGCCGGGTTGTTCCCTGGGCAGGTGCTCGCAGGTCGCTATCACGTGCAAGATCGGCTCGGTGGTGGGGGAATGGGAGAGGTGTTCTGCGCCCGCGATCGCGAACTGGATGAACTCGTCGCGATCAAGCTCGTTCGAACCGAAATCGCCGCACGGACAGCGCTCATCGATCACCTGCGCCGCGAAGTGCGACTCGCCCGACGCGTCGCCCACCGCGGCGTCGCGCGGGTGTACGAACTCCACGAACACGAGGGCGCTCGCTTCGTGACGATGGAACTCGTCGAAGGCGAGACGCTCTCGAGCGTACTGGCTCGGAAGGGGCCGCTGTCGGCGGGACATGTTGCTCGAGTTGGGGCCGAAATCGCGTTCGCGCTGTCGGCCGCGCATGAGGCCGGCGTCGTGCATCGCGACATCAAGCCCGACAACGTCATGCTTCGCCCGGACGGCCGGGTCGCGGTGATGGACTTCGGCATCGCCTTCTCTCGCGATGATGGCGACGCAAAACCTTCGGGGACGCCGGCCTATATGGCACCCGAGCAGGTCCGTGGCGAGCCCGCGGCGCCCGGTGCCGACGTGTACGCACTCGGAGCGACGCTGTTTCATCTCCTCACGGGGGCATTTCCCTTCGAAGGCGGGCATGCCGTGGCGATGATGGTGGCGCGCCTCGACCAGCCACCACCCGATGCGCGGACGCTCCGCGACGACGTCCCCGCGGGTCTTGCCAGCGTGCTGCGGACGGCCATGGCGACGCAGCCCAACGAGCGCTTTTCTGACGCCGGTGCGATGGGGCGCGCGCTCGAGGCCTGCATGGTCAGGCCGGTCACGATGCTCGAGGTCCGCCCGCGCGCCTCAGGAGCCGAGAAGGGACCGACCCTTGCGCTGTCCTCTTTCATCGGTGCTCCCGAGGATGGCGGACTTCTCGACGCGCTCCGAGAAGAGACGCTGCTGCGGCTGGGGCGCGTCGACGGGCTTCGGCTGTTGCGCGGCGAGGATGAGCGGAACGCGGACTTCGTCGCGGAGGTCAGTCGCGCTGGCGTGGCCGACGTTCGCATCGTCGAGCGTCGAAGCTCGCAGGTGGTGTTCTCTGGGCGAATCCCGCTGGCGGAAGATCAAGTTCAGCGCCTGGCCACGCTGCTTGTCGACGGGGTCGCGCTCGCCTCGGGGCTGCAGGTACAGGAGGTTGCCGATGGGCCGCCGATGAGGGCCGGTGCCGCGGCCCCATGGCTGCAGGCGCGGGGGATCTTTCGAAGCGTGGCGTCCATGGACTACGCCGATGCGGTGACCCGGTACGCCCAGGCGTTGCGCCGCAGTCCGGGGCATCCGGTGCTGCTCGCAGGTCACGCCATGGCGACGCTGCGGGCTGCGTTCTTCGGGACGGTCGAGGTTTCGTCGTTCGACGAGGTGCGGACCGCCGTCGCGCAAGCGCAGCGTGATGCGCCGGGCCGACCCGAACCTCATCTCGCGGCGGGACACCTCGCGCTGCACCTCGACGACCCGGTGGTTGCTGCGCGCTCGTTCCGAGGGGCCGTACGCGCCGCCCCGCTGTGGCCCGATGGGCACGAGTGGCTCGGTCGGATGTTGATCGAAGCAGGCTTCATCGTCGACGGACGCGCGCGTCTCGAGGCCGCCATGGACCGCAATGCTGCGCTTGGCGCCCTGCGCTGGGAGGTGGCGAGGGCCGCTGCGCTCGAGGGGGACTGGGTTGAGACGCAGGCGCAGCTGGATGCTCTCGTGCGCAACGGTCGTTCGCTGGGGGCGCGTCTGATCGGCTTGCTGCGCCTCGCCTCCTACAAGGACGACGCGGCATGGCGCGACCGCCTCGCGGCTGACCTCGACGCTCGTGCCGAGGCGGAGGTGTTCGACCGACCGCTCGCCTATGCCGTGCTCGAGGCTGCGCGCGGCGAGTGGGACGCTGCAAAGCCGGTGCTGCTGGCGCGGGCGATGTCTGGCGCATACCTGAGCCGGCGGCGCGTCGTGTTCTACACGCAGCTTGCTTGCGACGCCGCGGCGCAGCACGGCGACGTGGATTCTGCGTTCGCGTGCCTGCGGCGGGGCATCGAGCACGGGTTGTTCGACCTGCACTGGCTCGAGCGCAGCCCGCACCTGGCGCCGTTGCGTGATGACGCTCGGTACGCGGACCTTCATGGCGTCGTTCGGGCGCGCACGATGGCGGTTCACGACGCCCTCTACGACGCCGGGTGATCGGGGTGGTCAAGACAGCTGGAGTGCCGCCGCGATGAGCACCGTTGCGAGCACGACCTCCACCACCAGCGGAGGCAGCACCGCTTTGTCGAGTCCGTCGAGCATGATGCCAACGACCCGGCCGACGGCGACGGACAGCAGCATGACGGCGACGGCGAAGAACCACTGCGGTTGGTCGCGGAGCAGCCCCCAGCCCAGCAGCGTTACGCAGGCGAAGAAGAATCCTCCGGCCACGCTGCGGATGGTGCTGAGTCCGGCGGTCCCCTTGATCGAGACCGAGAACGGACCTTGCATCGTGCGGGGGGCGAACATCGACCGCACACCGAGGACCAAGAGTGGCAGGCCGGCCACCGCGGCGAGAGTTTGGAAGAGCGTGTCCATGGGTGGGTTCCTTTCGGGGGCCGGTCAGGCGACGTGATGCGATCGTTTCGAGGGTGCAGCCGACAGGGCCATCGGTGCGGTGGGCAGCAGTGCCGGTGCCGCGTTCCGGCGGAGGAGCGTGCTGTACATCCACGCCGAGAGCCGGCGCGGTAGAAGCCGTGTGGACCAGCGGTTGAGCGCACCCGCAACGTGGGACGAGCGCCGCGCGTGCAATGCCGTGAGCCCTTCTTCGACGAGCTGCGCCACGGGCATGGCGGTCATGGGAAGCTTGCCCATGGCGATGTCGTTGCGGTCGTTGAGCCCTTGCGTGTTGGTAGGCCCCGGCAGCAGCACGGTGACGTCGATGTCGACCGCCGACAGCTCCCGATGGATCGACTCTCCGAGGTTCAGCAGGTACGCCTTGGCGGCGGAGTAGTTGGCGCCCAACGCCATCGGCTGAAGGGCTGCGGTCGATGACACGAGCAGGATGCCTCCGCCGCGACCGCGGCCGCGCAGCCGTCCGGCAAAGGCGTGGGTCAGCTCCAGGTGAGATCGCGCGTTGAGGGTCAGGTCGGCGGCGAGGTGTTCGATCGTGGTCTGCAGAAACCCACCCATGTGGGCACCGCCGGCATTCGAGACCAGGAGCCCGACGTCGAGATCGTCGACTGCATCCATCACTGCGCGGCCGGAGCCGGCCTGGCTGAGGTCGGCAGCGACGACTCGGGTCTGAATCCCGAAGGTGGCGCGAAGGTCCGAGGCGAGCGTCTCGAGGCGGGAAGCTCGTCGCGACACGAGCACCAGGTCGCAGCCTTTGGCAGCGAGCGCTCGCGCGAACCCCTCTCCGATGCCCTGGGATGCTCCGGTGACGATGGCCCACGGGCCGTATCGGTCGTTGTCGTGATGCATGGCTGTTCTCCTGAGCCTCAGCATGCGGTGTTAATCCGGACCGGAAAACCGACGTTTGCGGACATGAATGGTTCATAATCGGACCAATGGGCAGCGCCAACGCCACCCTCGAGATCCCGTGGTCCGACCTGCCGCTCGTGCTCGCCGTCGCACGCTCGGGTACGCTGCGCGCGGCCGCGACCGCGCTGAGACTGAGCCACCCCACGGTCTCCAGGCGCCTCGCCGAGCTTCAGGAGAGCCTCGGCGTGAAGCTCTTCGAACGAGAGGGTCGTGGTCTGCGTCTGACCGCCGCGGGGGAGGACTTGGCGCAGACGGCCGCGGCCATCGAGGCGGAGGTCGACGGACTCAGTCGGCGGATCGCTGGCCGCGATCATCGGCTCGAGGGCGTCGTGCGCGTGGCGGCGTCGCCGTCGATGTTCACGGCCCTCACCGGAGCCGTTCCTGCCTTTCGAGCGCAGCACCCAGGCATCGCGCTGGAGTTCGTGACCGGCCTGACGATGACCAACCTGACCCGGCGAGAGGCAGACGTGGCGATCCGCATCACGGATGCGCCCCCCGAATCACTGGTCGGGCGACGGTTGAGCACGTTTGAGCAGGCGGTCTTCGTACACCGCGCTCTCCGCGACCGCATGCTCGGCCAAGGGCTCGACGACCCGAAGGTTTGGCCTTGGGTCGATTGGGACGAAGGCCACCAGCACCACGCGTCGGCTCGGTGGATGCAGGCGAACGTTCCGGCGTCGTCTGTGATCGTACGCTGCGACAGCTCGCTGGGTCTGCACCACGTCGTCGCGTCGGGCGCGGCCGTGGGCTTCGTTCCCACGATGCTTGCCGGTCCCCACCCCGAGCTCATTCGGCTCGACGCGGTCGCGGACGTTCCCGTGTTCCACCGACCGATTTGGGTGCTCACCCACGCCGACCTGCGCAACGTCGGCCGCGTGCGCGCCACGCTCGATTGGCTCGGAGCATGCCTGCACGTGGAGGGGGGCGGACCCTGGCACGGCCGGGCGCCGGGGGGCGTGTCGCGTCGACCCGGCGGAGCGCGTCTCGAAGCCGCTGCGACTACTTGACGAGGGTCGCTTCCCAGGTTCCCGTGCAGACCACGCCCTTGGTGCAGTCGAAGGTTCCCATCGCGCTGCCTTTTCCGTCGAACGTGCCTTCGGTCGTGCACTCCGCCACGATGTTCGACATCACGGATGCGGTCCCGCTCATCGTGCCCTCTTCGTCGATGATGAGCGCGTCGATTTGCCCGTCGGCGACCGGCCCTACGAGCCATTCACCCAGCACGGTCGCTTCTTCGCCCACGGTGAAGGACATCACGCCTGGCTCGTTCTGCAGGCAGTCGAGGAACATCGAGCCTTCGTAGTCGCCGAGGTAGGCGTCGACGTTGGGCGGGATGAACGTGCCCGTGCTGCTCGAGCCTCCCGAGCTGCTCGACCCGCCGGTCTCGTCTCCCGAGGTCGTACCCGAGCTCGATCCGTCGACCGACTCCGTCGTTCCCATCGTGTCGTCGGCGGTGGTCGTGGAGGCGGGCGCAGTGGTCGTGCCGTCGCCGCTGCTCGAACCGGCGGCGGTGGTGGTGCCCGACGTCGCGTCGGCAGTGCCCGAGCTGTCGTCGCCGCAGGCAGCGAGCATCAAGACGGTTGCCAATGAAACCAGACGAAACGAGGAGTCATGCATGACGCTGGAATATGAAATTGACTTTCATTATTATTCGATGAGTTGGCGCACGGCCTCTGGTTCGGGCGTATCAGGAGCCCTCGAGGGCGCACCGATGCGGCGGAGCGCGCCGAGGTTGCGGGCGCGATCGAGTTCGACCACTTCGAAGCGTCCGCGCAGGGGCGGAACGTCGACCACGGATGCGGCGCCGACCCAGTCCACGATGTAGTCGATGTCTTGGTCGACGATGTAGCGGGCGAGGTCGCGGCGAAGCACGGCATCGAGGGCGTCGGGGTTGACCTTGCCGTCGAGGTTGATGGTGCGATCGTGGAAGAACCCGAGCGTGCCGCTTTGAATCGCGCCGACCCAGCTGGACGCGGGCACGTGCCGCTCCACCCAAGCGATGACTTGAAAATGTGGGTGTTCGGTTCCGCGAGCGTACTGACGCGCGTTGAGGGTCGCTGCGGCGAGCACCGCGAGCACCGCTCCGGCCCGTGAGGCAACGACGCGCGAGGGAGTCCGCTCGAGCGCCGCGGCCACGGCTGTGGTGCCCAGAAGCGCGGCAAACGTAGAGAGCGGGAACAGGTGGCGCCCCACGAAGTGCGGCGTCCCGAAGACCAGACCGTAGAAGCCACACAGCAGGGCGGCATAGAGCACCAAGGCGAGCACCGCTGCCGATGGCGGCGACGCCGACCTTCGACGTCGGGCCAAGACGATGCCGGTGACCAGCGCGCTCGCGGTGAACAGCCAGATGACCGGGCTGGACTCCCAACGCTCCGGAATCGGCGCGAAGAGGACGACGTATTCGAAGAGCTTCGTCGGGACGAGATATGCGTTGCTTCCGAAGGCCGCAGCCTGCGACTCGGCGATGCCACTGACGGGGACGAGGTGGCCGAACGCGGTCAGGTTGAAGTACAGCCACGGCGCGGCGATCAGCAGGGTGGTGCCACCGATACCGACCGCCTCGATGAACGCACGGACTCGGGATGCCCTGTCGCGCCGAGCGACCCAGACGTGCGCGAGGCAGACGCCTGCGATCAGGAAGACCGCGTCGTTGCGGACCCAAAAGCACCCGCCGAGAATCATCCCGACGCGCAAGCACGCGACCGCTGACCATCGACCGGGCGGTTGGGCTTCGCGGAGCAGGACGGCGACGGTTGCCAGGACGGCCGCCGCATAGGCGCCTGACTCGAGGGTGTTCATCGAGTGCATCACCGCCAGCGGTGAGGCGAAGTGCGCTGCAGCGGCCAGGGGCGCGAGTGCTTGAGCGCGCGGTGTGTCGGGGAGGAGCCGACGCGCGACCCGCAGCAGCAGCAGCGCGGTGAGCACCGCGATGCACAGCTCGAGCACCAGCACCGCGCGCACGCCCGCGACGCGGTCGGCATCGACGAGTCGAAAGGCCAACGACCACACGAACGTGGTCAACGGCTGCGTGCCGTTGGTGGGCATGGTGCCGGCGGCGACGCTCATGCCGTGTCCCAGCGCCATATTGCGGGCGATCTGCAGCATCAGATACCCGTCTTCGGTGGGAAACTGCCGGAGCAGTCGACCCCCGACGTTCAGCAGCGGCAGCGCGCGGGCGATGAAACCGATCGACGTCAGCGCGGCGACCAGCAGCGTCCCCGCCGACGCGTCGGTCTTGCCTGGATGCGTGCCGTCGTCGGGCATCTCGCCCAACGAGCATCTCCGATCGCCCTGGAGGTGTCTACTGCGCCGCTGGAGCGTCGAGCAGGCCGTCGACGACGCGCATCATCGCCTGGGCGTCGAACTTCGTCGCCATGTACCGAACCGTGCCGTTGCGGTCGATGATGACGTCGAACGGGAACGGCGAGATGCGTGCCTTGGCATCGCCGTATTCGGCGCGACTCTCCGCGCCCCGCACGACCGGGAACGTGACGCGGGTCTGTTGGATGAAGCGGGCGAGCGTCTGCTCGTCTTCGCCGCCGAACAGTCCGTCGCCGGCAACGCCCAGCACCACGACGCCGCGATCGCGGTAGGGCTGCCAGAGCTTGGCTTCGAGGTCTGGAAACTCCAGACCGCAGACGGGTCAGAAGGTGGCGAAGTACGAGAGGACCACGACCTTGCCGCGGAGGCGCTCGCTGTCCCACGTAGTGCCGTCGAGCCCGATGGCGTTCAGCGGGGGAGCCGGATCGCCGACGTCGAGTCCCGACGCGTTCGCGGTGATCTCCAGCGCGACGGTGGCTTCGTCGGGGTCGTTGCTCGCCAGCACGACCGACGCCGCGATCGGGCCTCGACCGTCGGGCGTGACGGAAAGCGCCAAGGCGGCGGAGTCTCCGGGCGCGATTTCGAGGCAGGGCTGCTCGACCGAGACGGGTCCGGACGTCTTCACGCCGTGAATGCTCAGGGGGCGGGTTCCCCGGTTGCCCAGCCACACGGTATGGGTGGCGGCATTGCCGGTGCCGAGCCGGCCGAGTCGGATCGTGGATCCTCCTTCGACGTCGACATCAGGGGCGTCCATCTCGGCGCTGAGCGATAGGGTGTGCAGCCCCTGCCACTCGCCCGCGTATACCGAACCGTCCGGCGCGGCGTCGAGGGCGAGCACGCGAGAAAAATCGCCGTCGGTCGGGATGCGCTTCGAGGCGCGCAGTACCGGCGCGTCGGGCTTTCGGACGTCGTAGGCCCGAACCTCGGCCCAGTCGGCCAC
Organism: Myxococcota bacterium; assembly: GCA_039024335.1. GTDB lineage: Bacteria > Myxococcota_A > Polyangia > Nannocystales > Nannocystaceae > CAJXVA01. The sequence goes on from JBCCQM010000073.1 coordinate 34,295, forward strand.
GACCACGGTTCCCGGTGCGCTCGGGCGTACCATCAATGCGGTGCCAGGCGTCTCGACGTGTGCGCGCAGGGTGGGGGCAGCGGGGTCGGAGATGTCGACGACGGCGAGGCCGTTCTTCGTGGCGAGGTACGCGATCGCCGACTTGGGATCGAGCGAGACGTCACCGGCGGACCCCGGCAGCGCGAGGGTGGCGACCTGCTTCGGCGCCTTCGGGTCCGTGATGTCGACGACGAGCAGGCCACCCGTGCCGTTCGCGACGAAGGCGTGTCCCTTGCGGACCTCCACGTCCCACGCGTCGGCCTTCGCAGCTTCGAGCGCGCCCACTTGGCGCAGGGTCTTGCCGGCGCGTTCGAACACCAGCACGCCTCGGTCGTGGGCGGCGGCGATCAGGCGCCCGCCCGACCACGCCACACCTTCGATCGACGCGGTCCCCGTCCACGTCGCGCCGAGACTCGGGGTACCGCGCCGACCGGGCGGATCGTAGACGGCGAGAAACGGCGTGGGTTGGACCTCATCGCCGCGGTTGGTGATCGCGA